>JAUNGL010000007.1 GCA_030524665.1 Lachnospiraceae bacterium | reverse complement strand
CGTTTAAAAGCGGTTAGATTGTCCAACTAAAACAATCGTTTAACAGCAGTGGGTGGTAAACCACCCACTTTTTTACTTTATGGAGGCTTTATTAAACATCACTTATTCAATATAGTACCTTTCCACAATCTCCTCAATCGTCGGTTCCTTCATCTTAATATCTTCCACCGGATATTTTTTCAGCACTGTCTCGATGATTTCGGCTGGCAGGAGCTTCTGATTGTGATAAAGCGCCGTGAAGCTTCCGTTTTGCGTCATCCAGCGCTCTACGCCTGGCAGCTCTATGTCATTCCTGAATGGCACTCTGCACAGGAATTCGACCGAATGAAATCCTTCAAAATTCTCCCGCACGTTCTTTAGCTGACCGTCTACTATGATCCTCCCGTGATTGATCAGAATCATCCGGTCGCAGACTTCCTCGATGTCCTGCAGGTCGTGCGTCGTCAGAAGCACCGTGACTTTCCGCTCCTGATTGATCTGCCGGATCATTTCACGGATCTGTTTTTTCACGACAATGTCGAGACCGATGGTCGGTTCGTCGAGAAACAGAATCTCGGGATCGTGGAGGAGTGCTGCGCACAGCTCTGCCCTCATGCGCTGTCCAAGAGACAGCTGGCGCACGGGCTGAAGCAGAAATTCCTTCATCTGCAGACACTCTGTATACCGTTCCAGATTCCTCCGGTAGACTTCTTCCGGTATTTTGTATATTTTCTTCAGCAGTGTATACGTATCTGTGACTGGCAGGTCCCACCAGAGCTGAGATTTCTGCCCGAAGACGACTCCGATCCGTCCCGCATTTTCCATCCGGTACCGGTAGGGATCCCGGCCGAGAACGGTTACGCTTCCCCCTGACGGGTTCAGGATTCCGGTCAGCATCTTGATTGTGGTCGATTTTCCGGCTCCGTTAGGGCCGATAAATCCTACCGTCTCGCCCGCTCCAATTGCAAAGGAGATATGATTGACCGCATGAATAGTTTCATACCTGCGCCTCAGAAAATGCATCCGTTTTTCCTCTTTTTTTGCTACGGTGTAATCCCTGCTCAGCCCGTTTACTTCTATGATCTGTTTTATTCCTTTAACTTCCTGCACCTGTATACCTCCTTATTCCCAGACGAAATATCCATATCGCGAAAAGAAACCAGACAACACCGACGAACGGCGCCGCAATCCCAAGTATCAGTTCCGCTGCACTCGTGCTTTTTCCTGTGATCAGTACCGCCGGGTAGTAATTGATAAATGACCACGGCAGCACAAACGTCAGAATCATACGTACTGCTCTCGGATAAATCAGCAGCGGATATTTCGTCATATCCCGCAGACCATAAAATACTACGTTGATCAATTCACCCGTTTTCATCGTCCAGAAGCTGAATGCCCCGAAGAGGATCATGGAACCAATCTGCAAAAAGATTCCGCCGATGACCGCAAGAATCAGATAGAGTACCATGCACCAGCTCAAACCATCTGTCCGCAGCACGAATGCACCGCACAGGAAAATAACCGTCACTGCAATCTGTCCCAGAAAGGTATCACCGAACCTCTGAAAAATCATCTGACGGATTAGGCCCTGCGGGCGGATCAGCATAATATCGAGCTGTCCGCTGATGATCAGATCTTCCAGATGGTACGCCGTATACCAGATCAGCGTTCCCGATATGGAATAGGTAAGCAGGGACAATCCATACAGAATTGACAGGTCTGAGAAATCCCATCCTGCAATCGTACCCGCTCCATTCGTCAGCACCCAATAGCTGACATAAGTGATGAAGTAACAGTAAAAATTCGCCAGCATCCCAAGAAAAAAACTCGTCCTGTATTCTGCTCTCGCCTTAAAAAATGTTTTGATATAGGCCCAGTAGGTCGATAAAAATTCCTTCATACTCATCCTCCCTGCACAACGCATTGGTACAATGCTCTCTTATACACCGCCATCATAAGCACGGCTATTACAAGATCCCACACGATCAGAATCCCGAAATTCATTCCGACCTGCTCACACTGGCTGCCTTTTAATATCAATTCAATTGGAAAAGAATACAGATATCGGAACGGCAGAAGTCTGATCGGTACCGCCAGCCATGACGGAAACAGCGCAACCGGAATCACGGCACCGGACAGAAACCGTATGGTATCATTCATCAGCCGGTTAAATGGCCATATCTCATAAAACCAGAAGGACAGAAAACCAATGGTCGAATAGAGCATCATATAAAATAGAAAGGACAAAAGGATCGCAAGAACCCCAAGCAGTGCGTAGACCGGACTGATCCCTCTGATCAGGCTCCAGTACGCAGAGAAAAGAACGGCTGCGACCGGGATTCCTTTGATCAGAAGATTCGCCGCAATCTCCCCGGTCACCTCCATAAAATTTAATTTCAGGAAATGAATCGGTCTCAGCAAATCGATAGCGAAGGTTCCCTTGTAAACCTTCTCCGCAATACAGTCCGAACACCGGTTGGAATAAACAAACGAAATCAGGCTGGACAGGATCGCATACATAATCATGTACTGCTGCATCTCTTTCTGATCCCGGTAAATATACTTCCACAAAAATATCGTCGCCGCTGTAGTCATCAGGATACTGACCACGCTGAAAAATACATTCCATCTGTAATTCAAAGCTTTCTTTATGGAAATCCAAAAATAACTCACTGTTTCATCCCTTCCTTTCTGCACAGAACGACATCCTCAAGCTCCGGACCTGCAATATTGATCTGAACCACCGCCGTCCGTCTCATCAGATGGCTGACCAGTTCCGCCGTGGAAATAATATCGGAATGATAACGAATCCTCATCCGGTTCTGTGCGATACTGTATCTGAGCAGCGGCAGATCCTCCATATCCGGAAGCCTGCCCTGAAACAGAATCTCCAGCTCATGGACCGGAGCATATTTCCGCAGCAGCCTGTCCTCCTCCCCGTAATACAGGAGACGCCCACCGTCCAGCAGAACAATTCTGTCACAGAGCTGTTCCGTCTCCGCCATATTGTGGGAGGCCAGGAGAACCGATGTCCCGGATTCTTTTTTTCTTTTCAGCTGTTCCCGGAATACCTTTCTGGCCTGCTCATCCAGACCGCTGGTCGGTTCATCCAGAAGGATCAGCCGCGCTTTTCCAAGCAGCACCGTTGCCAGCTCTGCGCGCCGCCTCTGCCCCAGAGACAGCTGCCGGATCTGTATTCTCTCATACGCTCCAAACTGAAGCAGCCCGGACAAATACCTGTAAGTCTTCTTGAATTCGTCCTCATCCATCCGGTATATCCTTCCGAGCCTCTGGAATTCGTACAGAATTGTACTGTCTTCCGGAAACACAGAGACTTCCGAAAAAAACACTCTGATATCAGGAGCGATCTGCCTGCGGTATCTGACAGGGTTCACGAGAAACGTCCTGACACTCCCCTGTTCACACTGTAGCAGCCCGCAGGCAAGGCGCAGCAGAGTCGTCTTTCCAGAGCCAGACACCCCGATCACGCCCACGACTACCCCAGCCGGAATATGAAGACTGATATCCGATAAAACAAATTTACTGACATGCTCAAAGCTTAACATGCTGCCTCCTCCCTGACTCAAGTAATAATAAAATATCCCCTGTAATCTCAATTTACAAGGGATTGGGATAAAACACCGCTATTTGGGGATAAATACTGCAAAACAAAAGTATCCGTCTGTTTCATAAATATCATACATACCGCCGTACTTCTCTGCGATCTCTCTGACCCGACAAATACCGATTCCATGTGTCTGCCCGCCATTCTCCTTCGTGGTTGCCAGATCCGGATTTCTCTCCAGGACGGAAGAGGAAATCCTGTTTTTCACACACACCACCTCGTATCCCTGCCGCTCCGACACGAGAAGAACCATCTCCCGCTTTCCTGTCTCTTCTCTGAGACTCGCTTCAATCGCATTGTCGAGCAGATTGCCAAACAATGCCGTAAAATCCATCCCGCTCATCCGCGCGAAGGACAGGTTCTCAATTTCCGCCTTCAGCAAAATCCCCTGTTCTCTGGCAAACTGCAGCTTCTCGTTTACAATGTGATTCATCAACGTATTGCCTGTCTCCACGTAGCTGTGCATGGAATTCAGCTTCTCCAGTATTTCCGACGAATATGCTCTGGCAGCATCATAATTCTCCGATGCCAGATAAGAAGAAAGAACCATAAAGTGATTTTTCATATCATGCTTCAGTTTCCTGACATTCTGGTGCAGGGCACGGATTTCCTGATCCTGCTGCTCCCGCTCCGCAGTATCCTCTCTCAAACGGCCATATTCATATTCCAGTTCCGAGTGTTTCGCATAAAGCTCCGCATACCTGCGGTCCAATTCTTCATACTGTTTCTGTAAATCCCCGTATCGGCTCATAGCTCCATATCTCCATCACGATTCCATTCCTCAGCCCACAGATGTCTCCCATGACCAGCAGCGGGATAGCTTACTGCAGGCGGCAATCCCGCCGCATCCGCCCGGCCATCCACACTTTACGGCGCATCTGTTTCATATTCTCAGATATTGCAACAGCCTCCTTCGGGCAATGTCCACATAATTCTTCCCCATAGGAATTTCAGCGCCACTGACCAGCCTCAACCCTTCATTTCCTATCATCCTGACCGCAGACAAATTTACCAGAAATCCTTTATGGACGCGGACAAATCCATCTCCCGACAGACTGGATTCAACCGCCGCAACTGTGCTCCGGAAGCGATATGATTCCACGCCAGTCCCCCTCCCGGGACATTTCCCCACCGGATCTCTGTCCCCGCTCCTCCCGGGTAGGATATGACCTCCCATGCATTCCCGGATACCGTGCTCTGCCTCTCTGTCCCGCTCCATGTAAATACCTTCAGATAATTTCCATCTGCCTCAAAATATAAAATATCAGACAGCGGCAGGATCATATCCTGCCCGGCCATCCTGAAATGGAAATGCTTTTGACGTGAGCTCATCTCTTTTTGGCAGTCATCCAATATTTTCCTGATTTCTTTCTCAAAGCAGCTTTTCCGTATAAAGCCGAACGGATGATACTGCAGGCTCTCATAAACCAGCTCGTCATGACTCGTGACAAAAACAAGCAGCAGCTTCTGTTCCCGGGCATTCAATTGCTGCGCGATATCCATTCCGGTCAGGTCCGGCATGTCGATATCCAGAAACAGAATATCACAATGTACCTCAGCCATCCGCTCCATCAGCTCCCGTCCGGAAGAAAGGCCGGTTACTGTATCATCCGGCAGATAACTGCGTATTTTTTCCGAAATTACTTTTAAAATTTGCGGTTCGTCATCGCAGACATAGATTTGCATGCTAAGTACCCCACTGCTCTGTTTTGTATTGTATCCTTTATTTTCCCATCACTGCCAGACTCTAAATAAGCATAACACAGATTGAGACAGAAATCATCTCACTTCTGATAAAACCCTGAATTATGCCTTTCCTCGTGTTCCGTGCCGCCGCTTCGCAGCCTGATCATATGAAACAAAAAGAGAGGCACCCCACGCCTCCGTGAAATGCCCCGCATATCCATTTACCTCATATAACCTGCAGATCGCTCTGCTATACTATGACTCAGTTGGATGCACTCAGATATGTTTCAATCTTCTTTACCGCTTCAGCCTCGTCCGCTCCGTTCGCAGATACAACAACTGTCTCTCCGGTAGCCAGTCCGAGGGTCATCATTCCCATGATGCTCTTCGCGTTCACTGACTTCCCGCCCTTGCATTCTACGTGGATCTCGCTTTCAAACTGGCTTGCTACCTGCACCAGCATCGCTACGGGTCTTGCTTCTAAACCACTGGCAAGCTGAATCGTGATCTCTTTCTTAGTCATAATAGTTCTCCTCCTTGTTTTGCCTTAGCTCCTCTGCCAATTGGCTCAATTTCCTCAATCGGTGATTGACTCCGGACTTCCCAACTGACGGTGTCAACATCATACCCAATTCCTTCAGCGTTGCATCCGGATTCTCCAGACGGAGCTGTGCGATATCCGCAAGGCCTGCCGGCAGCGAATCGATTCCCCTGATTCGCTCCAGATAGCGGATATCTTCCAATTGCTTTACCGCTGCATTCACAGTCTTGTTAATATTGGCTGCTTCACAGTTCACCTTGCGGTTCACTGCGTTTCTCATCTCACGCACAATCCTGATATTCTCCAGATTCATCAGGGAAACATGCGCCTCCATGATATTGAGCATATCAACAATCTGTGCTCCCTCTTTAATATACACGATATAGTACTTTTTACGCTGTACAATTTTGGCATCCGGTCCGAACGGCCGGATCAGCATCTGAAGCTGTTCTGCCCTTGCCATGGAAGCACATGCAATCTCAAAGTGGTAGGACTTAACCGGATCACTGATGGAGCCCGCGGCCAGAAACGCACCCCGGATAAATGCACGCCGACAGCATGATTTCTGAACCAGAAGCTGATTCGCAGGTGACATCTGCTCCGAGATCTCTCCATCCTCCGTAAAGAGCTTGAGAGCCTGCAAAACACGTATCACATCTTCATGCCTTTTTACCAATATCGTAAATATCAAATTGCCCCGTGTGTCTCTTTTCTGAAGGCGCACGGACACATCACTACTTATATTAAATGTTTTTTGCAATAATGTAAAGCATTTTCTCGCGACTGTTTGATTTTCTGTATGAATTTTTAACGAATAGCGCTCTGATGCTGAGATACAGACCGAGCCGCACATTCCGACCAGCGCTGCAAGTTCCGCGATCTGACAGTGCCGCGCTGTGCTGACCAGATATGACAGTTCTTCTTTTACGTCCCCTGAAAATGACATTTTCATGCTCCCATCCCAATACACTTATGCCACAGATCCTTCCCGGACATGCTGTAATTCTGCCACCGGCTTCCCTCAATACTGAACTCCGTGGTCCATGCATGACCAGCCTCCGTTCTGCCTGCTTCCGCCTGATCTTTACTTCAGAATATCCCGGTGCTCGATTTTCAGTCCATATCCGTTCTTCTGGCTCAGATATTCATACAGGCAGTTCGCCAGTGTAACGGAACGGTGTTTGCCTCCCGTACATCCGATACTGATGACGAGCTGGTTCTTTCCCTCCGACACATAGTTCGGGATCAGGAAATCCACCATATCCTCGAGCTTTTTCAGAAACTCATGTGTCAGGTCGAATCCCAGCACGTAATCCCGTACCTCCGCATCCTGCCCTGTTTTCTGTTTCAATGCTTCCAAATAGTATGGGTTCGGCAGGAACCGCACATCAAATACCAGATCCGAATCGACCGGAATCCCGTATTTGAACCCGAAAGACAGGATGGTGATATAAATATTCCTGTATTCCTGACTGTTCACAAAGATTTTTTCCAACTCCGCACGCAGCTCCCGCACCAAAAGTGTCGAGCTGTCGATAATCCAGTCTGCCTGCTTCCTGAGGAATGCCAACGCCTCGCGCTCCTGCACAACGCCATCCTCGATTCTGCCGTCGCGGGCAAGCGGATGGCTGCGCCGCGTTTCCTTATAGCGCCTAAGAAGCGTCGTGTCATTGGCATCCAGATAGAGAATTTCATAGATCAGACCCTGAGTTGCCAGCCGCTCCAGCACACTCTGCAGCCCTTCAATTTCTCTTCCGCTCCGGATATCCACGCCAAGCGCAACCTTATTGTATTCTGTCTTCGGAGTCAGCGCAAGCTCCGTAAATTTCTCTACCAGAGGAATCGGAATATTGTCCACACAAAAATATCCGATATCCTCAAGTACCTTCAGCGCAGTACTTTTTCCGGCTCCCGACATTCCGGTCACAATCACAAATCTCATAACTTCCTCCGCATCCTGTGTTCTATAGAATTGCTGAATATACTATTTCTGCCAAACAGCTCCATTCCGATTTCATTTCCCGGTTTGCTTCCATCTATATACCCAGACAATATTTTCCACTCATTATATACCAGTCTCAAATTCTCCGACCATTTTTACTTCCGGCTCAAGCATCACACCGTACTTCTCAAATACGATCTGCCGTACTTCGCTGATCAGCCTTCTGACATCCTCCGCCGTCGCCTGATTCCTGTTCACCACAAAGCCGCAGTGCTTCTCAGACACCTGCGCGCCTCCGCAGGTAAATCCGCGGAGTCCCGCATCCATAATCAGCTTGCCTGCAAAGTATCCCTCCGGCCGTTTGAATGTACTTCCGGCGCTCGGAAGCTCCAGTGGCTGTTTCGACACTCTCTGTTCCTTCAGCTCTTCCATTCTCTGTAATATCTGCGCAGAATCACCTTTCTGAAGATGCAGCTCTGCTTCCAGTACAAGATAATTTCGCTTCGCTATGATACTCGTCCGGTAACCCATTTCCAGCTCTTCGATCCCAAGTGTCAGGATCTCTCCCTCCGAAGTCAGCACCCGCACCTTCTGGATCACGTCCTTCATCTCTCCGCCATACGCCCCTGCATTCATCACAGCCGCACCGCCGAGTGTGCCCGGGATTCCGGAAGCAAACTCCAGTCCGGACAAACTATGTGTCAAAGCCCGCCTTGCGAGTGCGGAGAGCAGGATTCCACTCTTCGCAGTGATGGTATCCTCTTTCGCAGATACACCGCTGTAATTTTTAAATAACTGCATCACAACTCCGCGGATTCCACGGTCAGATACGAGCAGGTTGCTTCCATTCCCGATGACATACAGCGGCACCTGATATTCCCTGCAAAGTCTCTGTACTGCCCGAATTCCTTCCTCCGTTTCCGGTGCGGCAAAGATATCTGCCGGGCCTCCGATCCGGAAGGTCGTGTGTTTCTTCATCATTTCATCTTTCCAGATGTGATCGCTGCCGACAGCGTCTGCCAGCTCATTGAACAAATCCTGCATAAATCCTCCGTTCATTGCCATACATTAAACTATTTCTTCAGAATTCCACTTTCCCGGATACTCTCAACTGCCTTCTTCAGTTCTTCCGGCGGAAGTACAAGTGCCATACGCACGAATCCTTCACCCAGACTTCCGAAACTGCTTCCCGGCACACAGATCACTCCGGAGCGCTCCATCAACTCCATGCAGAATTCTTCGGAATTACTGTAGCCCTCCGGCAGAGGCGCCCATACAAACATAGTTCCCTCGCTGTCCGGCACATTCCAGCCAATATCACGCAGCCCCTGACAGAGTGCATGATTCCGTTTCTCATACTCCTCACGCTGTCGCAGCACACCGTCAAACGGTCCCGTTAATGCTGCAATCGCACCGTACTGTACTGGAAGAAAAGTACCATAGTCAAACTGTGTCCGCAACGCCTTGAATTTCTGAATGATTTCGTGATTCCCAATCGCAAAGGACACTCTGGCTCCGGTATAGTTAAAAGTCTTTGAGAGAGAATAAAACTCAATGCCGACTTCTTTTCCTCCTTCGAATGACAGAAGGGACACTCCCTTCTGTCCGCCGAATACCAGATCCGCATATGCATTGTCATGGAGAATGATGATCTCATATTTCTTCGCAAATGCAATTAGTTCACGGTAGAAGGAATCCGGCGCTGTCTTACAGGTTGGATTTCCCGGATAACCGACTACGATAAATTTCGCTCTCCGCGCCACATCCTCCGGAATTTCGGCAAGCTTCGGCAGAAATCCATTTTCCGGCAAAAGCGGGTACTCCCATACCTCGGCGTCACAGAGCTGCGGCCCAATGCTGAAGATCGGATAGCCCGGATTCGGCACAAGCACCAGATCGCCCGGGTTGCAGAGAACCCACGCAAGATGCGTCATGCCCTCCTGGGAACCGTACAACTCCATAATTTCTGTCGTCTCAAGCTCAATCCCGAATCTGCGCCGGAAAAATCCCTGTGCCGCGGTCAGAAGCTCCGGCAACTCCACCAGCGCATATTTATAATTCTCCGGCTTCGCCGCTGCTTCACAGACCGCATCTATCACATGCTGCGGTGGCTGGAAATCCGGTGTTCCGACAGAAAGATTATAAATCGTCCTCCCCCGCTCAATCAGTTCGTTTTTCTTTGTATTCAACAGGGCAAAAATCCCCTCCTCAATTCTCATCGCCTTCTCTGAGAAATGAAACTCCATTTGTCTCTCCTCCATTATCATATGCTTTTGCAGTAATTCCATACCTGCATTCATTTTTCCGAAATCACTGTCTGCGTCTAACCAATCATACAATCCGGTCTATCTCTTTTAATCCTGAAATGGATCTTCCTCATCCGTGGACTCTTCCATCTGCACGGCATCCTTCCATTCGTCTTCCGACGCTTCTTCTGCAAGCTCCTCCTCTGACCAGAGCTCTGCTTCGTCAGTATCTGCTTCCATGCTTTCACTGCCCTTCATTCCGTCTTCCCACGCAGCACCGTTTCCTGAGCCATCTGCATGATCTGAGTTTCCTTCCTTCTGTGCAAACCACTCCGGGTGCTTTCCTTCCAGAACGCCTGACAGCATATACAATGCCACACACAGCAGACTCAGGAAGCTCCCCAACCACAGTCCGGGTGGCGTATATTTCATCTCAATCGTATGCGTCCCGATACCGAGTGATACTCCTGTCAGAGCTTTTCCGATACTGTAGAATTCTGTTTCATTTCCGTCTACTTTGATGCTCCATCCCGTATCATACGGGATCGTCAGAAGCAGCGTACCCGCTTCCTGTACATCAATCGTTCCCCGGAGCTGGTTTCCGGATACCTCCGCATCCGTCATCTGGCTCTTTGAAAGCTGGTCTACAACCTTCTGGTAAGCGTCATTCGCACAGGTGTATACCTCTGCCTCCTCGAATGACTGGCTCTCCTTCAGAGTCACTGTAAAGTCCGCCATATCATTGCCATTCGCACCATTGATCGCATACAGATGATCTGTATAGTCATTAAATGTCTTAACGTATTCCGGGGTATTCAGTTCAATCTTCGCTACCCGCGTATCAAGGCAGAGATACACCTGCTTGTTCTCCGGGATCCTGATTCCGTAATTTTCTCCGTCTTCCATCTGGATCGTACGGTCCAGTACATAGATCGGCTCAAGCCCCGTCGCAAGCGTCACAAAACTGTTCTGTACCTCCAGTGGTTCCTCACCATCAATATCCCACTGGCGGACCGCATCATTTACCATAAATCCGATCGACAGTGCATTATCATTACGGTACAGTGTAAGCTCTCCGTCCTCTCCGACTCTCTCAAACTGATACATCGTATCTGCGAGCTTCGAAGGAGATGCAAGGTATTTGATTCCCAGCACATCATTCATCAGCTTCGTCACGCCGAGATAACCGTTCTTATTCGTTCTTGCTTCAATTCCCACGCTGTCACAGAAGTCAATCACAGATTCCTGCATCGTCGAGTTAAACATCACCATTCCGTTGCCGCCCGCGAACATTGTCACATTCCGCATCCGCTGGCGGTCTATCTCGCTTCTGAAAAACGAATCGTCATCCTGTTCCGCCATCAGCGCCTGATAAGACGTCTGGTCAGCCACATACAGACTCCTGGTCACACCGCCGTTCTTCAGTATACCATGAATGCCATTGGCAGATACCTCCACGAGAGCCACAGCCGAAATCAGTCCGTAATAGAGCGCAGGCTTCAGAACATGCACGTATCTGCCAATCAGCAGAAGCCCAAGCCAGAGTACCAGAATCCCAAAAGTAATATAGCAGAGATAATCCTCCACCTCACCGTACCCTGTCAGATAAACGTATGCAACAAATGCAGCCGGAGCCACAAAGGAAACCAGCAGCTTCAGCAGATGGAAGTTTCTGATATGTCCCAGTGCATCATACGCCATCACCAGAAGAAGTGCGATATAGATAAATGCAAACCGGTTCGGCAGCCCATTCTGGATATGGAATCCGTGCCAGATATAATTTAAAATATTCAATGAAAAGCTAAGCAGTAGAAAACCGGTCAGTGCGTAATGCGCCAGCCGTTCCCGCAGCCTGATTTTGGAATCAAACAGGTACAGCACCGCCAGAAGCACAGTTGCCACTCCGCAGTAAGCATTCAGGCCAACCTGCGTATTTGCAATATTAATCGGCTCCAGAAAGGCGAAATGATTCAGCATCATCTCCGAAAAGTCGGTATAAAATTTAATCGTCGACGGAAATTTATTGCCCTGCATGGACTCCGATGAAGAAAGTCCCATAAATGCTGGCAGCAGTACCAGCGCAGCCATCCCTCCGGCAAGCAGCGCATACCAGCCAAAGTTCAGACAGCTTCGGAATACCCTTCTGACCGTGATTCTTCCGGCACTGACCCAGCGCACCAGAAAATACAGGCAGGAAAAGATGCACAGCATAAATCCAATATAATAATTGCACCACAATCCGAAAAACAGGGAAACGCCGAACAGACGCCCGCTCTTTCCATCCACAATCCTCTCGATTCCCAGCATGATAATCGGAAGGACGGCAACACTGTCCAGCCACATCAGATTGAAATAATAGCCCAGCACAAAATTACTCAGAGCAAACATCACTCCGAACACAGCCGGAAGGTATCTCCGGCTCCGGTCTCTCTGATGCAGATACCAGGAGAAGCATCCGCCGCACAGGCCGATCTTCAGCAGGATCACCAGATCCATAAAATCACATACGTGCTCCATCGGCACCAGTACCAGCAGGAAATTCACCGGGCTCGCCATATAATATGCATACGTGGACCAGAAATTGTAGCCGAGTCCGCCGGAAAATGAATAGAGCAGTGACTCACTGTTTGCAAGCTTCTGATGGAAATCCGTATAAAATGGAAGATACTGATGCAGAGAATCCACAATCAGTACGGTCTTATCCCCAAACGGCCATACACCGTGGCAGATAAATCCAATCCCTGCCACCAGCACGGAGAGGAAAAAGCCCGCCAGAAAATATCTGCGTGAAATACGCTTCTTCTCCAGTGCTTCCCTGTCTGAATTCTCATCACCATCCCGAAATACGACAAACCGGCTGATCAGATAGTTCAGCACCAGCACAATGAACTGAATCGCCAGCTTGGCGATCATCTCATTGATCCCCCAAATACAGGTCAGCAGCAGCATGCCAAGAATCTCAACAAGCATGGTTCCAAGGCGCATCCCGATAAAGCTTCCGGCCTCTTTCAGGAATTCCGGAAGAGAACCGGTCTTGTGTTCAAATACAAAAAGCTTGTTCACAACGTATGCGAACAGAATTGACAGTGATATCGCGATCAGATTCGCTGCAGTCAGATCAATCCGAAGAAAGGTGCGCAGCAGATAGTACGATACCAGATTCACCATAGTCGTACAGCAGCCGAAGAAAATATACCGGACTGCCTGATTGTGGTATAATTTTTTCATAATATAATCTCCCGTCCCAAATGAAAGGAATAAATCACCCTGCGTTTTACTCTCCGCTCTGTCAACCGCTCCAGTGCCTCCGCATAATATGTAAGCTGCGGACGGTATTTCTCCACAAGCGCCCTCACAGACCGGACATGATCCGTCTTATAATCAAGCAGAATGATTTTTCCATCCTCGTCATAAAAGAAGGCATCGATAATTCCCTGTACCAGAACAGTTTCTTCCGGATTCCATTCACTCCGAACTGTATTTGCCGGAACGCCGATCACAAACGGCTGCTCCCGGTACAACGTTCCACGCCCAGATGCCTGCTCCATCCTCTGCCCGATCTCCGACGCCAAAAATACGCGGATATCCTCCAGATTCAGGGACTCGCCTTCCTCCCGGGTCATTTTACCACACTTTATCAGTTCTTCCAACTGCATTTCCAGCGATACTTTCTTAGAAAAATCTAAATTCTGCATAAAAATGTGATATACGGTTCCCCGCGCAGCCCCTGCAAGCACCTCTCCCTCATTCCGAAACTGCGGCACCAGCGGAACTACCGGTTCTTCTTCATAGAGCTGGTCTCCCTCTTCTGTCTCCGGAATCTGCGACATACGCTTCAATTCCGATACCGACAGCTTGCCCCGGATCTCCTGATCACTCTCAAATGGGTACACAGCATGGAATACCCGTTCCAGATAGGCGGCAGCCTGCTCATCCTGACATACTTCCGTATCCATCTGCAGAAGCTGCTGCAGGCGGAGTGATTCCTCATTTTCCGTCATCAGCCGGTACAGAGTCTGTCTGCTTGCAGGCATACAGGCACAGTAAAACAGGGTCTGTCCATTTGCTTCCCCATTCCAGTCCGATGCATCCGGATGATGCAGCAGAGCCGGAATCACCCAGTCCATATAAGAGGAAGCGGAAGAAAGCTGCGTATACGACAACTCTGTTTCTTCGCGGGTACGTCCCCTCCCGTAGCTCTCCATCTTTTTTTCGAAATCAGAAACCGTCCCTGTCAGAATCAGCTTTTCCTTTGCACGCGTCATCGCCACATAAAGCACACGCAGCTCTTCTCCCAGACTTTCCTGCCGAAGCTGCCGCTGAATGACACGCTTCAGCAGGTTCGGAGCTTTGACTCTCTGTCCGGGATCAACGAAATCACAGCCTATGCCGAGCTCCGGGTGAAGTGCAATCCGGCTTCTTGCATCGGATTCATTGAATCTCTTGCTGATACCGCTCACGAAGACGATCGGGAACTCCAGTCCCTTACTTTTATGGATGCTCATGATGCGCACCGTATCATCGGCTTCCCCGCTGATGCTGGCTTCCCCGTAATCCACTTCATACTTTTTCAGATTTTCAATATAGCGCACGAAATGATACAGTCCCCTGTAGCTCGTAGCCTCATACGCAATCGCCTTTTCCACCAGCATATCCAGATTCGCCCTGCGCTGTGCGCCTGCCGGAAGTGCGGCTGCATATGCTCCGTACCCGGTGACGTCCAGAATCTCCCAGAGCAGCAGGTGAACCGGGGTACAGGCTGTTTTCGCACGGAACTGTTCATACGTTTCAAAGAAACGGCCCAGCTTTTCACAGATGGCTTTTTCTTCTGCCTCTGCCCCCATAGCCCAAAAATTCCGGCAGCATTCATAAAAATAATATCCTGGCGCCTTCGCCCGGATAATTGCCAGTTCCTCGTCGGAAAACCCGCCGATCGGACTCCTCAGTACCGCGGCCAGCGGAATATCCTGCACCGGATTATCCAGAATCTGGAGATACGAAAGCACCACTCGCACCTCCGCAGCGGAGAAGTAACCTGTCTGCGATCCGGTAAAGCACGGTATCCCCATATCACTCAATACTTCCTGAAAAGACTCCGCCCAGCCTGAAACGGTACGAAGCAGGATTACAATGTCACACCAGGATGCCGGACGGTACGCACTGAGTTCCTTATCCCAGACCTTTTCATGGCCGACGATCTCCAGAATCCGGCGGCCTACCAGACGTGCTTCTGCTTCCTGCTTATTTTCCTGATTCTCTTGCTTCTCTTTTTCTGTTTCACTCTGTATCTCTGTGTTCGCTCTTCCCCAGCTTTCCGATTCCCCTTTTCCTACTTCACTACGATTTTCTGGCTCTCCCTCTTTCTCACGGCTCTCCGGCTTCTCTTTTCCTGCTTCACTCCGATTGTCTGATTCTTCCACTTCATTCCGGCTCACTGCCTTCCGAATCTCTTGATTTTTTTCTTCATTCTCCTGCCCGGCTCCACCGCTGCGCCGGTCCGGCTCCAGCAGCAGAATCTCAGTTGGAAGAAACGAAGCATCATTCCCCTCCGCAAATACAGCCCCCGGATAGAGCGCCGCATCGTCATCGTAGGTGACACCCCCCAATCCTTCCGTCATAATCTGCCGGAAAATGTAGTTTACACCTTCCAATACCTGACTGCGGCTCCGGAAGTTCTTATGCAGGTCAATCCGGCAGGTATTTTCATCTTCCTCACGCACATATGTCCTGTACTTTTCCATGAACAGTTCCGGGCGTGCGAGGCGGAAACGGTAAATGCTCTGCTTCACATCTCCCACCATAAAGCGGTTGTGCGCCCCGCATCCGGCACCGGATACACTCTTCAGAATGAATTCCTGTACAAGATTGCTGTCCTGATATTCATCAGTCATGACCTCCTCGTAGACCTCTGCATACTCCTTCGCCGCCGCTGTCGGAACTGCCTTTCCATTCTCCTTCGCCAGAAGGATTTCCAACGCAAAATGCTCCAGATCACCGAAGTCCAGCAGGTTTTTCTCTGCTTTTTTCTTTGCAAAACGAGTAGAAAAAGCTCTCGTAAGTTCTGCAAGAACACGTACAATCTGCCCGCTCTCATAAAATTCTTCCTGTATTTCATCAATCCCTGCATAAAAATACCGATCACGGATGTCCGAAAGCTCCTTCTTGATCTGGTTTCTGATCTCCTGTACCTGCAGCTTCTTCTCTTCTGAAATAGTCTTATCCCGGATCGCTGCAAGCCGTGCCAGACTTCCCATTTGGGCGAATGCACCTGCCAGAGTATCATAATCCTGTGCCACCGCAAGCCTCTCCAGTATCTGTGCATCGCTCTCCAATGCCTTCAGATACGGATACGGTCCATCTGGCTGTTCTGCGATTTGTACTGCCTCCCGCAGCTCCTCCTGCATATCAGACAGCAGATGCCTGACATCCTGTACCAGAAATTCCAACCATGGCTGCTGTCCCCAGCCGTGCTGTGTTCTGCCATTCAAAGCTTCTGCATCCCTCACAGACTGTTTTCCATCATTCTCCAAACCTTTTCTCTGTGACTGGTCAGGATTTTCCGCAAATCCCGTTTCTTTCCTCTCATACATCCCACAGCACTCCTCCAGCCACTCATCCGGCCAGGGATGCCCAAGTGAAAAATGGTAAAGCTGCAGGATCAGCTCCGGTATCATATCATCGCTTTTCCCGGTTGCCAGACATTCCAGAAATGCATGGAATTCCGGAGCTTTCTTTTCATAAGCCTCATCCAGCACTTCCTTCACCGTATCCTGTTCCAGAAGCCGTATCTCTCCCTCGTCTGCAATCCGGAATGCGGGATCCAGCCCGATCGTATGAAAATGGCTCCGCAATACTTTCAGGCAGAAACTGTGAATCGTCGTAATGCTTGCATGATGGATCAGCACAAGCTGCTTTTGCAGATGTGTATTCTCCGGCTCCTGCTCAGCCTTCTGTTCCAGCGCATCCCGGATCCGCTCCCGCATTTCCGCTGCTGCCGCATTCGTAAACGTCACCACCAGCAAACGATCAATATCGACCGAGTGTACCGGATCTGTAATACGCGAAATAATGCGTTCCACAAGCACCGCCGTCTTTCCGGAGCCAGCCGCCGCCGAAACCAGCACATCCTTATCCCGCACATTGATCACTTGCCGCTGTTCTTCGGTCCATGTCACTGCCATTTCAGTCCTCACCTCCTTCTCTCTCAATCCTTTCCCACGCTTCCTCCTTCGAAAGCTCCTGCAGCCGCTGCTCACACATCCCCGGCAGCTTCCGGTCGAAGCCGCAGACATCGGCGTATTCGCAGTAATCACAGGCGGACTGCGTTTTGTTTTTTACCGGGCTTACCGAAATCTCTCCGTCCATGATCCGCTGCCCCGTCTCCTTCAACTTCCGCCGGACAAACCGTGACACTGCATGGAACTGTTCCGTCGAAATTGCACTGGAGCCTGCCTTCAGTGTCCCGTCCTTCTTAAACGCTGCCGGAACTACCAGTGAGTCTGCTCCGATCTGGTGATCCAGTGTCTGCAGTATTTCCTTGTCACTGTTGACAATCCCATCCGGCTTCAGCTTTTTCAGCAGCTTCTCGGATATCTGCTGCTGTGTCGCCTTTCCGTCTTTATCCAGCATCGGGTCCTGCATGTGATAATAGAAAATGCCTGCCGGAATTGCCTCTTTCCCGCCTGCCATACGCTGCTCCATCTCAAGCGCCGCATTCAGGTAGACGATTAGCTGAAGCTGCAGGCCATAGTACAGCGACACTGGGTCAAACTGCGTCATCCCCGATTTGTAATCAATGATCTTCACATAGACCGTATCCTCTGTCTCATACGTGTCGATCCGGTCAATCCTTCCCTGGAGATGCATCTTCTCCCCACCGGAAAGCCTGACATTCACAGCCTCCGCATCCCCTGCATCCGCAAATGATACCTCAAATGCCTGAGGGGTATAATTTCCCGCCTCCAGCTGCTGATGCAGAGCCCAGACCGTGCGGTTCAGAATCCGCTTCATTCGCTGAACCGTATATTCTGACCGTGCATCACTGTGAAATACTTTTTCCCCGTAACCGTCTGCAATACTGTCCACGCACTTTCCCATCATTTCCTCCCGAACCTCTTCCGGAAGATTCTTCCAGTCATAAGGGCTCGCCTGAAGTCTCCGTGAAAACTGCTCCATTGCACGGTGGAAAACGATTCCAAGGTCTACCGGACGCACGCCGTACAGCTCCCGTTCCTGCAGTCTCAGCCCATACGCTGCGAAATGCGCAAATGCGCAGGCGGCAAACTGCTCCAGACGTGTCACGCTGTTCTCCAGCACTTCCCCGTACAGGCTTCTTGAGGTTTTGTACGTCAGATGCGCCGCACCTCCTCTTAGAAATGCTGCCCGCGTCAGCTCCTGCACACGTCCGTGCAGCTTCTCGTCGAGCAGGTATGTCCGGTACACCTCACGCCATTCTTTCGTTTCTTTTCCTTCCCGCACGGCCCGCAGCCCATCTGTCAGATACTCCATCCCATTCTTCGGCGCTGTGATCTGATAAATGGACTTCTGTATCTTTTCTTCCTCTGTCACGCAAAGCTCAGGGAACAGCTTCCGGATCACTGCAACCAGATAGGAGGGACGCATCAGCGCTCCGTCACTGCTGCTCTTACACCAGGAAAGATACAGGCGCCGTTCCGGCTTCGTCAGATTCTGATACAGGTAAAACCGCTGGATATAGCCATCCTCACGCCCGGTCGGAGCCAGATCTGCTCCGCGGTCCCGCAGTATTTCACGTTCCATATCGGATACGATTCCGCCGTCATCTCCGTGTGACGGCACCCATCCGTCATTCAGCCCAAGGAAAAAGAGAACCTTTACACGTGACAGTCTGGTACGCTCCATATCCCCGACCTGCACCTGATCAATTCCCGGCGGGATAATTCCGACCTTTGCCTCCGCGAATCCGGCATCCAGAATATCTGCGAACTCACGTCCTGTTACCTTTTCTTCCCCGAGCAGTTCGACCATCTCATCCAGCAGCTTCAGGAGAATCCCGTAAATCTGGCTGTACTCCTTCGCCTGATCCAGCGCACCTTTTACGGTAAATTCATTTTCCTGATCCTTCAGCTTCTGCTGAAGATTACATGCAGTCAGCAATTCATACAGTGCATCCGCATAATCCCGCAGGACAGCTTCCGGTGCACACATCCGCTCTGCGAAGAGTCCCAGCTTCTCCATCACGGCTGCCCGGAATCCGTTGCAGACCTCTGTCTCCTCCTGCATCCGGCCCGGCGTATGCCACGTCCATTCCTCCGCCCAGCGCGTCTTTCCCCGGATTCCGGAAGCCAGCAGATAATTTTCCAGCCTGTCCGTCTCCTCCGCAGTCAGCTCCGCCATTCCCGTCCGCAGATACCGGATCACCGATTCTGTCGAGAAATCCTGCTCCGCCACACCAAGCGCACTGCGGACAAATTCCAGACAGGGATTCAGAAGAATATGACGCGTCTGGTCGATAAATACCGGAATATCATACGAACAGAAGATTTTCCTGACATAATTCTCATAGGAAGCGAGATTGCCTGTAATCACCGCGATATCCTGATAACGGTATCCCTCTTCCCGCACGAGACGGCTGATCGTCCGGGCTGCAAATGCGGTCTCACCTGCCGGATTCGCGGAGACATGGAGGGATATCTCACCTCCGTTCTCTCCCGGCATGTTCTGCTTTTGATTCGTTTCTTCCCAAACGGCCGTATTCTGTGAATTTTCCGCTCCCCGATTCCCGCTCTTCTGCACCTGCATCGGTACTGCATTCTGATGCTCCTTTGCCCGATAGCTCTGCCGTCTCGTCCGGAACAGATTCCTCTCCAGATGCTCCAGTTCCCCGCCCTTCCGAAATCTCGGACAGCCATCTTTCCCAAGTATCACAGGCTCCTGAATCTCAAACGGAAACTCACTGTGCAGCGCCGCCCGCCCCGCAGTTTCCAGAAGTGTCTGAATCGTCTTCTTGCTGAGTGCAAACAGCTCATGCTCCTCAAATCTTCCTCCCCATGACTCCCCCGCATCCATCGTTACCGTAATCAAAAGCTGCGGTGAGAGCTTCATCAGCACTTCCAGCACATGAAGCTGTGAAGGCGTAAATCCGGTAAACCCGTCGAATGCCAGCGTACTCCGGCGCAGAAGTTTAGAATGCCAAGCTGCCTGACACAGAACATCCAGCAGCTCCTCCGGTTTCAGAAACCGCTCTCTCTGGTAATCCAGAAATTCACGGTAGAGCTTCTGAATATCCTTCAGCTTCGCCTGCAGCAACGGACGGTCACTGACCTGTTCGATCAAAACCCCAAGCTCCGGCTCCGTCACCTCATACTGCATCAGCTCGGAAAGTATCGACTTTACCTTCGACACATAACCCGTCCGGTTCATTCTGCTTCCAAGCACCGGAAGCTCATCAGAAAGCTCCATCGCCAGCCGCCGTATCATCAGGTTCTTTCCCGTCTCCGTCAGGATCGTCCGCCGATCCTCGCCCGTCTCTTCAAAAATACGGTGTGCCAGCCGTGGAAAACTCAGGACATCAATATTCATAATTCCCTTTTTCGGGTGGAGCATCACCAGCTCCTTCTGCGTCTGCATCGTAAACTGCTCCGGGACGATCACCATAAAATTCTGTTCCGGATGCCGGATAGAGGCTTCTATCATTTTCCGGTACAGCATACGGGATTTCCCGCTGCCGGAATTTCCTATTATAAATTGCAGGGACATATGGATGCTCCTTTCTTCCTGACTTTCTTATTTATTCCTGCGAGCAACGAACCAGATGGTCGTGCCTGCGCAAACATTTGGCTGACCACTGCTGAACTATTACAAAATATGCTGTCCATTATACATCACTTTTTACCAGTCTGCCATAAAAAATACCCGTGGTTTTGAATTCCCGGGTATTTTATACTTTTATTTTCATTTTGTTTCTTCCCCACGCTTCCACGCAAGTATCTCTTCCAGCCGTTCCTTCACCTGTTTCTCCTTTCCTTCTGAAGTCGGCTGATAATACCTTTTCCCTGCAAGTGAATCCGGCAGGCACTGCATTCTGGTCAGCTTCTCTTCCGTACTGTGGGCATAGACGTAGCCTTCCCCATAATGCAGCTCTTTCATCAGATTCGTCGGGGCATTGCAGATCTGCAGCGGCACCGGCTCCGCAGGCAACTTCCGGATATCTTCCTTGGCCGCTTCACAGGCCCTGTAAAGTGCATTCGATTTCGGTGACATCGACAGGTAGACCACGGCCTGCGTCAGATTCACATCACACTCCGGCATCCCCAGAAAGTGGCACGCCTGATACGTACTGACTGCCACCTGAAGCGCCTGCGGGTCCGCGATTCCCACATCCTCACTCGCAAAGCGCACCAGCCTTCGCGCAATATACAGCGGGTCCTCGCCACCGTCCAGCATCCGGCACATCCAGTAGACTGCCGCATCCGGATCGCTGTTCCGCATTGATTTGTGAAGCGCGGAAATCAGATTGTAATGTTCTTCCCCGTTTTTATCGTACAACAGGGAACGCCTGTTCATACACTCAGACAAAATCTCATCCGTAACAACCAGCCGGGCTTCCTGATCCATCGTTCCGTTCAGTACCGCCATCTCAAGCGTATTCAGCGCAGTTCTCGCATCCCCATTTGCAAACCGGGCAATCACTGCCAGCTGATCCTCTCCGATCAGGATATCCATGTTCCCAAAACCCTTCGGACTCTTCAGTGCATATCCCAGCAGCTTCCGGATGTCCTTCTCTTCCAATGCTTTCAGCAGAAATACCTTACACCGTGACAGAAGAGCTGAATTAATCTCAAAGGAAGGATTCTCCGTTGTCGCTCCGACCAGAATGATGCTTCCTTTCTCTACATATGGAAGAAACGCATCCTGCTGTGCCTTATTGAAGCGGTGAATCTCATCCGCAAAGAGCAGTGTCCGTACCCCTATTCGTCTGGCCTGCTCCGCCTGCGTCATGACCTCCTTAATCTCCCTGATTCCGCTGCTTACCGCACTGAATTCTACAAACTCTGCCTTTGTCTGCTTCGCTATGATCCGCGCCAGCGTTGTCTTGCCGACTCCCGGCGGCCCCCAGAAGATCATCGAGGAAATCTGATCCCTTTCAATTAACTGCCTCAGGATTTTTCCTTTTCCGACCAGATGCTCCTGTCCTGCGTATTCCTCCAGCGTCTCAGGACGCAGGCGGCTTGCAAGCGGTGCATTCGTCTCCCGTTCCTCCATCATATCAAATAAACTTAACTGTTTCATTCATTGCCCCGCTTTCTCAGTCTTTCCTCCGGGCACTGTCCCAGCTCTCCTCGCATATGTATTGTTCTGACATAAACTGTCCCGATTCTGCCATGTGCCAGTCCTGGGCGCTCCCATCACATATGAATTATTCTGTCCTGTATCAAATCGACGTTTGGAAGATTTCAGAAAACCTGCATTTCATTTATGGTCTGTCAATTCTTCAGGAACACATACTCTGCCGAAGATGAAAATTCATCTGCGAAATGATACCCCAATCGTTCGAACTGCTTCATTTCTTCCGGCTTCTGGATGCGGCGCTCCGCCATGAACCGTACCATTTCACCTCTTGCCATCTTCGCATAGACACCCTTCTGTATAATTTTCCCTTTGTCCAGTTCGCCAAACACACAGGTAATATACGTATCCTCCGGCGTCAGCCATGATTCTATGCATTTCGAATATTCCTTCGAAGCTAGATTGATAATCATCCTGCTGTCATCCATAACCTCCCGGTACAGACGGTCTCCCCAGTATTCATAGAGATTCCCGGTGCCGTCAATCCTGGCTTTCGCCTGCATTTCCAGACGGTACGGAGTCACACCGTCCATCGGTTTCAGGACACCGTAAAACGCAGACAGAATCCGCAGATGCTCCTGCACATATTCAAACTGGCCATCTTCAAACACAGACGGTGCCATATACTGAAACGCAATTCCCTCATAAGACAGGACCGCAGGCGTTAACCTGCGATACAGATCCATCTCTGCAAACCGTTCATAATTCAGCTGTGCGATCTTATCGTTACACGCCCACAGCCTTTTCGCTTCCGCGTACGGCAGACGCTTCATCCAGTTCATAATCTTTTCCGTATCCGAAAGAAACACCGGCAGTCCGGCAGGCTGCAGTGAATCCACATCCACATTCATTTTTTTCGCAGGGGACAGAATAATTCTCATGGCAATTCCTCAAGCATCTGTGCCGGGTTCTCTGCCGCTTTGACCTTTCCGAATGCTTTTACGATCACACCCTCTTCATCAATCAGATACGTGGTCCGTACCACACCCATGGAGACCTTCCCGTAGTTCTTCTTCTCCTGCCACACATCATACGCCTGAATTGCTTTCAGCTCCGGGTCAGCCAGAAGAGTAAACGGCAGACTGTATTTCGTTTCAAATTTCTTATGGGAAGCCACGGTGTCCTTACTGATACCGATCACCACCGCTCCCTTCTCCATGAACTGCGGATACAGTTCTCCAAACCCACACGCCTGCTTCGTGCATCCGGCCGTGTTGTCTTTCGGATAAAAATAAAGGATTACTTTCTTTCCTCTGTACTCTTCCAGTGTATGAAGCTCTCCATTCTGATCCGGCAATTCAAATTCCGGCGCTTTTGTTCCTGTCTCCAGCATTGTTCTTCCCTCACTTTTTATTTTGTTACTTGCAAAAATTCCGCAGCCTGAATGTCCTCATGCATCGAAATCCACATGATACACGGTATCGCCTTCATGGATATCCACATAGTGAAGATCAAATTCCCTGTCCATGATGTCCATGCAACCCTGATAATATACCGTATCACTTTTCTTGATCAGGAAAATATAAGCTCCGTTTTCCTGATCCTCTGCTTCGTCGCTGACCTCATTGTAGAATTCTCTTCCATCGATCTCGCCCGGATATCCTGACTTTTTTATTTTTTCTTCAATCATCCTGTACAATTCTTCCATGATTCGTTCCTCAGTTCCAATCTTAAAATTGCATACACAAAAGGCTTATCCACAACTCCCGCCATTTACTGACATCGTACAAATCATCTCTTTTTACTTATTAATTGCTCATCCGCCCAATAAAAATACCCTGGAACATTCTCAAAAAGCTCCTGATTTTCCATCATTTCCGTCACTAATTCCTCTATCGTGAACGGTCGGTAGCCAAATTCTGACATCCCGTTGAAATAGCGTTCCATATTATCATTCACAATCCCTCTGATAAATTTCTTTGTGTCCTTATTCGCTGCGTATAACCGCTTCAGATAACCAGACGCCCTTTCCAGATCTCCGAGTTTAAAATACAGGATGGATAAGGGAAACAACATCTGTGTTTCCTCATAACCATCGTACCTTTTGTGAAGCGCAAGTGCATTCTGCTCATCTTCCATCAGGGCATACAGATGCATCAGAGTATATCTAACACCCAAATTATCATTTTCGCTGAGCCGAAGCATCTCTTCATATTCCGTGATTGCACGGCGTATCATACCATTATCCTTCAGAGTATCTGCATATTTCATACGCAGACGCATATACGGGCGTGTCTCTATCATCCCCCAGTACTCTCCTATACAATGTTCCTCCGCATAGCCTTTTGCCTTCATAATCTCATCACCTCGGACAACGGCACACTTCAGCTTATTCAAAAGATCGAACGAATTACGGGCCGAGAGTTCTGCAATCATGCTTTCCGCATCCAGATTATCCGGATCAAGCTGAAGCGCCTTTTTCGCATACCGCAATGCACTGTTCTTTTGCTTAGCCATCTCCGCAAGTTCCAGAAAATCATCTGAGGTTTTCGCCGTCTCTGCCGTGACCTCCCCTCCCACACGCTCATTGTACTGCTGTATATAATCATGGAATAGAGACTCTATTTCCTCTTTATCCATACCTTCTAAATTTTGCTCTCCAAGTTGTGCATATAACTGGCTGAACATCTTCTCTGTCTCCCTGCTCATAATCTCTGCCTCCTTTATCACTAATATTTTAACTGTTTTCATTTTACAATAGACTGCAGAACTATTCAAGGGCATTCCAATGGCAGACTGTATTTGAAAAAACAATTACGTTACTGTTCACACGCGTATGACCAGTAACAACGGGACAGCTCCCCCGTGAACAATAACACAATTGTCCATATTCGTATTTCATTACCTACAAAAGACGCCCAGCATGGGCCAGGGACACCCATGCTGGGCTGTGTTTCAATAGATGTTGAACAAAAACAACAGATTTCCATTACAACATATTCTTTTTGATTAAATATACGTATTTTTCATGCACCGAAAACACAAACATGACTGAACTGCAGCATATGATCCCATCCTAATCATTACATTTCAGAATATCACTGTAAAACTCATCCAGCTCCTTCTGCGAATCGAACACAGCCACATACATCTGGTTGCCCATCGCGCCGGAAAGTACATCCGGGATACGCTCCATCATCTTCATGTGCTTGCCGTACTTCTCCATGATATCTGTATGATCCATCGCAAAGTCCTTGCCGTCGCGGCGTCCTGCGAAGCCGCAGTATGCATGTTTGCCGATCGGCATCGTAGAGCGGTTGAATGCGATCATATCTGCCCAGATCTTATAGACATCCGTGCTGTGCGCAAAATCGATCATATCCGGGGTCACACCGCCGCTCGGACGCATATTGACCTCAAGCGCTACCAGATCGCCCTTCTTGCCGAGTCCTTCCTGATCTTTCAGCAGACGGAAAAATTCAAAATGGACAAAACGGCTCTTCACACCAAAGCTCTTCACCGTCGCACGTCCTGCTGTCCGGGTATCCTCCGGCAGATTCTTCAGAATATAGAAAATGGAATTGTCAGAATGATTTACGATATCCATGATTGACATCGGCGTCACATTACCCGTCTCAAACATCGGCTCGCCGTCCGCATCAATAATCGCATCATAGGAATTCACCTCTCCATTCACATACTCCTCCATAATATACGAAGTATTCGGCCACTTCAGATCAAAAAAGGATCTCATGTCTTCTTCCTTTTCGATCTTGAAGGTATGGGAGGCTCCGACACCATTATCCGGCTTCGCAACTACCGGATAACCAACCTTTTCCGCAAAGGCCAGACAATTCTCCAGAGTATCTACCATATGATAACGCGCTACCGGGATTCCCGCCTTTATGTAATATTCCTTCATCTTGGATTTGAATTTCACATGCGGAATATCGCTGTTCTGGAATCCGCTTGTGATATTAAAATCCGTACGGAGTTTCGCATCGCGCTCCAGCCAGTATTCATTGTTGGACTCCAGCCAGTCGATACGGCCGTGCTTGAAAATAAAAAATGCAACTGCACGATAAACCTCGTCATCATTTTCCAGATTGCTGACCTTGTAATACTCATTCAGGCTGTCCTTCAGTTCCTGCTTCAGCTCGTCATACGGCTGATCGCCAATTCCCAGAACATTCAGCCCGTTTTTCTTCAGCTCACGGCAGAACTGCCAGTAGTTCGTCGGAAAGTTCGGTGAGATAAAAATAAAATTCTTCATGTTTTCTATATCCTTTCTCTTCTCTTGTATCTGATTTCATATCTGTGAATTACCCATTATCTAACTCTGGTGGGATTGCCGTTACCTCATTCCAGATGCACTTCAATGTACCGTCTTCGATGTGTATACCATGTCTGCCATCAGGACAACTCAAACAGATGCGGCACAAAGTAAGCCACCTGCCGATACCACCATTCCCAGTCATGGGAGCAATCATAGCCCCAGTAATCCACCCAGGCCGAGATTCCCTTATCCATCAGAATAGAATGAAGCTGCCTCGTACTGTCCGGAATTTCCCAGGGGCCCTGTCCGACACAGATAATCGCCTTTTTCTGATTATACAGTGAAATGTACGGATGATCCTCCGGCATATTCGCGAGGTAATGCACCGGCGAATTCTGATATACAAGATCATCCATATAGGAATCAAAGCCATACTCCGCCGTGTAAATACCGCTCAGGGCCAGTAATCCGTCGAACAGATCCGGCCTGCGGAAATACAGATTCGCTGCATGCGTAGCCCCGAGACTGCAGCCAAATACCGTGATCCCCGGATACCCCGTCCAGCCGTTACGCTCATTTACCATCCAGCGCATAAACGGTACCATCTCATCCGTAATATAGCGGATCCACTGCTCATACCGCTCAATCCTCCATCTTGGATCTCCGTATTTATTCGACCATGTCTCCTCATCCATCGTATCGATCGAGAATACCATGACCTGCCCGGCATCAATCCAGGGTGCCCACGTATCCGCCATATGGAAATTTTCAAAATCAAAAAAGCGACCATCCTGACACGGGATAAAAAGAACCGGACGCCCGGCGTGTCCATAGACCTTGCACTCCATATCCCGGTTCAGCACCGGGCTGTACTGCTTAAAATATTGTACTTCCATCCAAAAGACTCCATTCTGCCGCTGAAAACGGCGATTCAATCATTCGGCAATTTATCTGCCATTCTCTATAATACTGCAAAGCATTAAAGTAATCAAGTGTAAAATTGCCTCTATGATTGCTATCCACAGCTCTGTGATCCGTGAACAGTAACTCTCTGTTACCACTGATACTCCAATGTACGCATAAAGAACGGAATCTGGCGCTCCCAGCTCGCTTCACAATGATCTCCGCCGGGCACGATTCTGGAATCCAGCATGACCCTCTTCTCCAGAAGCAGAGAGGTCACTTTACGGAACTGCTTCTCCATATTCGCGTGGTGGCGTATCTCCCTTGAACCGTAGTCCATGTATACTACTGTATCTGGCTCAATCTTTGCCTCTTTTATCATCTTCTCAATCTTACCCACTGCCAGCCATACGGACGGTGACAATGCTGCCGCTCTGGAGAAGTACTGATTATATTCCATCACTGCATACAGGCTCATCAATCCTCCCATGGAGCTTCCCGCAATATACGTATTCTCACGATCCGGCAGTGTACGGTACGTACGGTCGATTTCCGCTTTGAAAGTATTTACCATCCAATCCATCGTCACCTGGCCGCGCCCAACGACCTTCCCTGTCTTCGGGTCTGTAAATGAAAACGGAGAATACTCTGACAGCCGTCCATTGTCCGGGCTGTGATTGCATTCCACAGCAGCGATGATCATCTGTGTATTCGTATAATCCATATATTCCTTCAGACCCCAACACTTACCGTAAGTCGCATCCGAATCAAAAAACACATTGTGCCCATCAAACATATACAGCACCGGATACCGCTTCTCATGATCATAATGATAAGATTCCGGCAAATAAACGTAGGCGCGCCTCTTCACGTCTCCCGTCAGCTCCGGAATAGTAATCTCCCACTTATTTACCATAAATTCCTCCATTCTGTGCATATTTCACATGACAGACCGGCCATCACATCACAATACAAAGGTCGGCTTCTTCTGAATGCACATCAGCTGCGCTGCTTTGCACTGCGCATTTCTCCAGATATACTTCTCTTTGTGGGTCGGTCCGGCAGACCGCCCATTTGCCTAATATAGCATAAGTCCCGAAATAGGGCAAGAAATCCTTGGAATTTTTCCGGTAAGGGCGTATAATAAAAAAGAACACAATAAGATGAAGGAGATTTCACAGATGTATCAGATAAATTATGACCAGCCTGTACATGTCCACTTTATCGGTATCGGAGGGATCAGCATGAGCGGCCTCGCTGCTATTCTCCTCAAGGAAGGTTTTACCGTCAGCGGTTCCGATGCAAAGGAATCACCACTGACGGACTGGCTGACCGGACTCGGTGCTTCGATTCAGTATGGACAGTGTGCTTCCAATATCTGCGACGGAATTAACGTCGTTGTTTACACCGCCGCAATCCATCCTGACAATCCGGAATTTGCGGAAGCCGTCCGCAGAAAGCTTCCGATGCTTTCCCGTGCGCAGCTTCTCGGACAGCTTATGCGCAATTATAAGACATCCATTGCCGTCGCAGGTACACACGGGAAGACTACGACGACTTCAATGCTGACCCACATCCTGCTGGAAGGAACACTTGACCCGACGATTTCCGTCGGTGGTATCCTGCAGACAATCGGCGGCAATGTCCGTATCGGTTCTTCCGATACCTTCCTGACAGAAGCATGTGAGTATACCAACAGCTTTCTGGAGTTTTACCCCAGGATCGGGATTATCCTGAATATCGATGCGGATCATCTGGATTTTTTCAAAGACCTTGATGATATCCGCCATTCCTTCCACCTGTTTGCGAAACAGATTTCGAAAGACGGTGCACTGATTATTAACGCCGATATTCCGAACCTCTCTGAACTTACTGAGGGACTCTCCTGCCGCATTATCACATTCGGCACGAAGAACGGGAATTACACAGCATCCGGGATCCGTTACGATGACCATGGTTTCGCTTCCTTCGAGCTGATCCATGACGGAATCCCTGCCGGGCAGTACACACTCTCAGTTCCCGGCGAGCATAATGTTTCCAATGCACTGGCCGCATTGGCTGCCGGTGACCTGCTGCAGGTCTCCTATGAACAGATGGCACACGGCCTGTCTTCCTTCTCCGGTACGGACCGTCGCTTCCAGAAGAAGGGAGAGATCGGAGGCGTCACGATCATTGACGATTATGCACACCATCCGACGGAAATCAAAGCCACACTCCATGCAGCAGCCAAATACCCGTGCAAAACAGTCTGGTGTGTTTTCCAGCCGCATACCTACACCCGTACCAGAGCACTGATGGATGAATTTGCCGAAGCTCTTTCTCTTGCGGACAAAGTCGTACTTGCAGATATTTATGCTGCCCGCGAGACGGATAATCTGGGCATCAGCTCCGACGACCTCCGCGGGAAAATTGCCGCGCTCGGTACAGAAGCATGGTACTTCCCAACCTTTGATGAGATTGAAACCTTCCTTCTTGAAAATTGCGCACCGGGAGACCTGCTGATTACTATGGGGGCCGGTGATGTGGTAAAAATCGGAGAAAATCTGCTGGGTATCCGGTAAATTTAAGGACTGCATTCTGACATGCAGTCCTTTTTTGTATCCGGAACAGACTTTCCCCAAAGTTATCCACATTATCCACATGTTTATTCACAATTTTCCGCACAATCCATGTGGTTTTTTTTGTGGAAAAAGTGGTTCACATAACATCTCGACACAATTCCCTACTTTCCGCCAAAATACGCAGTTCCAAATAATTATTGTCAACTTTTTATCCACATTATCCACATAAACACCTGTGCTATATTCCACCTGCGTCCCCCGTCTTCACAAGTTTATTCACATTCCGGTCACAAATAATATTACTATTCACGGCCCTGCGGTCCGCAAACAGTAACACCAAATAATCTCTGTATCCCGATATCCTGAAACTCGATATTCTCATTTTTCTTCGGATATGATATACTATATCAGTCACTACTCAAATCCGGGGAAATGCTCCGCATTTCCCCTCAAAAGGTAACTACTCAGCCATACGCGGGACACAAGTCCATCGTTTTTGATAGCTGAAGCGTAACCAAAAAGGGGAATGGATTCATGAAATTATATACAACCGCTCCGTCCGGAGTGACTCTGGTACAGAATGCTTTTATCGACCGTTACATGGTGCATGCGAACGGTGAATTCGTCAAAGTCTATCTCTATCTGCTCCGCTGTGCCGATTCACATACGGAGTTATCGCTCTCTGCAGTAGCAGATGTTCTGGAATATACGGAAAAAGATTTGCAGAGAGCACTCGCCTACTGGGAAAAATTGAATCTGATTCGCCTGAATTATGACAGGAACGGAACTCTTCTGGATATTACATTTATGGATTCAACCGTTTCTGTACCGGATTCCGGGCAATCTCATACATCCGCCGGCTCCAAACCAGGTTCCGGCAGTTCCAAAAGCCCGGCATCTGCCGCCTACTCCGCACAGGGATCCAATTCTGCGCGGAAAAGCTCTGCGGCATCCGCTGTAGCTGCGCCTGCCGCCCCGAACCGTTCACGCATAGCTTCACTCCGTGAGCAAGGTGAAATCCGCCAGCTTTTCTTCGTTGCAGAGCAGTATCTTCAGCGTCCTCTCTCTTCCTCGGAACAGGAAGATCTTCTATATTATTATGATTCATTGAAATTTTCGGTGGATCTGATCGAATACCTGCTGGAATACTGTATATCCAAAGGTTCTGCCAGCCGGCATTATATGCGCAAAGTAGCACTCGCATGGGCTGAGGCCGGAATCACGACGGTGACGCAGGCACGTCAGGAGACCAACCTGTACAATAAGAACTATTTCGCTATCATGAATGCTTTCGGAATCAAACGCAGGAATCCGACTCCACCTGAGCTGGAACTGATGTCTCACTGGCTGAATGAGCTTGGTTTTACACTCGATATCATTCTGGAAGCCTGCCGCCGCACCATCATGCAGGCCCACGAACCTTCATTCCAATATGCAAACAGGATTCTTGAGCAATGGAAAAAACAAGGCGTAAGGGAAACTGCCGATATTGTCGCTCTCGACAAAAAACGTCAGGCGGAGCAGAATGCCAAAAAACAGCAGGCCTCCCAGAAAGCTTCTGCCAGCAACCGCTTTAACAACTTTAACCAGCGGGAATACGACTATGGACAGCTGGAAAAGCAATTATTAAATTCATAACAGGAGAATACTATGGGGATTACCAACTCGCAGTACAACACAATCATGCGCGATTATGAACGGCAGCAGCTTCAGAACCAGCAGGAGCTCACAAACCGCCGGCAGGAAATCTACGGACGCTTTCCGCGATTTGCAGAAATCGATGCGGCAATTGCTTCCTCCAGCACCGCCTGTGCGCGTGCACTGCTGGAGGACGATCACACAGCATCTGCCCCCGCCGGAACCTCCGTTTCGAAGCTTCGCAAATATATCCAGACACTCTCATCTGAAAAGGAACAGCTTCTGACAGCGGCAGGCTATCCGAAGGATTATCTGGAACTTCATTACCGATGCCGTGACTGTCAGGACACAGGCTATATTGGCACGCAGAAGTGCCACTGTTTCCGTCAGGCTATTATTGATCTGCTCTATACACAGTCCAATCTAAAGGAATTTCTGGATTCGGAGAATTTTTCAAAATTCTCTCTGGATTATTATTCTGACCAGAAAAAAGACAAGATCACCGGTCTGACTGCTCTCCAGACAGCCAGCCGTGCATTGGACGAATGCCACAGCTTTGTGCGCAATTTTGACACTTCCTTCGAGAATCTGTTCCTGTATGGCGATACGGGACTTGGAAAAACCTTTCTCTCGCACTGCATTGCGCGAGAACTGATCGAAAGCACCCATTCCGTCATTTATTTTTCAGCCTTCCGTCTCTTTGACCTGTTCGCGGATGCTACGTTCGGACGCACAGGCGAAGATGGACCGTCCGAGCTGGAACAGTATATCTTCGACTGTGACTTTCTGATCATCGATGACCTCGGCACAGAGATGACGAATACCTTCGTCTCCTCGCAGCTTTTCCTGATTCTGAATGAACGGATCCTGCGGCGCAAAAGTACACTGATTTCCACCAATCTTTCACTGCGTACCTTCGCTGACACCTACTCGGAGCGTGTATTTTCCCGAATTTCAAGCTCCTACACAATGCTGAAGCTAATTGGTGATGATATCCGTATCCAGAAAAAACTGAAGCATCTGCAGGGATAGGCATCCCTTTTTAACGATCTGTATCTCAATATAAACTTGCGAAGCCGCAGGCTTTGTGATAAGCTAATACTAAGTTGCTATTCAATCTTCACAGTCTGCCTTCCTTTTACGGATGGCCGGACTGGTTATACTGAGATTGTATGGAATCTGATACTTGACGGAACTGTTTTTTGTGATAGAATGAGCACGGATTACGATTTACAGTATTGTGTGGCTGTCGTTCCCGGGCAGTTGCTATTTGATTATTTTACTTTAACGAAATATGTCGCATAAAACAATGCACATCATACGGAGGATTACTTTATGCAATCTGCATTTGAGAGAAATCTTGAAACAATTCCTGTTGGAGAGCTTGGTATCATTGCTCTGGAGAGCTGCGAGACACTCGGCAAAAAAATCAACGCGCACATCGTTGAATGGCGTAAGGAACGTGAGCATGAGCAGAAAGGAAACCCGCAGTTACAGTATTATTCCAAGGATTCCTATCTGGTTGATGCCAGTGTCCCGAGATTCGGTTCCGGCGAAGCAAAGGGTATCATCAATGACACAGTCCGCGGCGATGACCTCTATATTCTGGTCGATGTCTGCAACCACAGCCTGACCTATCCGATTTTTGGCTGTGTAAATCATATGTCCCCGGATGACCATTTTCAGGATCTGAAGCGTATCATTGCAGCCGTAGGAGGCAAGGCACGGCGTATCAACGTCATCATGCCGTTCCTGTATGAAAGCCGCCAGCACAAACGTACCGGACGTGAATCACTCGACTGTGCCCTTGCCCTGCAGGAACTTGTCAAGATGGGAGTAGACAACATCATCACTTTTGACGCACACGATCCGCGGGTACAGAATGCAATCCCACTGCATGGATTTGAAACCATCCAGCCGGTATATCAGTTCATCAAGGGTCTGTTCCGCGCTGCTCCTGACCTTGAGATCAGCCCGGAGAAGTTGATGATCATCAGCCCGGATGAAGGTGCGGCAGGACGTGCAATCTACATGGCAAATATTCTCGGTGTAGATATGGGAATGTTTTATAAGCGCCGTGATTACGCTCATATCGTAAACGGACGGAATCCGATCGTAGCCCATGAATTCCTCGGTGCCGATGTAGCCGGCAAGGATGTGGTTATTCTCGATGATATGATCTCCTCCGGAGACAGCATGCTGGAGGTAGCCGCCGAGCTGAAGAAGCGGAACGCAGACCGTATCTTCCTCTGCTCCACTTTTGGTCTGTTCACGAATGGACTGGAGAAATTTGACAAAGCATACACACAGGGACTCTTCTACTCCCTGCTTACCACAAACCTCGTTTACCAGTCACCGGAGCTTCTGGAAAAACCGTATTATATAGGATGTGACCTGAGTAAATACATCGCGCTCGTGATCGATACACTGAACCACGATGGCTCCATCAGTGATCTTCTGAATCCGACGGCACGTATTAACAACTTTTTGGAAAAGCGCAAGAAATTGCAAAAATAAGATCCGACTTTGCAGCGGTCTCCATATACCTTTATGGAGGCCGTTTTTATTTTTGCCGCAGCATCTCTATCTCCTTTGCATATCCCGGCAGTTCATTTGGCGTCTCCAGGCAAAAGGGAAGATGGCACAGCTTCGGATGATGTACAAAAGAATACAGTGCCTCAAATCCAAGCGAACCTTCTCCGATTTTCTCATGTCTGTCCTTGTGGCTGGCAAATGGGTTCTTGCTGTCATTGACATGGATTGCCTTCAGGCGGTTCAGCCCGATCACCCGGTCAAATTCTTCCAGAACCTCCTCCGGGTGATTTACAATATCATATCCCGCATCATAGACATGGCACGTATCCAGACAGACCCCCATCAGATCCTTGTGCTCTACCCGGTCGATGATCGCAGCAAGTTCTTCGAAACGGCTTCCCACCTCGCTGCCTTTGCCTGCCATCGTTTCCAGCAAAACAGTCGTATGCTGCCCAGGCGTCAGTATTTCATTCAATGTATCAGCAATCAGCTCAATTCCCCGCTCGATCCCCTGTCCGACATGGCTGCCCGGATGGAAATTGTAAACATTCCCGGGGATATATTCCATACGCCTCAAGTCATCAGCAAGTGTCAGCCGTGCGAATTCGCGGGTATGCTCATCTGCAGAACAGGGATTCAGTGTATACGGGGCATGCGCTACAACCGTGCCGATTCCGTGCTCTGCCGCATACTCCAGATAAGCTGCTACATCCTTTTCATTTATTTCCTTTGCCCTGCTCCCACGCGGATTTCTCGTAAAGAACTGAAACGTGTTCGCCCCGATTGAGACGGCCTCCTTTCCCATATGCAGAAATCCTTTGGAGGATGACAGATGACATCCGATTTTCATTTGGTCCTTCATTTACGTACCTCCACTTTTTTCTTCACCTTCTCCAAAATCCGGCGTTCCCGTTCCTGACACGTAAACAGGATCACCTGCCGTCCGCTGCAATACAGCCAGGTCAGGGCAGCTTCCAGCCTCGCATCATCATACATGGCAAATGGCTCGTCCAGAACCAGTGGTAAGATTCTGTCACCTGCCAGCATTTCTCCTGCTGCCATCCGAAGTGCAAAATATATCTGCTGCATTGTCCCATAGCTTACCTCATACAGATGAAGCAGCCGTCCGGAAGCCTGGACACGCACCTCCATCGCTTCATCAATCGAGACTCTGCTGCAGCGTCCTCCCGTAATCTGACGCAGGATTTCGGATGCCTTTTCATTCAGACTCCCTCCGGATTCCTGAAATATGTCAGAGGACAGGCTCAGTATCCTTTCGATCGCCATTGTAAGTGCTTCGATCTCTATATTGATCCCTTCCAGCTTCACATGCTTCTGATACAGAACCTCCAGTTCCTTCTGGAGCTTCTGATACTTGTCCTCACGGTTCCGGATATCTTCACGGATCACACCAAGGCGCCACTCCTTTTCCTCCGAATCTTCCTCATCGGATTCTTCCTCGTCTCCCGTGTTCCCCAGCAGCAGATGAACCGGAATCAGACACAGCAGGAAAATGATTCCGAAAATTCCAAGAAAAATACGCACCTGCAGAATCTGAAGAAACGCTGCTCCGGCAAATGAGAGCAGAGCCGCCACTACAAGCAATATCTCCGTCAGACGTTGGTAGGTTCTGCTGCGCTTCTCTGAAGCATCTGCTTCGAATCCTTCCTCTGCACCGTATTCTTCTGCAGAATTCCCATATTCTGCCTGTCCTCCATTCCGCTCTTCCAATCCGGCTCCATATACCATCTGCCTGCCGCGCTCTGCCCCGGTTCTATCTCCATTCCCCTGCTGTACACTCCGTTCACGTTCGCGCAGGTTTTCGATTTCCCGCCTCAGATAGTCGGCTTCTGTCTGTCTTCGCCCGATCTGCTCTTCCAGAAGCTGCTCCTCCGCCTTCTTTTTCTGCTCAAACTGTTTCTTTTTCCTGCGCAGGCTCTGTACCGCTTTCGTAACATCCGTCTGCTGATCCAGAGAACGGTCATAGTTCACCATGAACCGCTGCAACTCTTCCATCAGACCTTCGTCTGTCTCGCTACGCGCCTGCCGTACAAACACCGTATTGCAGAAGGCAGATTCACTCATCCCATTTAAGATCCGGTCAATTGCTTCTCTTCCATCCGCAGCTTCACTTCCCCGCGTTTCATTGAACACCCGCAACGACTGATGCTCTCTGTCAAAATTCCGTTCCAGAGAATATATCTCTTTTCCTTCACGTATCCGCATGCTGCCTGCGAAATAGCCGGGATTCTCCCACGGCTGCCGCAGCCTGTATTCATCTGTGCGCGATACTCTCCCGCGCCCTCTTGCCAATCCGAAAAACATGGCGCGGATAAAGGAATGTATCGTTGTCTTCCCCGTTTCATTGCTTCCATATATAATATTCATTCCGGGCTTCAGGCGAAGCCTGTGATTTTCGAATTTTCCGTAATGCTTTAACTCCAGCTCCAGAATTTCCATAGATCTTCTCCTTGTCTGCTGACGTTTCTTCGCTGTGACGCATCATAATCCTTCGGTCTGCAGGCAGACACTCTCCGCCGCATTTCCGTGCAGCCCCCGTCATATCCTGTCCTGCATACGCCCAGACTGCCCTCTGCACTGCCATCACATTCCGTCATACAGCAGCGCTTCCAGCCCATACCGCAGAGCCTTTTCCTCAGTCACTCCCTCCGGCTCTTCTCCGAAGCTTTCTATAAAGTTACCGATTAGCTGGCCCTGATATTGGCGCCGCAGCTCTTCCAGATGAAATGCCGGCACAGTGGCATCCTCGATCTCCACAATCCGTCCGCATTTCCTGTATTCCCGGATATCCGGAAAGAACTGAGGATGGCGCTGTCCGACCAGACGGATCCGGTACATATGCTGTTCACCCTTCCTGTGCAGAAGTTCAGCTATTTTCTCCCGGACAGAATATGCAGTATCCTCCTCCGTAACCTCAAGCTCTTCGTGCAGATATTGCCTCATGCAGCTTTCCACGAAGGAAAGCTTTACCTTCTTCCGCTGAACCTCGCCGAGTACATAACCGTGCGGCCCGGCATCATTGCAGTCAATCGGTTCAAGTGCCCCGGCATACAGAGCAAGACCGCCGATAAATACCTGAGGCTTATGGATATGTCCAAGCGCAATATAATCAAATCCGGATTGCATCAGTTTGTCCTTCGAAACAGGAATGTGGGTACCATCTCCGCCATGTGCAAGCAAAATCCTGAAATAGTCATTTTTCTCTGCTTTCAGGTCATCATACAGCGCTGATGTGATCTCCTGCTGATGATAGCTCAGACCATAGACCTCTGTCTTCAGCTCCGGGAAACGCACCTTCTCACATTCCGGCGAAAACAGACATATGACATTTTTACTCCATGGAAATGTCAGATAAGGGGATGACGGCTTCAGGTAATCATGATTTCCCGCAATTAGAACTACCAATGTCTTCTCGAGCGTAGAAAACAGGTAATTCACTTCCTTTAGCTCCTGTGCCGTCGGCTGACGATGAAACAAGTCCCCTGCAACCAGCAGCAGATCTACCTTCTTCTCATTTGCTTCCATAATGCACCTGCGGAAGCTCTCCCAGATCTCACGTCCCCTGTCCTTTGCCCAGACATATCCTGAATCGGGGGCTGCCCCCAGATGTACATCTGCAATATGCATAAAGCGCATAACCGTCCTCCTCTGTCTCAACAAATCTCAAAAGCCATGCCCGACCATTACATGAACTTCCACCACAGCTCGGGATTCAGGTGCGAAACCGCACCTGAACACCCTTCGCCAGGGACGGCATCCTGCCCCAAGGACGGGCAGGATAGATCCTCGCGGGACAGCTCCCCCGTGAACAGTAACCCACAGCTTCTGTCAGATAAAGTCAGTCTAAGTATAGCATAGTTTTTTCCCTGCATCTATGTTATAATCTATGAGAAAATCGTAAAAAAATATTAAATCACGAAGGAGAAAAATGCTTATGGGGAATGTTGCAAAGGAATTCAAAGAATTTATCATGCGCGGGAATGTCATTGACATGGCGGTCGGTGTCATCGTCGGTGCAGCCTTCAACAATATCGTATCCTCTCTGGTCAATGATATTGTGATGCCTGTCATCTCTATTTTTACCGGGAAAATCAATTTTAAGGACTTATTCCTCGCACTGGATGGAAAAACTTATGCTACTCTGGCGGAGGCTCAGGGCGTCTCTGCTCCTGTAATTGCCTATGGTAATTTTATCCAACTCGTTCTTCAGTTTCTGATCACTGCTTTTGCCGTGTTCATTCTGGTCAAGGGAATCAACAAGCTGCGCAGGCCTGCCCCGGAACCAGAACCGGAAGTAACCACAAAGGAATGTCCGTACTGCTGTTCCGAGATTCCAATCAAAGCAACCAAATGTCCGCACTGTGCTTCTGAACTGCCGGAGACAGTCACAGACTGTTGATTACGGCACTGCTTTTCAGTGCCTGTAAAAAGGGTTATCCGCCGCTGCAATGCGGCAGATAACCCTTTTGTATTTAGAAATCACTCACCTTCCATGGATCAGCCGTAAATCATCTCCTGCAGTTCAGCAAGCGTCTCATCCCAATACGGAACCAGCATATCCTGACCGCCGACATAAATCACATCGTACATATTGTCGTACGGAACACGGCTCATCTCGAACTCATAATCCAGAATCTCCGGCACTTCCTTCACCATATCCCAGATTTCTGATTCAGGGATATTCATCGTCACATACTTCAGAATCCCCTGTACTTTCTCTGTCATCTGTGCCAGACTCATCTGCTTGATCTCGGCCATTAACTGCTGGATCACGTAACGCTGACGCTCTGTTCTCTCAAAATCTGAATTACCCACGTAGCGGTTTCTCGCAAATGCTACAGCCTGTACGCCGTCACAGTAGAATGTACCGCCGCCCTCCGGGAATGTATGGGCACTTCCGTCTATATCCATGAGGTTGCACATATCCAGAATATATCCATTCGCTACCTCTGCTTCTTTGGCACTGACTTCCAGTGTAACACCGCCGATATAGTTGATTATATCGATCAGGTCAAAGAAGTCAACTGCCACATAGCGGTCTACCTGAATCTTGAAGGTATCTGTAACCGTCGTGCAGAGCAGCGGACCGCCGCCGTATGCATACGCCGCATTCAGCTTCTTATACCCGATGTCAGGAATATTCACATAGGTATCACGCATCAGCGAAACCATATTTACCTTATTTTTATTCTTGTCGATCGATACCAGAATCATACTGTCCGAGTTACCGTTCCAGGATTTATCTCTCCGGTCCACGCCCACCAGCAGTACATTATAAATCTCTTCGTCTTCTTTTACTTCTTTCTGTGCCAATCCATTCATCATATCATGGATACTCTTCAGTTCACTCTCATCGACTGCAACACCGATACGTTCTTCCGTACTGAGTGTCTCTTCGACAGCCTCCTCCGGAATCGTCTCTACTACCTTCACTTCTTCATCCGCTACATAATTCACATTGCTGTACATATCATGTCCAACCTTGTAAACCACACCTGCACTGATCACCACAATCCCGATTACAACGCAAAGGCTGATGGCAAATATCTTTCCAAGGCCGTTGCCTTTTTTACCATTCCTTCCATTTCTTCCTTGATCCATTCTGGGACTCGGAGAATCATTTCTTCTTCCTGGCATAGCCGGATACCTCCTGTTGATTTCCTGAAATCATGCAGCTGTTCATTTCTCTGACAGTCCTCCATTTCCCGGACTGCATTTCTAAACAGCACCCTTCTCATCATATTTTAGAATGTAAAAGAAAAAGCTTTCTGAGAATCTCAGAAAGCTTTATGCGGAGGATGGGACTTGAACCCACACGATATTGCTATCACAGGCACCTGAAGCCTGCGCGTCTGCCAATTCCGCCACCACCGCGTCCTCGGTATCTGTAAGTCTCGCAACTCACAGGACATATAATACAACAACGCCTAAAATAAGTCAAGCACTTTTTTTATATTTTTCTGTTTTTTTTCATGCCAATTAGTGATATGCTGAGAAAAGGTAATATAAGGCATATTTTCCGTCTTCAGCGGGCATACTTATCTATCATCCGGCATGTATCTTTATATTGAAGCCATATTCCGTCTCCGGTTACCGTCTTTCGATATAACTGCATTCATCCATGCCGCAAATAAAAAGGAGAAACATTCATGAAAGACAAAATCTTTGGAATCCTCCAACGTGTAGGCAGGTCATTCATGCTTCCGATCGCGATTCTGCCCGCAGCCGGACTGCTGCTCGGCATCGGCGGTTCCTTTACAAACACTACCATGCTCGAAACGTACAGGCTGACGCGTATCCTCGGCCCCGGCACAATAGCAAATGCCATCTTCCAGGTTATGAGTGAAGCCGGCAATATCGTATTCGCCAATCTTCCTATCATATTTGCCATCGGTGTTGCGATCGGTATGGCAAAGCGTGAAAAGGAGGTTGCTGCCCTTTCCGCAGCGATCGCTTTCTTTATTATGCATGCCTCCATCGAAGCAATGATTACAATCAACGGCGGTCCTGACAAGCTGCTTGAAGGTGCCACGTCTTCCGTCTGTGGGATTACTTCCCTACAGATGGGTGTATTCGGCGGTATGATCGTTGGAATCGGTGTGGCAGCACTGCACAACCGATTTTACAAAATCGAACTGCCGCAGGTACTGTCCTTCTTCGGCGGCACACGATTCATTCCGATTATCAGCGCACTCGTCTATACGGGAGTCGGAATCGTGATGTTCTTCATCTGGCCGGTGATCCAGAGCGGTATTTCCGCCATCGGCAATCTTGTACTCGTTTCCGGTTATGCCGGAACCTGGGTCTATGGACTGATGGAACGCCTGCTGATCCCGTTCGGACTTCACCATGTATTCTATCTCCCGTTCTGGCAGACCGCACTCGGAGGCACCATGAACGTCGCCGGACAGACGATTGAAGGAGCACAGAATATTTTCTTCGCACAGCTTGCCGACCCGACCGTGGAGCATTTTGCCGTATCGGCCACGAGATTCATGTCCGGTAAATTCCCGCTCATGATCTTTGGTCTTCCGGGGGCTGCCCTTGCGATGTACCAGACCGCGAAACCGGAAAAGAAAAAAGCGGTACAGGGACTTCTCGTCTCCGCAGCCCTCACCTCCATGCTGACCGGAATTACGGAACCTCTGGAATTTACCTTCCTGTTCGTCGCACCGCTGCTTTACGGGATCCACTGTGTCTTTGCAGGGCTTGCCTACATGCTGATGCACATCTGCGGCGTCGGTGTCGGTATGACCTTCTCCGGCGGCCTGATCGACCTTTTCCTGTTCGGCATCCTTCCGGGCAATGCAAAAACAAGCTGGATCTGGATCCCGATTGTCGGAATCGGCTATTTTCTGGTATATTACCTGCTGTTCAGCTTCCTGATCCGCAAGCTGGATCTGAAAACCCCGGGGCGGGATGACAGCGATGAAGTAAAACTGTACCGCCGGAGTGATGTGGAAGCGAGAAAAAAAGGGGCCGGAAGCCCCATCTCCGAATCAGAAGAAGAAGCACTCTCCCGCACGATCTGCCAGGGACTCGGCGGCAGGAAAAATATCTCCGATGTGGACTGCTGTGCCACAAGGCTGCGCTGTACTGTATATAAGTCAGAACTGATTCAGGACGAGCTTCTGAAATCAACCGGTGCTTCCGGCGTCATTCATAAGGGCAACGGCGTGCAGATTATCTATGGTCCTCGTGTGACCGTTATCAAATCCAATCTGGAGGATTACCTGCTGACCGCACCGAACGAGGAATATCTGCCGGATCACCATGCGGAAGTGATCGTAAATCAGCAATCTTCTCTCCAGAATCCGTCCGAAGGTCCAAACGACAGCCGAAATCATCCTGACTGCGGCAGTCCGGAATCTGCTTTGGACAATCCTTCCGGTGATGCAGAAGGTTCCGAAGCGGAAAGCACAGTTATCATTTCCAGTCCGATCACAGGAATCGCTGCCGAATTGTCCACTGCCCCGGATGAAGCTTTTGCATCAAAACTGATCGGAGACGGTGCTGTCGTGACACCTCAGTATCCGGTCATCAAGGCACCGGAGGACGGTGAAATTGTCCTGCTGTTTGAAACAAAACATGCCATCGGCTTCCGCACCGATTCCGGAATCAGTATGCTGATCCACATCGGAATCGACACAGTCTCACTGGAAGGCCACGGTTTCGATGCATTTGTACAGAATGGACAGAAGGTAAAAAAGGGTGATCCGCTTCTGAAGCTTGACCTCGGATACCTTGCAGCCAACGCGCCTTCGCTCGTTTCCCCGGTACTCTGCACGGAGCTGGAGGAAAATCAGCGAATCCGCCTGCTTAAGGAAGGGCCGGTACAGGCAGGAGAACCACTGTTTGCGATTGACACTCTGCCGGCTTTTCCAGCAAAAACTCTGTGTTAATTTTTTGTCATTTGTTGCATCCTGCTGTAAAATGGCATATAATACACGTAATCACTAAGGAACGGAAAATCCGCACGGACTTGAAAACACGGAGTGAGTTACAGGGAAACAGTCCTGCTGTTTCCCATTTCTCCGTTTTGTTTTCATATGCAGTCAGTCGAAGCCATTTCCGGGCATCTCTGCCGTTGCTTCACAGACTGCTGCGCAGTATGAAAATCTGACCATAAAAGCAAGAGTATATTTGGAGCTATCATTTCAATAAAAGCAGCCAAATACGGAAGTGTACTTGACTTGAAGCAATTAAAGTATGCAGCGCATATTTTTCTGCCACACTGTCCGTGCGGGTTACGTTGAAATATCCTCTCAACAGTATCCCCGCCGCTTTTATTCACAGACACAAGCTATATTTATTTTCGTAGCGCATTTCCGATTTCCGGTTTATGGAGGTAAATACAATGGATGAAGAAAAAATCAAACAGGGAGTACGGCTGATACTGGAGGGAATCGGGGAAGATATTAACCGTGAAGGGTTGCTGGAGACCCCTGACCGGATTGCCCGCATGTACCGCGACCTCGCGGGAGGTTATACGGAAGATGCTGCCACCCATCTGGCGAAGCGTTTCCACGTCAGCAGCAATGATATGGTACTGGAAAAAGATATCACCTTCTACTCCTTCTGTGAACATCATATGCTTCCCTTCTACGGAAAAGCAGCGATTGCCTACATCCCGGATCAGGAGGTTGTGGGACTTAGCAAGATGGCCAGAACCGTCGAAGTCTTTGCCCGCCGCTTCCAGCTTCAGGAACGGCTGACTGCGCAGATCGCTGATGCGTTTATGGAAGAGCTGAAGCCGCAGGGTGTCATGGTACTGATAGAGGCTGAACACATGTGCATGACCATGCGCGGCATCAAAAAGCCCGGAGCCAAGACTGTTACTGTAGTGACACGCGGTATCTTCGAGGGAAATGACTCCCTGCAGACTACATTTTACCGGATGTTGGGGATTCAGGGATGATGGGCGTACAGCGTATCTGGGAGCATCCGCTTTATCAGGAGTGCCTGCTCACGATCGAACGTCTCGAAAGTAACCGTATCTTCTGCGGACATGACCGGACACACCTGCTGGATGTCGCACGTATTGCTTACATAGAAAATCTGGAAAGCGGTGCCGGCATCCCGAAGCATTTGATCTATGCTGCTGCTCTCCTGCACGACATCGGACGCCATCTGCAATATCTCGACGGTACGCCGCACCACGAAGCCAGCGCACTTCTTGCGGAGCAAATCCTTCCGGAGTGCGGTTTTTCGTCTGACGATACTGCACAGATTCTGGACGCCATCCGCTCACATCGGAGCAGGGACATGCGCGCCGCTTCCGGACTTGCCGGACTGATCTACCGTGCAGACAAGCGGTCACGCTGCTGCTTTGCGTGTCCTGCTGAAGCGGAATGTAATTGGGATAAAGAAAAAAAGAACATGACTCTTGCTGTCTAGCCATGTCAAAATAGATTCCCTGCATGGCAGGCGAATCTGAAGCCGGTATGGCGTATAGGTAAAGAGCATGATTTCTATAGTAGAAAGGAATATGATGGTAATGAAAATCGGAAACCGTACGTTTGATACGGAACATGAATGCTATATTATGGGAATTTTAAATGTCACGCCGGATTCTTTTTCGGACGGCGGGCTGTGGAATGATATGGAGCGTGCCAAACAACACGTGGCTGAGATGATAGCTGAGGGTGCTTCTATTATCGATGTCGGCGGCGAATCAACACGCCCCGGACATGTACAGATTTCAATCGAAGAAGAAATCGGCCGGGTCGTTCCTGTCATCCGCATGATTAAGGAAAACTTCGATATTCCGGTATCGATTGACAGTTATAAAAGCGAGGTTGTAGAGGCAGCCCTCGAAGCCGGTGCCGACCTCGTAAATGACATCTGGGGCTTCAAATACGACAGACGCGTCGCTGATGTCACTGCCCGATATCACGTTCCCTGCTGTCTGATGCACAACCGGCACGAACCGGTTTACGAAAATTATATGGAAGATCTCTTAAATGACCTGCGTGAGTCCGTTGACATCGCCCTGAAGGCCGGTATTCTCCCGGAACAGATCATTCTTGACCCGGGTGTCGGTTTCGGGAAAAATTACGAACACAACCTGATCGTTACGAACGAGCTGGAAAAGCTCTGCGCTCTCGGCTATCCGGTACTGCTTGCTACCTCGCGCAAATCCATGATCGGCCTGACACTCGACTTGCCTTCCGATCAGCGTGTGGAAGGTACGCTGGTGACGACAGTATTCGGCGTCCTGAAGGGTGCTTCCTTCATCCGTGTGCATGATGTGAAGGAAAATTACCGTGCAATCAAAATGACACAGGCGATTTTGGCAGGACATAAGCCAGGGAGTACAGCTTTATGAATTATGAACAATATGATAAAATAAGCATCAAAAATCTGGAGGTGTTTGCCAATCACGGTGTTTTCCCCGAGGAGAATAAACTGGGGCAAAAATTTCTGGTCACAGCAACTCTGTATACTGATACGCGGAATGCAGGGATGAGGGACGATCTGACACAGTCTATTCACTATGGGATTGTCAGCCAGAAGATCACTGACTTCCTGCAGGAGCATACTTATCAGCTGATCGAAACTGCCGCTGAGCAGCTCGTGCAGGAGCTGCTGCTCCATACGGAACACCTGCAGGCGGTTACACTGGAACTGAAAAAGCCGTGGGCTCCGGTCGGACTTCCGCTTGAGACCGTATCTGTCACAATTACACGCGGATGGCATACGGCTTACATCGCACTCGGCTCCAATATGGGCGACAAGAAAGCATATCTGGACGGCGCCGTCAAAGCCATCTCTGAGATCGAAGGCTGCGAACTGCTCCGCATTTCCGATTATATTTGCACTGCTCCCTACGGCGGTGTTGAGCAGGATGATTTCCTGAACGCCTGCCTGAGTCTCCGCACACTGCTGACTCCGCATGAGCTTCTCGGACGACTGCACGAGATCGAACAGGCTGCCAAACGGGAACGACTCATTCACTGGGGACCACGCACTCTGGATCTCGACATTCTGATGTATGATGATCTTGTCATGGATACGGAGGATCTGATCATCCCGCATATAGAAATGCACCTGCGTGACTTTGTACTGAAGCCGCTGGCACAGATTGCACCCTGGAAGCGTCATCCATTGCTCGGACTGACCGTAGCACAGATACTGGCACAGCTTAATGCCTGAAAAATAATTTCTAAAAAAGAGACAGAACCCGGCAGTTTAGCCTGCACGTTCTGTCTTTTTCTTCTTTCATACCCCAGACTGCTTATACTTCCCGATCTCCCGCAAAAGGAAGACTTCAAATCCGGAAGCAAACCTCAATCGTAAGCATCTCTCCTTCCAGATTTGCACTGACGCTTCCATCCATTTTCTCAGTCAGCTGCCTGACAATGGACAGGCCCAGCCCTGAACCATTTTTCCTGCGTGCCGTATCGGCCCGGTAGAAGCGCTCAAACAGCCGCTCCGGTTCCAGCTTCTGCGGCTCTCTGACCCGATTCCGGAAGGAAACTGTACCCCCTTTCTGCACGAGGTACAATTCCCCGCATCCATAGCGAAGCGCATTCTGGAGAAGATTTTGGAAAATCCTGCTGACCGCCTCCTCGTCAGCCTGTACACAGATATTCTCCTGCTCAAAAAATATTTCAGGTGTAATTCCTGATTCCTGAATCTGAAGATAGTTTCCGGCAAGCACTTCACACAAAACCGGATAGAGATGGACTGGCCCGCATTCCGGAATATACTCTTCCTGTGAAAGCGTCGTATACAGAAACAGTTCATCCAGAAGATGCTCCAGCTCCTCCAGTCTGCGGCGAATGATACTGATATACTTTCGCTTCTGTTCCGCAGCCTCCTGCGCTTCCGGCTCTGCCTCCACCTGCGCGGCCAGAATTTCCAGATAGCCGCAGGCTCCCGTCAGAGGAGTGCGGATATCATGCGAAACACTGGATATCGTATACTTCAGCTCCCGGTCTGCACGCTCTGCTTCCACCTGTGCCTTCTGGCATGTTTCCAGCCTTTCATTCACCGCTATACAAAACTTCCGGAAGGTCCGTCCCCGAATCTCCGTCCGCAGTCTCTGGTTACTGTCCGGTTCATTTTCCAGAATCTGTCTGCACCAGAATCGCATCTGTCTCAGCACACGGACTGTCCATACCACCTGAATACATACGATGACCGCCAGAACTGCCAATATTATATCTTTCATCCCAATACATCCTCTCCCAACGTTTCCACCGCTTCTCCCTTTTCACATTATCTGTTCCAATTTCCCAAATGCATTCAGACAGCTGCAGTCCCGTCTGCAGCTGTCTCCAGTTTTTCTTATACATCTCTTTTCTGTACCACGATCATACTCACTACGATCCAGAAAATCATCCACACCAGTGCGATTCCGGATGCCTCCAGCACACGTCCCTGCTGTACCGGAAATGACATTGCCTGAGAAGCACCATACAGAGTCCACTTTATCACAGATATCTGCTTCATGCCAAATATCATCTCCACCACAGCCGCTGCTATTCCGCCGCACATCACGAGAGATGCCGCAGCTCCAAACGCCTTGCTTCTGGTGATCAGCGCAAACGCCATCGCCTGCGCACAGAAGCCGCCTCCAATTACCTGAAACAGAAGCAAAAACAGGAGATAGTCCTGCAGGCTGTCAGAACCAAATCCCATCCCGGCCGTCCGGGAATAGAAGAGCCAGCACCCGATTGCCAAAAGATTCAGAATCAGGGAAAGAATCTGCATTGCAAGCATCCAACTGACGACGTACCCGCCGCGTCGGTTGTGCAGGGAAAATATATTCTTTATAAATCCACTGTCATAATCTGAACAGATCATCAGCGTAATCACAATATACAATGCAATGATCACAGCACCTCCATTCGCGTAAGTCCCTGTATAGAGCGACTGCAGCGCGCTGCCTTCCATGATTTCCTCAAATTCATCCTGATCTTCTACTGTAATCTCCATTCCCTTTCTGGCCGCCTCCGCCGCAAGCTCCGGATCAGAAACAGTTCGAATCGTAACTACTTCCATCAGCAGCAGCCCGGCCACCCAGAGGACCGCTACGTACGGCGATTTGCTCCTGAGCATCCTTCTCAATTCCATGCGAAGCAAGTTAAACATGTGCCTCACCTCCCATCAATTCCAGAAAATAACTTTCCAGATCCTGCTGATGACGGAACAATTCCTCCGCCACTATGCCATTCTGCGCAAACAACCGTCCTACCGCCCGTCCGTCACACTCATCATAAATCCGCAGCTCTCCCTCAGGATAAACCTCATACTGATCGATCCCCAGCTTCTGTTCCAGCAATACGGCTGCTTCTTTCGGCTGCTCTACCTTGACATACAGGTAATCTCTGCACCTTTGCGCCAGCTCATCCGCAGAAATCTGTTCCACCAGCCTCCCATCTTTGATAATCCCGTATCGGGTTGCTATTTTACTCAGCTCCCCCAGAATATGGGAACTGATGACCATTGTGATTCCATGTTCCTGATTCAGACGCTGCAGGAGATGCCGCATCTGCAGAATCCCCTCAGGATCCAGTCCATTGATCGGCTCGTCCAGAATCAGGAGATCCGGATTCCCGAGCAGCGCCATCGCAATCCCAAGCCTCTGCTTCATTCCCATGGAAAAATTCTTTACCTTCTTATTGCCTGCACCGGAAAGTTCTACCAGTTCCAACAACTCCCAGACCTTTTTCTTCTCATCTGCCAGACCCAGACATGCCGCCTTCTGCATCATATTCTCATAAGCACTGAACCCGGGGTACAGCCCTGCATTTTCCACCAGCATCCCAATTCTGCTGCGTACCGTATCGTCCTCCGCACTTTTCCCAAAAAGCCGGATCTCGCCCTTCGTGGGCGCTGCAAGCCCGCAGATCATTTTGAGTGTGGTTGATTTTCCGGCACCATTGCGCCCGATAAAGCCGTAAATATCTCCTTTCTGTACGACCATCTGAAGATTTTCGACCGCATGTTTTCTGCCGTATGTCTTCCAGAGGTCTACTGTCCGTATCACTTCCATTTGAAAATCCTCCCTTTTCGTCTTCTCACTTATGTGATACTCACATGATAAGATCAAATCTTCCAGAAAGCGCAAAGAAAAGTTCAAGAAAGGTTAAAGATTATTCCGCCATTTTAAACCCGATTCCCCAGACCGTCTGAATATAATCTGCCGTTCCCGTCTTTTTAAGTTTGGAGCGGATATTGCTGATATGTACATGAATCGTCTTATCCTCAATCGCATAATCCTGCTGCCAGACTGCCTCATAAATCTCCTGCTTCGTGAACACTTTCTTCGGTCTCCGCACCAAAAGCTCCACAATACCGAATTCATGCGCCGTAAGCTCAACCGGCACGCCGCGCACCCGCAGGCAAAGTGCAGAGGTATCTACCTCCCAATCCTTATAGCGGATCCCCTCCGGCAGTGTCCCGGCAGGCGTTCCCGCATGACGGAGCTGCACCTGAATCCGCATTTCCAGCTCCGCCAACTCGAACGGTTTGGTCAGATAATCATCCGCACCGTTCCCAAGCAAATCCACCTTATCATTCAAGGCATTCCTTGCCGACAGAACAATCACCGGAATCCGGCTGTGCTGCCGCACCGTATGCAGCAGCTCTTCCCCGCTGATTCCCGGCAGCATCAGATCCATCAGGATCAGATCATAACCCCTGTCCGCATTCTGAAGAAACAGAAGCCGCCCCTCCGTGCCTGAAAAGGCCTGTTCAACCTCATATCCCTTCCCGCGCAAATACTCTGCTGTCATTTGATTGATATCTGTATCATCCTCAATCAGTAAAATCCGTACCATCATTCCTCCCTGTAATACATTCTTCTATCATCTATGTTCACCTGCATTCTTCTGTACAATATCCCCTACTCGTTTCCAGACAAAAGATTCCGCGGAAGATCGATCTATCACCAACTTCCGCGGCAAAATGATACATACACCTGTTTATTTGTCCGTCTCCCAACTCCGAAAGCGGATTTCTTTTCATCTGAAATATTATTCAGAATATACCATCTTGAGAATCTCTTCCTTCTTCTGGACTCCTACCAGCCTCTTGCCAGCCTTGCCCTCTCTGAATACCATCAGCGTCGGCACGCTCATCACACGGAATTCCCCGGCAAGCTCCGTTTCCTTGTCCACATCGACCTTACACACTTTAAAACCCTCCGCCTTCTCGGAAATCTGCTCCATCACAGGCATCAGAGCCTTACACGGCCCGCACCAGGATGCCCAGAAATCCACCAGAACCGGTTCCTCAGAGCGAAGTACCTCCTGCTCAAAATTGTCCTTGTTTAATTCAATCAGTGCCATAAAAATTCCTCCTGTCTGCTAAAGTCCTGCTTGTTCTGTATTAGGTTTCCAGATAAGGCGAAATTTATTCTCCTTCACACACGCTTTTCGTCTGTCTCAGCCCCTGTTCAGAGCCAGAGCATTTTCCTCATGAATTCACCGCATCATCTACATGTCATTCACTTCTCCTGAATTATAGCTCATTCCCCATCACAATAGCAACCTATTTTGTACTGCGCCGAAAACATTTTGGTTCATCAACTTCGTGTTTAGTTGACGATGGACGGACGCCGGGAATCCGCCTTTGGGCT
>JAUNGL010000137.1 GCA_030524665.1 Lachnospiraceae bacterium | reverse complement strand
TACGCACGCAAATGCAGAAGAAATATGTCGCTTATGCGACGCATTTGCGGCACGGAATCCCGAAAAGTGAGATTCTTTTTTAATATCCGCTTTGAATGCGGCACCTGCCGGAGGTGGTGAGCAGGAATGCGGGAACCAGATTACGGCAGAAAAAGAGGAGACAGACGGAAGATGGGAAAATATATTGTGAGGAGATTACTGCAGCTAATTCCTATTTTGATAGGAATCACGTTCCTGTCCTTTGCCATGATGCGGCTGGCGGGAGGAGATGCGGTAACCTACATGTATGAGAATGCAGGAGTGAACGTCTCGCAGGAGGTTATTGATCAGGCAAAAGCAGAATATGGCCTGGATCAGCCGTTTCTCGTTCAGTATGCCACATGGTTTGCGGGAATGGTGACCGGGGATATGGGGGTAAGCTATGTGTCCCACAGAGATGTGTATGAGACCTTTGTGTCGAAGCTTCCGGCTACAATTCTGCTGACAATCACATCGATTGCGCTGACCGTGCTGATTGCTGTTCCTCTTGGGATTTTGTCTGCAGTCAGGCACAATCAATGGGTGGATTATCTGATACGGTTCCTGAGCTTTATTGGGAATTCCATGCCGAACTTTTTTGCGGCGCTGGTTCTGATCTATTTTTTATCCATAAAACTGGGCTGGCTTCCGGTTATCACGAATGACAATGTGGCACAGAGCCTGATACTTCCGACTCTGACCCTTGCGATTTCCATGGCATCAAAATATACGAGACAGGTGCGGGCTGCCGTACTGGAGGAACTGAATAAGGATTACGTCATGGGTGCCCGCGCAAGAGGGGTAAGGGGAAAAGTCATCATCTGGAAGAGTGTCATGAAGTCCTCCATGCTGACGATTATTACCCTGCTTGCGTTATCCATCGGAAGCCTTCTGGGAGGTACGACGATTGTTGAGACTATTTTTATGTGGGATGGCGTTGGCAAGATGGCGGTGGATGCGATCACGATGCGGGATTATCCGATCATTCAGGCATATGTGGCATGGATGGCGGTCATCTATGTGCTGGTAAATCTTGTTACAGATATCATTTACCATTACCTGGATCCACGTGTAAGACTTGGAGGTGACGGGGCATGAGTGGGGAAAAGCGGCTTACAGTCAGAGAACAGAAAATTAAAAAAAATCATCTAAAGGGCAAACTGCTCTTTTTTCTTATGCTTGCGGTTTTATTGCTTTTTATGGCAATTTTTGCCCAATATATCTGTCCGTATGATCCCTATGAGCAGAATCTGATCATGGCTCAGAAGCCGCCGAGCCTTGCACACCCGCTTGGCACGGATCGTTATGGGAGGGATATGCTGTCACGCATCATCATCGGGAGCACCACCAGCATCTTTGCAACGCTGCTTCTGGTGGCGATCATCACGATTCTCGGAACGGGAATCGGCACTGTCTGCGGCTGGAACGGCGGCAGGCGGGATACGGTTTTGATGCGCATTTCAGATTTGTTTCTTGCTTTCCCGGGACTGGTATTTGCTCTGGCGGTGGCAGGCGTACTTGGCGGCGGTGTTCACAATGCGATTATTGCCCTGGCGGTCATCAGCTGGCCGAAATATGCCAGACTGGCAAGAGGACTGACGCTTGCGCAGAAGAATGCACCTTATCTGATGGCAGCGCGGCTGGCAGGAAGCAGTACACCTAAGCTTCTGGCAAAACATATCCTGCCCAATATTGCAGGTCCGATTCTGGTTACGTCCGTATTGGACATCGGTACGATGATGATGGAGCTGGCGGGACTTTCCTTTCTGGGGCTCGGCGTAAAGCCACCAATGGCTGAATGGGGAAGTATGATTAACGAGGGGCGAAGTATGCTTCAGGTATCGCCCTGGATGGTTCTCGCGCCAGGTGCGGCAATCTTTGTGACGGTGATGGTGTTCAATCTTCTGGGGGATACGCTGCGGGATTATATGGATCCCAAGCAGAGGAATAGTTACTGTTCACACGTCTGCTGAAATGGGACGCGCCCCGTGAACAGTAACAAAATGGCACATGAACGCCCCGCAGGATGCTTCCTCGGTGCTCAGTAACGAGAAATGCGATTGTGAACAGATAATAAATTGAAAGAAAGGTGAGAGGATAAAATGAAAAAGAAACTGATTGCGGCATTGTTTTCCTGTGCAGTCATCATGGGAATGACGGGGATTACTGCATCGGCAGAAGGAAAGACGTTTGTTTATGGTACAACAGGATACAGTGAAGAGATGGGGGATGCAGGGTTGAACCCTCATGATAACTACTCCGGCTGGAGCGCGCTTCGTTATGGCGTGGGCGAGACACTGTTCAAGTATAATGACAACATGGAGGTAGAGCCGTGGCTTGCAACTGATTATGAGTTTACGGATGATAATACGGTGAAGATTACGCTGCGTGACGGCGTGCAGTTTTCCAGCGGACGGACGATGGATGCGCAGGCGGTGAAGGAGTGTCTGGAGGATCTGGTCGCAGTACATGACCGTGCGCCCAGTGACCTGAAGATCGAAAGCATTGAGGCGGACGGACTGACACTGACGATCCGCACCACAGAGCCATGTCCGGCTATCATCAATTATCTCGGTGATCCATACGGTGCGATCATCGATATGGAATATGGCATTCAGGGTGAAGGCGGTTCTGCGAATGTGGCAGGTACCGGTCCGTATATTGCAACAGAAGTTACACCGACGCAGATCACTCTCATTAAGAATGAAAATTACTGGGGTGGGGAGGTCAAGGTAGACAATGTCATTGTAAAGTCCTTCTCTGATGCCGGGTCCCTTTCTGCATCCCTGCAGACTGGCGATATTCAGGGTACCTATGGACTTCAGTATGATAACTATCCATTATTTGAGAATGATCCAAATTATACGATTCATTCCGTGCCGACGAGCCGCTGCTTCTTCGGTCAGTTTAATATGGACTCTGAAATTATGCAGGATATCAATGTCCGCAAAGCTATCGAAATGGGGATTGATAAGGATTCCTTCTGTACAGTTCTTGCAAATGGACGCTGTATACCGGCGGTCGGAGTGTTCCCCGGCAGTTTTACGTACGGCAATGATGCGGTGACAGCGCCGTCTTATGACCCGGAAGGCGCAAGGGCTCTTCTTGAGGAAGCTGGATGGACGGATACGGACAGCGACGGATATGTGGATAAGGATGGACAAAAGCTGACCATTCAGTGGCTGACTTATCCGACGCGCCTGGAACAGCCCCTGCTGGCGACTTATGCACATGATACGCTGAAGCAGATTGGTATTGATGTGGATATTAATAATACATCTGATCACAGAACGTATGCGTCGGATGGGGATTTTGATTTGTACGTAAGCTCCACCACGACGGCGCCTACCGGGGATCCGGAGTACTTTTTCACAAGTACGGTCGTTGGTTCCAAGAATTACGGAAACTATCAGAATGAGGAAGTGACAGCTCTGGTGGATGAGCTGCATCAGACCTTTGACACGGAGAGAAGAGGGGAACTGGCAGTCGAGCTGCAGCAGAAAATTCTGGATGACTGTTCTTTCTTCTTTGTCGCTCATCTGAATATGGGTATCGTGACAAAAGCCAATGTGAGCGGTATGGCAGCACATCCATGTGATTACTATGAAATTACAGCGGATCTGGATATTCAGTAAGGAGATTGTTATGAAACCATTGCTGCGGGTAGAACATGTTACCATCTGTTATAACGGAAAGCCGGTTGTCCGGGATGTCAGCTTTGAACTTCAGGAAGGGGAAATCCTTGGAATTGTAGGTGAGTCGGGCAGCGGAAAGAGCACGATTATCAAAGCTGTCATGGGATTGCTGGGCGGCGCCGGTTTGGTTACGCGGGGAGACATTTATTATAAGGGACAGAATGTGGTGGATATGCCGGAAAGCGGACTGAGAAAACTCCGGGGACCGGAGCTGGGGATGGTATTTCAGGACTGCAAGGCTGCCCTCTGTCCAATCCGCACGGTGGGTGATCAGATATACGAGAGTATGTCGGAGCATGAGAAGGTTTCCAGAGATGAAATCTATCGCCGCGCTGCCGATGTGATGGCCAAAATCGGTCTGACGGATTCAAAACGTGTGCTGGACAGTTATCCCTTCGAGCTGTCCGGCGGTATGAATCAGAGGGTGGGTATCTGCACTGCGATGATGCAGCAGCCTTCCCTCCTGCTTGCGGATGAACCTACCAGTGCCCTGGATGTGACGGTGCAGAAGCAGGTGGTGGAAGAGCTGAAGCTGATGCGCGAGGAATACCATACAGCGATGATCGTGGTGACACACAATATCGGTGTGGTGGAAGTGATGGCAGACAATGTGCTGGTACTGCAAAATGGTGAAGTCATGGATTACGGTCCGACGGACCGTGTCCTGCATCATTCAGAAAACGCATATACAAAAAAGCTGATGGATTCGGTACTGCACCTGAGACGTGAAAAAGTACGTGTTTCATCACGGAGGTAGGAAATGTCAGAAATGATACTGGAAGCAGAACATTTGAAAAAGGTCTTTATCTCCGGGAAAAAGTCATTTACTGCAGTAGATGATGTCAGTTTCTCACTGCAGCGGGGGCACTGTCTCGGCATTGTCGGTGAGTCCGGTTCCGGGAAGAGTACGATTGCCAGGATGATTACGCATCTGCTGGATATGACAGAGGGAAAAGTGATTCTGAAGGGAAAGGATATTACGAATGTTCGTGGCAAAGAACTCAGGCAGACATACCGGGAGATGCAGATGGTATTTCAGATGCCGATGGAATCGTTTGACCCGCGCCATACGCTGGGGGACGGCATAGGAGAGAGTCTGCGCAATATTGGAATGAGCCGCGGAGCAACCAAAAAAAAAGTGGAGGAACTGCTGGTACGATGCGGTCTCACCCCGGAATTTGCAGAGCGTTATCCCTATCAGGTCAGCGGTGGTCAGTGTCAGAGAGCGGCAATTGCGCGGGCACTGGCGGTAGAGCCTTCGATTCTCATCTGCGACGAAGCTACCAGTGCTCTGGACGTGACGGTACAGAAGCAGGTTCTGGAACTTCTGTTTGAATTGAAGGAGCAGGAAAAGCTTTCACTCCTGCTGATCTGCCATGATCTGGCGCTGGTGCAGGCTTTCTGTGATGAAGTGCTGGTCCTCTGTCAGGGAAAAGTGGTGGAACAGGGAGCGCCGGATGATATTATCAATCATCCACAAGAGGAGTATACGAAAAAGCTGGTTGATTCTGTATTATAAGTTTCAATTTTGTTGCGAGCAAATAGCAAACGGATATCAGGCATCTGGGGCTTGTGACGGTAACATATAATAAAGAGTTGGCTAAGCGGGGCTGTACCAGAATTATCGATCTTCGGGAACAGAACGGAAAGGGGATTTTATGAATGTAAATATTATTCTGTTTGACGATTTTGAGACAATGGATGCATTTGGACCGGCTCAGATTTTTGGAATGGCGCCAGAGCATTTTTATCTGAATTATCTGTCGGTGAACGGAGGGATTGTGACCAGCGGGCAGGGAGTGAAGGTGTGGACGGAGATTCTGATCCCGGAGGAAATCATGGATATTCTGGTGATTCCAGGTGGGAAGGGTGCCAGACGTCTGCTTCATCTGGAAGAGAAATCCCTGAAGCTGATGAAAGAAGCGGCAGAGGAAGCAGATTTATGTCTGATGGTTGGAAATGGCTCTGCATTGACTGCACAGACCGGATTGCTGTACCATCGGAAGATTGCAGATTATGATTATGACGAGAACTGGAAGCGGATGTTTACGGCAGGACTGATACGGGTTCCGAATATTCGATGGATGTCGGATGGCAAATACTATTCCTGCTCTAGTACGGCAGCAAGTCTCGATATGTCACTGGGGGTTGTGGCGGATGCGACAGACATTGATGTTGCGGCCAGAGTTGCACGGAAGCTGGGATATGCCTGGGATTCGGAAAATGAGGAAGGAATCCTGATATAATGACGGAAGAAGAAAAGAAGCAGAGGGCAATCATAAACCGCATGTCGAAGATCATTGGTCATACGAAATCCATAAAAAATATGGTGGAAGATGGAAGGGACTGTGCGGAGGTGCTGGTGCAGCTTGCCGCCGTGAAATCGGCCTTGAATAATGCCGGAAGGGAGATTCTGAAGGAACACCTGAATGCGGTTGTACAGGAAGCTGCCAGGGATCATGATCCCAAAAAGATCAAAGAGATCAAAGAGATGAACCGGATTATTGATACATTTCTGAAGTAAAATGAGAGAGGCTATGCGGTTGAGGCTGTAGCGGCAGTGTATCTAATCACATGAGTTCCTGTAGCAGTCTCCTTTATCGGAGTGTTCCATATGCTCCGCTTGTCCGATGTCCCCGGATGGGGCTTATCCAATTTAAAACAAAACCCCCCTGAGGGGAGAAAAAGCCTGTATTTATCAGCAAAAAAACAATCAGGAAAAACTTGAAATATTAACCCGGGGGGTGGCTTGCGGAGCGGAAAAACATCGGTTATGATACATACATAAAGTCACTGATCCCGACAAGGGAACAGATAATCTTATTGTTACTACCTCCAATTGTAACAATGCTATAGTTTAAAGTCTCCAAAAAGAAAAAGCGGAAGCCATAGCACCCAATGTCATTGCCAGTGACATTATGGCAGGCCAGGCAGAGCATGATGCGACATGTTCTGCTTTTTTCTTTGTATAGCAGTGGTCCTGAGAAACTCTGCATTTTGGAGTGTGTCTGCGTTGACTGGATTTTGCAGGCATGTTACAATAGGTCTTACTTACAGATGAACGGGAGGTAGTTTGATGAAAAAGTTTAAAAGAATGGTATGTATCCTGTTGACCATGCTTCTCTGCTTTGCAGGTACTGTTCCGGCTGCGGCTGTGACCGCCAATTATACCAGGGCATCCAAAGCTTATAAAGCCTGGTTAAAGAAAATGACATCCGGCCAGTATAATTCCCTGGAGTATGATATTGTGGATCTTGACGGAAACGGCATCCCGGAGCTTATGGCTTCCGGATACTCTAAGGAGGGACCGTATAGTTACGTTTATACATATGATGCGAAAAAAGGGAAAATGGTCAGGCTGAAAAAGCTGGGGCTCGGCCGGATTATGGGCAGTGGTATTACTTACAAAAAGAGTAAGAAAATGTTTATCATTATGTCCTCAGATACCGCGCGCAGCAGAATATGGTTTTATAAGGTAAAGGGAACGAAGATCACGAAGGCTGCTGTCTATGAATTCAGAAGCCTGACACAATATCCCAAAGGTCCCAATTATCTGATAAACAATAAAAAATGCAGTCAATCCACGTACACGAAAAAAATCAAGAATGCCCAAAAAGGTTTTCGGAGTTTGCGGTATACGACTGCATAAAGAATGAAAGGTAGAGATTGCAGCTAAAAGCCGCAAGCCGGAGAAAAATCTGAGAGGCACTTCATTTTAGACAGTTTAGTGAAAGACAGCTCTTTGACGCGATAGTATCAGCAGATACAGAGTCAAAGAGCTGTTTGTTATTGAGACAGATCATTCACGGTTCCGGATATTTTGAATGTCATTAAAAAATGAGAGGAAATTCTCCGGGAAGTGTATATATACGGTCATAAGACTCTATCAGTGTCTGAACAATGCGACCAGTTTTCTGTACAGAGAATATGATCGTGATGGAAGCACAAAATCAACGAAATTGTCCATCTTCAGCCAAGAAGGTGCAGATGAATATGATTGAGCGCTGTCAGAAATTAATAATTGAGAATATGGGATCATTTGAGTACCTCCTTTTTTCGTATTTTCTACGTTCTGTGTGTGTTTCTTTTCTTATCTTCAGTTTACGCTGATCTGCGAAAATTTCAATGTGTGTACGTTTAGAAAAATTCACAAAAAATTGTGCTGCAAGCACAAAATATGGTATAATACAGAAGAAATGAGCTTTTTGTGAGAAGGAGGGAACCGTATGGCGCTGTCTTTGAAGGAAATGATCGACCTGACCCAGAAGCAGTACCGCCTGCATTTGCTGGCAGGGAAACAGCATCTGGATCATGTGGTGACATGGGTGCACATGCTGGAGTTTACAAGCGTTACAGAATTTTTCTGGGGCAACGAGCTGGTGGTCACCAGCGGTTATGCGCTGCAGAATGAGGATGATATGTTTCAGCTGATTGATACGCTGGAAGCATGCCGCTGTACCGGGCTGGTGATTAATATTGGAAAATATATTCAAAAGGTCTCCGATGCGGTTATTTCATACTGCGAGCAGAAGCAGATTCCACTGCTGATCATGCCATGGGAAATGTATATTACAGAGTTTGTCCGGGACTGCTGTTCCCTGATCAATCAGAGCAGCAGGGACGAGGAACTGATGGCACAGACGGTGCTTCAGGTGATCCAGTCCCCACAGCTGGCAGAGGCAAACCGGGAAAAAATGGAGGATTATTTTCATGAGGAAATGGGCTTTCGGATGATTGCCATCCGGACGGAGCGCAGCAGGCAGCCAGGGATAGTCTCTGATCAGCGGCGGGTGCTGCGCCTGCATACCGCCCTGAGGACTTTTCAGTTTCCGTATCTGGTTTTCAGGTACGAAAAACGGTTCGTGGTGGTGCTCAATGAGAAATCCCGGGAGGCAGCAGAAAAGGCAGTGAGGCGCATCCTGCGTGCGATCCAGTCAGTTTTCGCAGGACTGCCGATACATATCGGAATCAGTGAGCCGGTGGATACCTATAAACATCTTACCGACTGCTTTCATGGCGCCATCTCAGCCTCCCGGCGGGCGGAACTACAGAAACAGAGCGTGGTATGGTTTCAGGATATGGGATTTTACAAGCTGTTGTATTCCGTACCGGATGATATGCTGCTTCAGAGCTATTACTACGAGGTTATGGGACCTCTTTTGGAACATGACCGGACAAATCAAAGCGTTTATACAGAAACACTGTTCCGGTATCTTTTGTATGACGGCAGCCTGCAGGAGGTGGCAGCCCGGATGTTCACCCATCGGAATACAGTGAATTACCGAATGGGAAAAATCAGGGAGCTTCTGGGCTGCAGCCTGAGTACTCAGAAAGAACGGATGCCTTATCTGATTGCCTATCACATCGGGGTGATGCTGAAATTTACGGAGGAATTACCAGAGTAAGCCGGGAATCTATATTTTCTGATATGAATCATCTGGCAGTTATCACGACAACCACGGAGCGGTATGCAGACTGTTTTGGTTTTACAGAGCACGTTGGAATCGTGGCTCCTCTCGTTAAGAAACGTTGATTTTTCGGGATTTTGCGGTGGTTCCTGAGAAGCGATACCACTTGAAAAACGTGTTGTGATTCCCAGAGTAGACGATTGCATTACTC
>JAUNGL010000006.1 GCA_030524665.1 Lachnospiraceae bacterium | reverse complement strand
GAACACGCGCGTTCTCCGAAAACCACGCCAGCAGCGGCGATACTATTTCATTTAATTTTGTTGTATCCATCTTGTCTGTATCATTCATTCCTGTCTGTTGATAGTAACTTTCATGCCTGCTGGCGCAGGCACCACCACGCATGAAAGCCCGCAGATTGCTCCGCACTACGCACTCAGCAATCCTACCCGTATGCGCCGTAACAGCGCACCACCATAAGTGAAAGGGTTTCAGGGAGCATTTGGCCGCCCTGAACACATGCCGCCTAATCGGCGGCAGAACTATCATGGTAAACCTCCATGCCCTTTTACATGCACCACCATAAATGAAAGGATCATGACTGCAAACAGTAACATTTGTTTACAAAATCTGTTTATCCTATAGTTCCCAAAACAATATTATTATACCATTGTTCAGGGCAAACGGAAAGGAAAACTTGACCTGTTTTATCATGCGGGTTCTATATTTATTATTGTTCACGCCCCTGCGGTTCGTGAGCAGTAACCTATATTTCCGCCAGCATAACCTTACAGCGTTTTCTGCAGCACGCAATCCCGTATTTTAAAATATGCTCAATTCCTTCAGCATGCAGAAATTCTTCATACCGGTTCTTTTCAATCTGGTCCAGTGCTTCTTTACAGCCTGCTTCCAGATTTCCGTCTTCCGAATACTTCACCTCGATTACGATTCCCATCTCCTGGTCATCAATCTCCACAAGAATGTCACTGTAACCATCACCGGATTCTTTATTAGAGGAAACTCCCCAGTCATTCTTAAACCCCAGAAGTCCCAGTAAAATTCCATGATAAAAATTTTCTTTCATCTGTTTTCTTACAAATGTGTCACGGATACTGATCGTCTTCTTCAGGTATTCACCAAACCGTTCCTCCACACCTTTCGCATCCCCGTTTTTTAGCGCCTCACAAAAATCATTCAGGGCTGTACCGTCTTTTTGAACATTTTCCCTGAAAAACTCCATGATTTGTGTCGTAAAAATTTTCCTTATTTCCATATTTGGAATTGCCAGATGGAAACGGTCGCCGTCCGCTTTTCCTCTTTGTGTGAGATAGCCAGTAGTAAACAGAACACTCCATATATGATCAATGGAATCATACATATCTTTGTAGGTCAGTTCTTGATGAATTTCCTTTGTAATCACTTCACCGGCAACCAGTTTTTCAATCTCCCGCTTCGTCGTACCTATATCTGCTTTCTGTATAAAGCGTTTCACCGCATCATTACTGCTGGTATTGGACCAATAATTCTGCGGCTGTGAATCGCTGTCTGCCCGCAGGACATCACAATAATTGATCACATCCCATGGACAATACACCTCCACCTTACCAAACTGATATCCATCATACCAATCCCTGATGATTCCATAACTGCGGGTCAGATCATAATACTCTAATAACTCTCTTACTTCTCCATCTGTAAACCCAAAATATTCATCAAACCGCACATCTGCGATCGACAGTACCCTCAAATTATTTAACCCCGTAAAAATACTTTCCTTTGAAATACGCATACATCCGGTCAATACTGCGAACTGAAGGCTGTCGTTCGTTTTCAGTGCCTGTTCAAATATGTTTCTGATCAGGATTACCATCTGATCGTAATATCCATGCTCAAAAGCCTTGGCAAGGGGTACATCATATTCATCAATCAGGATAATGACCTTATGGTTATAATGCTTCTCAAGCAGCATGGAAAGTGTCTGCAGACTTCCCATCAATACAGAATCAGACATCGAAAATACCTGCTCATTTTGCCAGTCAATTACAGTCAGCTGATCATACATTCTTTTCTCTTTTTCTGTCAATCGATCACTTTCCAGCAGAAATTGAAAGCGCAGTGCCTCTTTTCCAATTACAGAGCACATCATAGACCGGGCCGTTTCCAGATCGTTTCCATTTACTCCTTTCAAGGATACGGAGATCACAGGAAATTTTCCCATGTATGTTTCACACAGTTCCGTTTCCTTTGAAATTTCCAGACCACAAAAAATCTCTTTGCGTCCATTTATATCAAAAAAACTTTTCAGCATACTCATGTTCAGGGTCTTGCCAAATCGCCTCGGGCGGGTAAAAAGATTTACTTTGCTCCAGTTATTGAGCAATTCACTGATCAGTCCCGTCTTGTCGACGTAGTAAAATCCTTCTGTCCGGATCTCTTCAAAGTTCTCAATCCCGATCGGTAATTTCTTTTTTCTGATGTCCATCTGATTCTCACACTCCTCATACCGAATCTTGCTTTTTCAGAAATATCATGCTTGCAGGACTACTGCCGCCCGTCTGCACAACCACTGTTTTCATTATAACAGAACTTTCCTCAGAATCCTATCCCTTCTTTTCGCATGTATGCCAACACCCGCATGTAAATCTGATTCACACGCGGCACCTCCCCTGCATATTCTGGAAGGAGGAAATACAGGAGGTTTTTCATGGCAAAAGTAGTAATTGATGCCGGGCATGGGGGAACTACGGACCCGGGAGCCGTATTTGAGGGAAGACAGGAAAAGGACGATAACCTGCGGCTGGCACTCGCCGTCGGACAGATTTTGGAAAATCATGGAGTGGACGTTGTCTATACAAGGACCGATGACATCTACCAGCGTCCGATCGAAAAGGCACAGCTCGCAAATGCTTCCGGCGCCGACTTTTTTGTCTCCCTGCACCGCAATTCCAGTCCGCAGGCAAACCAGTACTCCGGAGTGGAAACACTCGTGTATGACAATTCCGGTGAGAAAGCAGAGATGGCGGAGGCGATCAACCGTGAGCTTGAGGGAGTTGGATTCCAGAATCTCGGAGTCACAGAACGTCCCGGCCTGATCGTACTGCGGCGCACACAGATGCCGGCCGTTCTGGTGGAGACGGGCTTTATCAATACAGAATCAGATAACCGGCTTTTCGATGAAAAATTCAATGAAATCGCTCAGGCAATCGCAGATGGCATTCTCGCTGTTGCAGGAAATAATCCTGGCGTAAAGCTCTACCGCGTACAGGCAGGTGCTTTCCGCAATCAGGAATACGCGGAGGATCTGCTGTATCAGCTTCTCCGTGCGGATTTTCCCGCCTATATTCTGCGCGAGGACAATTATTATAAGGTACAGGTCGGCGCTTTCCGCCAATTGCAGAATGCAACACGGATGGAAGCGGCTCTTCGCAGGCAGGGCTATTCCACATTTATCACCACCTGAACGGACCATTCCGGCCTTTATGTCAAAAAGCTGCTCCATCTTATGAATGAAGCAGCTTTTTGCTGTCTGTGGCCTGTGCAGCTGAACTGTAACTATAAATTCTGCAGTTTCCCGCGATTGACTGGATTCACCAAAACCTTCACCCGATAAATCCTGTTTATTTCATACGAGCTGAATTTCTTCTCCTTCAGCTCATTCAGAAACTGATCCCTGCTCTGCATGAAAAGACGGATTCCTTTCTCCGCCGCTCCATCCTCCGCAAACCACAGATGAATCAATCCTCTTTTTTCTGTCTTCACTCCATTCTGTTCCTCATAAACCTGCATTTCATCTAAAACAGGCTCCCCGAAACTCTGATTGTAGGTAACAACAAGCTGAATCTCATCTTTTGGTACCTTCCGATCCTCCACAACCTCGATCCCTTCTGTTGCCTCCATGACACGCAGATTCAGGTTCTGATAATTTTCTTTTCCAAGTTCCCATACAAGTGTTTTCTCGGCGGTATCCTCTTCCCCCAGCACAACCGTTCCCTGATATTCCAGTTCGCTGAACTCTACAAACCCAACTCCGGTTCCCAGACCACACAGGAAAATCCCGACCAGAATCAAAATGACCATATATTTTCTGAATCTCATACCGGCTCTCCCCCTTCTTCCAGCTCTGCTTCTTCCCCTGCTTCTTCCGTCGCTTCTTTCCTGGCGTAAGAAGTATCTTCGCTGCTCTCCCGTGAAACTGCGCTGTCTTTTTCGGTCTCAGCCAACCCTGCCTCTATCGGGATGCCTCCTACTCCCCCTGTGCGCATTCCTGTTGTATTTTCAGTCTCTCTCTTTTTCTCTGCGGCTGTCTCAGTTTCTTCTGGCTTCCTAATTCTTTCCGGCATTTCATTCTCTTTTTCCTGCTCCGCCATCCTCTGCACTCCAAAAGCTGTTTCGACCTGTACCGACTTAATGATCTGATCGTTTTGTCTGACCGAATCATATCCTGATTCCGCAGTCTCACTGTTGTATCCGGCTTCATAGTATCCCGATTCCATCGCCGCATTATTATATCCGGCTGCATTGTATCTCGATTCCATCGCCGCAGCATTATATCTGGCTGCATCGTATCCCGATTTTCTCCCTTCGTTTCCTGCATATACTGCATTTCCCTGATCTTTTTTCCCGGGAAATACCCAGCTCAGAAGCAGGGCGGTCGTCCCCAGAAAGGACAGTATCATCCCCACCAAAACCATCGCTGCGCCTGCAAGCGGATATCCCTGCATCAACAATACAAAAACCGCCCCTGCCAGAAACAGGGACAAAAGCCCGAGAAACAGAATCGGCAGTGCAACCATCGCCAGGCAGCATTTCCAGGAAAACAGCAGCGCAAGCCAAATTACATGAATACACCATTGAACTCCCCGGACAAGAAGAGGCATTTCCCCGCGCATACGCCGTTCCTCTATCAATGCCATCCGTTCTCTCGCTTCCTCATTCCGTATTCTTCTGCGTTCCAGACGCAGTTCCGCTTTCGATATTCTGTCTTCGTCATTCTTTTCCTGCCGCTGCATGTTCCGCTCCTTCCATGTATCTTTTTGAACACGTATTGCTTTCACCCCTGCCGTTTTTTCCTCTGTTTCCATATCTGTGGAGGAACCGGCTGCTGCTGGACAAGGCCGTCTCAGCACAAAACAGCACAATCGTTTTATTGCTCTTCCGCAGCCCCTGATTCCTCCCAACAGAAACTCCAGTATCAGTTTCATCATTCGGACCATGCTGACACAAATCCTTCCGATTCCTTTTCCTGTATTTTGTACCGCTTTTCCTGTTCCTTCCGTCAGATGGCGCACTGCTTTCCCTGCACCTTTCGCCGCCTGACCGGCCTTATTCCGCATATTGTCCGCTGCGTTTGAGACTGTTCTGCCAAACGATTGTCCGATGCCGCTGTTATTTTCCTGTTTTTTCTCCGTAGCGTCCGGACTTCCTGCTGATGCATACTCGCAATTAATGTGATATGCATCCAGAAGCTCCGCAGCCAGCGCTTCCGGGCTTCCGAAATCGCTTACCGCATCCTCCTCACTCTGCCCGTTTTCAATCTTAAGATCAATATGCTGCGCATATTCTTCCAGAACATCTTTCCGCTCCTGCTCATTCAATACGTGTAGCTTCTGTTCCAGTTCTGTCAGAAATTTATCCTTACTCATACAAGTATGCCCTCCTCGCACAATTTTATCACCGGCCTGCTCTCCTGCCGTCTGCCACTCTCTGTTACCGCTCCGGCTTCTGCCCAGGCAGGACATTCACAGGCAATGCCAAAATGGCAACTGTCAGATCTGCAGCCCGTCTTCTCCCCGGTTACTTTTGGTTACTGCCGCGATCCCTCCGTAAGACTCCCCTCTTACATTTCCATCCGCTCTCTCAGGAAACTGATTTTATGTTTGGTCCCGGTCTGCGGTTCCTCCCGGCGGTTTGCCGTCAGAAAACCATTCACACTTTTCCAGAATTCATTCCACTCCTCCACCAGCTGATCGCGGTAAAGCACACCTGCTGCGGTCAGATGATAATATTTCCTCGGCGGTCCCTCGGTCGACTCTCTCAGATACGTTTCAAAATAATGTTCATTCGTAAGACGCTTCAGCAATGGATAAATCGTTCCCTCATTTACATCGATCACCTGCGAAACTTCGGCTACCAGTTCATAGCCATACATATCTCTTCTGCTGACTGCAACCAGCACAATCATTTCCAGAACTCCCTTTTTAAACTGAGGATTCATACCCGTTCCTCCCTTCAGATACCTCGTATTGGATATTATAGTATATCCAGTACCTTGTATTGTCAAGTACTAAAAATAAAATAACAGCAGCAGAATATGCCTTTGCATAACAGCTTATTTCCTCACCTTGAAATATAGCTGTCATTCTGCGCTGCATTCTGCTGCTGTCATTCTCTGATACACAGGCAGTCTTTCTTTCTGCATCTGTCCGTTCTCACTCTGTCAACCTTCTAAATTTCGGCTCCTCCGGACACGTTTTCCCTGTCAAATTCTAATTCCGGCTTCCACGGACACATTTTCTCTGTCAGTTTCTAATTTCAGCTTCCACGGATACGTTTTCTCTGTCACAGTATGAACCGTTCCAGATCATACGGTACGTACAGCGTTCCATGAAAATACTGCGATCCCTCTGCGAGGTACAGCTCCTTCCGGTTCTCGTAATTCCTGTCCTCCGTGTGATACAGAAGCAGGTTCTTTACTCCCATTCGCTCTGCCATTTCGCACGCTTCTCGCACGGTCGTGTGGAATTTTTCATGCGGCCGGAATTGTTCCATCTCACTGTAGAGACAGAATGCCTCGTGAAGCAGCCAGTCGGCTCCGGTCACATATTCATACTCACATTCACGGTATGGCTCATCCCCGGCAAACGTAAATTTTCTTCCATCTGACAGCCGCATCGTAAACCCGTATTGTTTTGCCTTCTGCGACCGGATATCAAAGAACTTCAGGTCATGACCGAGAATCGCAGCAGTATCTCCATCCTCCAGCGGATGAAGCAGGATCCGCTCTCCGATCAGCTTCACAAACTTTCCCTGCACCGTCAGACGCACAATCGTCATCAGCGGCCCGATCAGATCACTGTGCATATAGAGATGCAGTTCTCCCTCATATTTGCCCTGCTTCATCCGCTGTGCAATGATCCGTATCATCCAGATCATTCCCAGCAGATGATCTGTGTGCTCATGACTCAGGAAAATATGGTGAATCTGCTCCATCGGTATCCCGGCAAGCTCCAGCTGCCGCAGGATACCATTTCCTCCGCCGGCATCCACCAGAAAATACTCTTCCTCACATTTTACCGCAAAGCATGTGTTATAACATTTCGTCACATTCGCATTCCCGGTTCCGAGTATGATTAATTCTTCCATGCTCTCTCCTCCATTTGATCCGAAAGCCCTATGCTGTCTCTGTTTCCGGCAGGCAATTCAACTGAAACCTTTTACAACTTTTTACCGGCAGGCAGCTCTGCATGTCCGGCAGACTGATCATCCGGAGCCCTCCTCCTGCCTCAGGTCTGTACATAACCTCCCTGCCTTCGGTAAGCTGCGCTTCACTGAATTACCTATTCGCGCATCACTCCCCGGTCATTTCTGTTCCAACAGCAGCCGGATCTTAGACTGCACAATATCAAACGCCACATCGTTCATTCCACTGTTGATCACAATGTCCGCCGTCGCCCTTGTCGGTTCCACGTAGAGATAATGCATCGGCTTTACCGTAGTCAGATACTGTTCTACGATATTGTCCAGATCGCGTCCACGCTCCTTGACATCACGCACAATCCGGCGCAGGATCCGTTCATCAGCATCCGCCTCCACAAAGATCTTGATATCGATCAGCTCCCGGAGCCTCGGGTCCGCCAGAAGAAGAATCCCTTCAATCACTATGATTTTCTTTGGTTCGATATGTACGACCTGATTGGAACGATTGTGGCGGCTGTAATCATACACAGGGCAATCCACAGCCTTCCCCTGCTTCAGCAGCTTCAGGTGCTCAATCAGCAAATCCGTCTCCAGAGAATCCGGGTGGTCATAATTGACCTTTTTCCGTTCCTCGAACGGTATATCGTCCTGTCTCCGGTAATAATTGTCATGATAAACAACCGCAATATCCTCTGAAAACCGTGACTTCAGACGATTAGTGAAAGTTGACTTGCCCGAACCGGTACCCCCGGCAATTCCAATCACAATACAATCCATAGCTCTTCCCATCCTTTTGATTTACTTATTCAGACATATTTCTGTCGATTTTGTTCTCTGCTATTATTGTACACGCTTTCCCCTGTCATTTCCACTGAAAATACAACATCTCATCTATACTCTATCAAATGCCGGCTTTACCGCGATGATATACCTGCTTCAACGACAGTTCCCGATCCAATATCACAACGTTCGCATATTTGCCCGGTGTCAGCGTACCGTAGTCATCCAGCATTCCGATTGCGCGCACCGGATTAACAGCCGCTGCCTTGACCGCACTCGCAAGGGGGATGCCCATGTTCCTGACCGCGGTACGTACACAGTCCATCAGATTCGTCACGGAACCGGCAATTGTTCCATCCTCCAGAACGGCCAGATTCCCTTTCACAATGACCTTCTGTCCTCCCAGATCGTACTCTCCGTCCTCCATCCCGGCTGCTCTCATACTGTCGCTGATCAGGATGATGCGGTCATCTCCGAATATTTTGAAGGTCGTCCTCACTACCGCCGGATGCACATGGATACCATCACAGATCAGCTCCGCCATGCAATGTGCATCGTCCGCCGCCGCACCGATCGGTCCCGGAGCACGGTGTGTAAACGGAGGCATCGCATTGTACAGATGTGTCATCTGAGAAGCACCGCATGCAAATGCTTCTTTCGCCGTCTCATAGTCTGCCGTTGTATGCGCCAGCGAAATATTTACTTCTCCCTGAAGCTCACGGATAAACTCCAGCGCCCCTTCCGTCTCCGGCGCCACCACAACGGTACGGATTTTCCCACCGGCAGCATCCTGAATCCGATGGAACATCTCCGCATCTGCACGGTGGATATATTTCTCATTCTGTGCGCCCTTTTTGGCCACGCTGATAAACGGGCCTTCCATATAGATACCACAGAAATCTGAGCCATTTTTACAGAAAAAGTCTTTCGCAATCCGCCCGATCTGCGTCAGAACCTCCTCTGACATCGTCATAGTCGCCGGGGTAATAGAGGTCACCCCCTGGCTCAGCTCATACTCTGCCATGACACGAAATGCCTCCTCCGTGCCATCGCAGCAATCACTTCCCATACATCCATGGAAATGAATATCTGTCAGCCCCGGAATCACATATCCGCCGTCTGCGTCTGCAATATCCTCCATACCGTCTGCCTGACGATATTCCTCCTCTGATACAATCCGTTCCCCAAGCATATAAAGAGTTCCAGGAATAAAGCTTCCTTCTTCCTGAAAAATCTGTCCATTCCGTATCTGACACTTCCTGTTTTCCCCTGCTTTCTTTTCCACAATGCTTCTCCTCTCACTTTTTTGAGCCCGAAAGGAACACAGCCATTGCAGACTTTCTGTTCCGCAATGCCCCTCCTCTCACCCGCTGTCTCAGTGATGCTTCTTTTTCCCCAAACAGGCAGCCCCGTTTGACACTCGGACTGCCTGAAATCTGTAATCTCATTTTCATACAAACCATATCCGACGCAGCCGGACAGCAATCTGCCCTGAACTTATTTTCGCCCTACGCTCTCATCGCATTTCGATAATGCAGCTTCATCCGCAACTACCGTTACATCATTGTGAAGCTGAAGAATCGAAGCCGGAACCGCTGGAGTCACAGGACCGAAGAATGCCTCTTTTACGATATCGGCCTTGTCCTCTCCCGAAACAACGATCAGAATCCGGTGTGCCGACATAATGGTCTTGATGCCCATCGTATAAGCCTGACGCGGTACGTCACTTTCCGATACGAAGAATCTCATATTTGCCTTGATCGTACGCTCTGTCAGATTCACACAATGTGTCTCTGTCTCAAAGGCAATTCCCGGTTCATTAAATCCGATATGGCCGTTATGTCCCAGCCCGAGAAGCTGCAGGTCCACACCGCCTACAGAATGTATAATTTCGTTGTAATCACGGCATGCTTTATCGCTGTCCGGTTCCATGCCATCCGGCAGAAATGTTCTGCTCTTGTCAATATTTACCTTACTAAACAGGTTTTCATTCATGAAATAGTAATAGCTCTGGTCATTCTCCTTCGGTAGTCCCTTATATTCGTCGAGGTTTACGGTCGTCACCTCAGAAAAATCGAGATCGCCCTTCCGGTACCATTCTACGAGCTGCTGATACGTTCCGATCGGAGTCGAACCTGTTGCAAGGCCCAGCACACAGTTCGGTTTCATAATCACCTGTGCTGAAATAATGTTGGCAGCCTTTCTGCTTAAATCATTGTAATCCTTAGCTCTGTAAATTCTCATATCTATGTCCCCCGTTTCTTTTTATTCCCGCGGCAGTCGCCAGGCAGCCGCACCTGTGCAGATATCAAAAGCCTCGATCCCTTTCCAACTCCGTTATGCTGACAACCCCTGAGGCTTGAACTGCCTCTGTGTACGCCGCTGCTGCGTATTATTTCCATTTTTTTCTATAGTATACCATGTTCTGACCTCTGTTTCAATTCCTGACCTTGTCATTATCAGTCTTTCTTTGTGCAGTATTGACAATTGATTCCCTTTTAACAAAATACCTATAGTATATTTTTTAAGTTTTCTTTGCTTTTCTGATGTCTCTGTGCTATACTAAATAAATACAAGTTCTTATATCGGAAAAGTTATCATTCATTACCATTTATTCGTACAAACGCAAAATATTTATTTAAAAGGAGTTATACATGAAAGTACTTGAATCAGCAGAAAATTATCTGGAGACTATCTTAATCCTTCACAATCGTCTCCCGCAGGTCCGTTCCATCGATGTCGTGAACGAGCTTGGATTTTCCAAACCAAGTGTCAGTGTTGCGATGAAAGGACTTCGTGAAAAAGGACTTATTGTCATGGATCCAGACGGTCATATCACTCTGACCGATGCAGGACGTGAGATTGCAGAGATGATTTACGAGCGACATACGCTGCTTACCGCATGGCTGACCACACTCGGTGTAGATCCAAAAGTTGCTGCCGAGGATGCCTGCCGCATTGAGCACGTAATCAGCAAAGAAAGCTTCGAGAAACTGAAGCAGCATATTGCTGCGGCGAACAGCGCAGAGAAGTAAATATCAGTCATATTTCACTAAAAGGGTGCTGCAATAACAATTTTGCAGCACCCTTTCTTTCATTCATTACCTGCCTCTGAAATGTGAATATGATCTTGATATTCATGTATTGTTTGTTCCGCAGCGGCATAGTTCGAAACATCAGGGACCTTATTTCTCTGTTCTATTTCTCTGTGCCGCTTCGATTATGCCCTTTTACCCAGACGGATCACATTCCATGATGCCTTATGCAGATTGCTCGTAACAATTCTGCCGTCTACCTTTGTCTCATTTCCTGCCTTCGGCGCTACTACCTGCTGTACAGCACTGTTGGTCGCCTTCATATCATCGCATTCCAGAACGATATGCTCAATCAGGGAATATCCCTCAAAGTTTCCGATATCACAGGTCAGTACGATATCGTCCTTCAGGTCGCGGTTTACCGCGAAGATAGTCAGTTCATCTGCCTCTTCATTGTAAACTGCTACGGAATCTACATCCGTAACGTCGGTGTATTCCTTCGTGTCATGCTTGGAAGATGACAATACCGGCTGCAATGCGATACCGCGTCCGAATTTGGAAGCGTGCAGGTACGGATAATAGATTGTCTGCTTCCATGCCGGTCCGTTCGTCTCCGTCATGATCGGTGCAATTACATTGACAAGCTGTGCCAGACAGGCCATCTTCACACGGTCTGCATGCTTGATGAACGTAATCAGCATCAGTCCTACCAGAAGTGCATCCTCGAAGGTATAGTGGTCTTCCAGAAGCGCCGGAGCCTGCTGCCACGGACGATTGTCCATCGTATCCTTATCCTCAGCATCCGTATGGAACCATACATTCCACTCATCGAAGCTCAGATTGATATTCTTCTTGCCGCGCTTCTTTGCCTTTACAAAGTCGCAGACAGAGATAACTGTCTTGATGAAGTGATCCATCTCCATGGAGCGTGCCAGGAAGTTCTCCGTATCATTGTCACGGTTACCAAAATACTGGTGCAGAGACACGTAATCCACATGCTCATACGTATGCTCCAGCGTCGTAGCCTCCCACTGCGGGAAGGTCGGCATATCCGTATTGGAACTTCCGCAGGATACCAGTTCAATCGTCGGATCGATCAGCTTCATAGCCTTTGCAGTCTCATATGCCAGACGCCCATACTCTTCCGGAGTCTTGGAGCCAAGCTGCCACTTACCATCCATCTCATTTCCGAGACACCATGTCTTGATATTATGTGGTTCCTTTACACCGTGGCTGATACGCAGATCAGAGTACTTTGTCCCTGACGGATGGTTGCAGTATTCGAGCAGGTTGCACGCATCCGCTACTCCTCTCGTTCCGAGGTTGACTGCCATCATGATGTCAGCACCGACTGCCTTCGTCCATTTTGCGAACTCATTCACACCGATCTCATTTGTCTCAAGGCTTCTCCATGCCAGCTCCAGACGTCTCGGACGCAGTTCTACCGGCCCCACGCTGTCCTCCCATACAAAGCTGGAAACAAAATTGCCGCCCGGATACCGTACAATCGGCACATTCAGGTCTTTTACAAGCTCCATCACATCGCGGCGAAATCCGTTCTCATCTGCGGACGGATGTCCCGGCTGATAAATACCTTCATAGACGGCTCTTCCCAGATGCTCGATAAAAGAGCCGTAAATCCGCTTGTCGATCTCCGAAATACGGAAATCCTTATCAATGACCATCTTTGCATACTTCTGCATCTTCTATTCCTCCATTTCCTTTTCCCGCTCCCATCTCGCTTTTACCAGCGGGCAGCGGTTTTTCTTCATAATTGCCCGAAGCTCTACATAGCAGCCGCATATGCTGCACATCCCCTGCAGCAGCTTCTCACATTCCTTACACAATGCGAGGCGGCGCTCATACACCGTCTCGCTCACTTTCAAATCCTCATCAAGATTTTCAATATATTCGTGCAGATTCCGAAAATATTCCGTCTCTCCCATGTCCCTGGTCAGACATTTCCGACAGAACCGCCGCGGCTCTTTCACATCCAGCGGCCCTCTGCTGCTCTCATCCAGAGTGCTTTTACCGCTGTATTCCGCTGCTTCTGTATTTCCCACTGTCTCTATCACCTCTGTCGTACAAAGGGGAACTGTTGTTACTGTTCACGGGGTAGCTGTCCCCGGTTCACTGCTGCACAGAAGTCAAATCCCCCGCGGCTGCCGCCAAATGTTCGTGCAAGCGCGATCACCTGGGTAAATGCTCTATTGCTCCAGAACATGTCAAGAGCTCCAAATGTTCGTACAAGCATGATCACCTGGCCTTCTGCCCGCGGGAATCAATCACTCTACTGTAATATGTACCACACTGCATGCCGGAATCGTAAACTTCAGTCCGCCGTGTACCCGCTCCACACCATCAAAGCACTTCGTCACTACTGCTTCCGGATCCTCGAAGGTATTCATCGCATGCATCTCCTCACAGAGAATTTCCGCTGTCACCTTCTCACCGCAAAAGCCTGTGATACGCGCATCTACCGGATAGCTGTCTGTCAACGAAAGGTTCGCCACGGTAATCTGAAGCTTTCCATCTGCATCAATGGAAGCAGACTCTGTCAGATTCGGCACCATATACTGTGCTTCCTCACCGATTGTCTCCGTCTCAAGATAGCTGTCCACCAGAGTCGCATCCTGATGATGCTTGTACATATTGAATACGTGCCAGGTCGGAGTCTTAATCATCTCCGGACCATCCGTCAGGATCACTGCCTGCAGTACGTTCACCATCTGTGCAATGTTAGCCATTTTCACACGATCGGAATGCTTGTTGAAAATATTCAGAGTCAGACCTGCAACCAGTGCATCACGCATCGTATTCTGCTGATACAGGAAGCCCGGATTGGTGCCCGGCTCTACGGTAAACCAGGTTCCCCACTCATCCACGATCATGCCGATCTGCTTTTCCGGATCATACTGATCCATGATCGCACTGTGGCGGTCGATCAGTTCTTCTATGTAGGCAGCCTTGGCCATGGTCTTGTACCATACCTTATCGTCAAAGTCTGTGGCGCTTCCCTTGATCTGCCATCCTTCCGGATGTACATAATAATGAAGTGAAAGTCCTTCCAGATTGCCGTGGAACCGATCCTCGCAATGTCTGAACAGTGTCTTCAGCACACCTTCTGTCCACTCATAATCATCCACATTCGCACCGCAGGCAATCCTGTGAATCATTTCGTCCGTGATCATTTCCGGATGATCCGGTACATGCTTATACTGCTTTACATAGGTCTGATATCTGCGGTACAGATTTGCATAATATTCCGGCGTCATATTGCCGCCGCAGCCCCAGTTCTCATTGCCGACTCCAAAGTAATCCACATGGAATGGTTCCGGATGGCCGTTTTCCGCACGCATCTGCGCCAGCGGTGACTCTCCGTCGAATGTCATATACTCGATCCACTCAGACATCTCCTGAACCGTGCCGCTTCCGACGTTTCCATTGACATACGTCTTGCAGCCGAGCTGGCGGCAAAGTTCAAAAAATTCATGCGTACCGAAGCTGTTGTCCTCAACCACTCCGCCCCAGTTCGTATTAACCATTCTCTTCCGCTTCTCTTTCGGACCTATTCCGTCTTTCCAGTGGTATTCGTCTGCAAAGCAGCCGCCCGGCCAGCGAAGCACCGGAACCTTAATCTCACGCAATGCCTCCACAACATCGTTACGCATGCCATTTGTATTCGGAATATCGGAATTTTCCCCTACATACAGCCCTTCATAAATACAACGTCCCAGATGCTCGGAAAAATGTCCGTAAATCTCTTTGTTAATTTTACTTTTTTTGTTTTCTGTGTTAATAATGTACTTTGCCATCTCTACCTCGCCTCGTTCATAATGTGTTGTAACAATCCGGAACAGCAGCAAACTGAAAAAGAAGACCGTGCAGCTTCATCTGTTCAGGCCGAATTTTCATTTTGTGTTCGTAATAATTACAATTTCATTTCGTTATAACCAGAAAATTTTTCAGTATCAGCATATAGAAAAGTTCCTCAGTCAGACATATGCGCCAATACCTGTACCTGACGCATTTCTCCCGTAAATGAAAGAAAAGCCCGGAGAACCGGACTTCTGTCTCAAACGCAGCCGGTCATCTGGTAAATTCTTCTAACATTCCGGAAGAGCCTCTTCCCTGCTGCGAGGTGCACACTTATACATCGCTGCGCTCCTCGGAAACTCTCTGTAATGCTCTGTGTGACTCCCCATTTTGGGGAGCCACGCAGATTAGATTAACACATGTGCTACAACTTTTTCAATTTAATTTTGTATAAAATATTTCACATAACAGTTATTTTTTCAGCAGTTTTCAGCATGCAGAAAAAGTGTTCAGGCCGTTATGTATATAATCCGTTAACATCAGCTTATTTTTCGTATTCTGACCACATCAGCCCTTGACAGCTCCGGATGTCATACCATCTACCAGATATCTGTTGAAGATCAGGTAAATGATCAGAATCGGGATAATACCGAACATGGAACCTGCGATCAGAAGGTCGTAGTTGTTGCCATACGGTGTTAACAGAGTATTCAAACCAATCTGCAATGTAAACTTGTCTGTATCACGGAATACAAGCATCGGCCACAGCATGTTGTTCCAGGAACCCATCGCACAGAGGATTGCCTGAGAAGCGAATGCCGGCTTCGTGATCGGCATCATAATCTTTACACTGATACCATACTCAGTACATCCGTCCACACGGCCTGCATCAAGCAGTTCCTTCGGCAAGCTCGTCATATACTGCTTGAAGAAGAAAATCGTACCTGCTGCACACAGTCCGGGAAGAATAACACCTGCTCTTGTATTGATGATACCAAGTGCTGTGATTTCCTGATACAGCGGAAGCATCAGAATTTCGAACGGTACGCTCATGGTCGCAATGATCATGAAGAACAGGAAACCGTTCAGCTTGAATTTATACATTGACAAACCATATGCAATGAAGTAACAGATCAGCAGCGTCAGCACAACTGTAAGGAGTGTCAGAATCAGACTGTTCTTATACCACATGAAATATTTCTGGGAACCTACCAGAGCCTCCGCAGAAGCTGTTGACGGATGTAATATTGCAAACAAAGCTTTGTAGTTATCCAGGCTCATCGGGGATACGAAGTCAAGAGACATACCCTTTGAAATTACTTCACTGCCCGGACGGAAGGAAGCCAGTAATCCAGCAAGCAGAGGGAATGCAATCAGTCCGCAGACAATCACAAACAGCCCTGTTGACAGGAACGTGGCAAGCTTATGGTTAGATTCCATTGTTTTGGGAGCATTTGCGTTCTTTGCCATCTCACTAGTCCTCCTTCTTTCCAATTTTAACCGTACCTGTAGCAATCAACTGGATGAAGTTGATAATCAGGGCAATCACCATCAGTACCACACCTACTGCGCATGCATAACCCATATCATTCTTCTCGATACCACGCTTATACAGATAACCTACAATCGTAAGACCGATATTCTTCGGTGATGAGTTACCATTCCACAGCATGAAGGTTTCCAGGAACATTGACAGACCAGCAAATACGGAAATCGTGATAACGTAAACTGTGGTCGGTTTCAGCAGCGGAAGCGTAATATAGAACAGCTTCTGAGTCGGGTTCGCACCATCGATATCTGCCGACTCATATACGGAATTGTCAATAGACTTCAGACCAGATACGAAGTAAAGCATATTTACACCGGTCCATCTCCACATACACAGGAGAAGCAATGCACACCATGCAGTACCTTTTGTCTTCAGCCATGCGACGCTTGGCTTGCCGAGCATATGCATGATTACGTTCATCTGACCGCTTGCACCTTCTGAGAACATCAAACGGAACAGCATACCGGAAATAACTACGGAGGTCAGTGCCGGAATATACATGATGACTTTCCACACGCCCTTTGCCTTCGTGACACGACTCTCAAGCAGAACTGCCAGTACCAGCGGGATCGGGATCAGCAGAAGCAGCGTCAGTATCATGTACTCCACACTGTTCATAACAGCCGTAGCAAAGAACTTATCCTTTGCAAGCTTCTGATAATGTGACAAGCCTACCCATTCTGTTCCTCCAAACGATACATCCTGAAAACTCATGACGATACCGCTGATCAGCGGGTACGCCCAGAAAATAATCAAACTCAGCATAAACGGCAGCACGAATACATAGGGTGCAACCTTCTGGGAATACAATAATTTTTTCGCCTTATTCACGATGTATTCCTCCTTTCTCTTCTCAAACCGCAGAAACAGTTCTGCTTCTGCGTAAAACGAGGCCCGGGAATGCAATTCCCAGGCCTCCCCCAATTTTCTCTATTCTATTCTGTAACCTGATATAACCTTACGCTATACTCTTTCCTGAATTACATAAGCTCCATGTCAAGATAATCCTGAGCATCCTGAAGAGCTTCCTCTACATCCCATCCATCCTCAAGAACATAGTTCAGAGTAGTGGTGCACATATAGTCGTTCAGTGTCGGAGATACAGATGTTGTATAAACAGTTCCGATTGCATCTGCCTCTGCGAGCTGATTCAGAACCTCATACGGTTTTACGCGGAAGAATGTGTTGTACGGATTTGACTCACTGTATGCGAACTCTTCGTCTGACCAGAATGCTGTGTTGCAGACATCGAATCCAAGGTCATTCCAGATGTGCTGCTGGCCTTCCTCTGAACACTTAGCCCATGCAAGCCACTCTGCTGCCAGTTCCGGATTCTCACACTCGTTCGTAACAACGGTACCGGTTCCGCCTACACCTACTGAACACTTCTGTCCCTCTTCAAATACCGGAACAGTTGTGATATCAAACTTGCCTTCCAGCTCCGGCATGTAATCTTTGAAACGGCTCATGTACCACATAGCCTTCGGGAAGGATGCGATCACACCGTCCTTGATACTTACACGGCATCCGTCTGTATCAGTATGTCCGTCTGTAGCGATCATAGCGATACCGTCGTTCAGCCACTGCTGCTGCATTGTCAGCATCTTCTTAACAGAATCAAGCTGTACATTAGCTGTTCCGCCCGGGCCGCCTGTCCAGTCCTCACCGTACTCAGCCATAGCGATCCACATCCAGTCAACTCCGCCTGTATCTACAGCAGTCAGATAAACTTCACCGTTGGAAGCATCACGAAGCTGCTCGCCGAGTGCGGTATAATCATCCCATGTCTTAACTGACTTGTAATCCAGTCCGTACTGCTCGAAAATCTCTGCGTTCCAGTACATAACAGTAGCACCTACGTGTGTCGGAACACCGATTCTTGTACCATCTTCATTGGAGTATACATCAAGTCTTGCCTGAACCATGGACTCTTCATACGGAGCAAGAGCATCATTCAGTGAATACAGCGGGCAGTCAGCTCCTGTGTAGTTCGGGAACTGTCCGATCTCAACGTCACAGATATCCGGTGCGCCTGATCCTGCCTGCAGGGACATCATCAGCTTGTTGTGCATATCGCCGTACGGATATGTACTGAAAGTAATCTGGATCTGCTTGTCTGGATTCTCCTCGTTCCAGGCTTCAACCATCTTTCCGTAGAACTCATTGTGCAGGTCTACGAATGACCACAGTTCAAAATGTGTTCCCTCATCCGGTCCCACCGTCGTAACTGCGGTTGCCGCTGCTTCTGTCTCTTCTTCAGCCATAGCTGCGATCGGCATAGAAGCTACCATGGTTGCTGCAAGAGCAACGCTAAGCCATCTCTTTTTCATGTTTGTCCTCCTTTTGATGTGATGCGCAGATTGCTTATCCGCTTTTCGTTATGATGATTCACGATCCCAAAATGGAATTGTGCAATCTGTGCACCTTTTTTTGTGTGCCTTGTTCTTTTTTGTTTGTTTTATGGAAATAATATATTACTTTTTCCCGTTTTTGTCAAGGATAAAATAAAATATTTTATATTTTTCTATAATTTCATATCGTATCGTTGACTTTTTCCCTTTATATAGCGCATTTCTTTGTATATTCTGCTCAACCTCGCTTCCGGCATTTTTAGTTTTGCATAAAATATTTCTTTTTTTCTTTAGGTTATTGTAAATTTTAGTTGTTTTTTTGAAAAAACCTGCTAGAATAAAAGAATACTTACAAAATATCACATTTTTGAACAGTCACTGCTGATGGAATAAACGCTTACAAGATAAGGGGAATATTATGCGTTATATCAAGAATTTTCAGGAAGAACTGGACGTTTTCCGCGCCCTTGGTTCCGAGATCCGTATTTCGATTCTGAACTTGCTGCTGGAAAACGGGAAAATGAGTATGAACGAGCTGGCTGAGCGGCTGAACATTACAAATGGTGCCCTCACAAACCATATCCGTAAGTTGGAAGGCTGCGACCTGATCCGGGTGAATACGGACTCTATGGTACACGGCAACCAAAAAATGTGTGAACCACATCTTGATAAAATACTCTTTGTACTCTCACACGATACGCAGTCACACAATGAATTCAAGTCCCATCTCCGGGCCGGACAGTATTCCTCATACGAAGTCTATCCTACCTGCGGGCTCTCCACTGCTACCTCCATCGTCGGTGAAGTGGATGATCCCCGTTTTTTTGCACATCAAAAACATTTTGATGCCGATATTCTCTGGTTTTCCAGAGGCTATGTCGAATACCTGATCCCAAGTGTCATTCCCTTCGGATGCAAGATCGATCAGATCTCCATCTCCGCGGAGCTCAGCTCAGAGGCCCCGGGAAGCAACGATATCTGGCCGTCGGACATTCATTTTTATCTGAATGGCACATTTATCGGTATGTGGACCAGTCCCGGTGATTTTGCGGATGTGCCCGGCCTGTTTACCCCCGACTGGTGGTTTCCGAACTGGAACCAGTACGGGATTCTGAAGACACTTACGATCGGATACAACGGCGTATTCATGGACAACGTCAAAATATCCAATATTACGATTGACCAGTTCCATTTCGATTACCGTGACACGATCCGGTTCCGTATGGCAGTTCCCGATACGGCACGGCACACGGGCGGACTGACCGTATTCGGACGGGGATTCGGAAATTATAATCAGGATATCGAATTCGGGATCCAGTACAGCCCGATTAATGCAGATGATGTGCTCGAATAAACTGTCTGAGACAAAATTACAAAATACCTGCCATATACCCGGAGCTTTCTGGCTTTCCGTGTCATGGCAGGTATTCTTTGTTGTTATTTATAATGATCTGAATTTATCTCAGTCTTCATATGTGAATTTCGGTGTTCCGTCTTCATTCCATCTCACCTTCGTAATCATCGCATGGCGGTTCGGATTGTAGAGCGGATTTCCTTCGATTTCTGTTTCTGTTCTCGCGTGGTAGACCATCACGTCTGTGCCGTCCTCCGTCTGGGTAAAGCAGTTATGCCCCGGCCCGTATATCTTTCTGGAGTCATCCGTGCAAAGTACCGGCACTCTTGACTTTCTCCAGGAATTCGGATCCAGCAGGTCTGCATCTTCATCCGCAGTCAACAGTCCGACGCAGTAATCTACACCTGTCTCGCTCGCAGAATACGTCAGAAAAATCTTTCCATTGCGCTTCAGGGCAAACGGACCTTCATTTACCCAGAAACCGATCCTCTCCCAGTCATAGCATGGCGTAGCCAACAGTACCTGCGCAGTTTTCAGTTTGTACGGAGATTCCATCTTGGCAATGTAGAGGTTCGAAATCTTCTTTCCGACACTGACCTTCTCTGCCCATACGTAGTAATATTCCCCGTGGTTCTCAAATACCGTCGCATCGAGAGAGAAATCCGTAAATGAGAAAGCATCATCATCACTTCTCTGCATCATTCCCTTTTCTACCCAGGTTCCGGTGATCGGGTCTTCATCCGCACATTCCAGAACATACGGACGGATCTCCCAGATATCATCCTTGTCTCCGCCTGCAAAATATATGTACCATTTTCCCTGCAGATAGTGCAGCTCCGGCGCCCAGATATGGAAGCTCATAATGCCGCTCTCATGCCTGTTCCAGATCCTGACTTCCTCCGCATCCTTCAGACCGTACAGTGTCTCAGATCTGCGAAGTGCAATTCCGTCATACTCCGGAAGGGATGCCGTAAAGTAATACATACCATCGGTATGGCGATATACGTATGGATCTGCCCGCTGCAGAATCCATGGTTCATTGTATCTCAGTTTTGTTTCGCTGCTCATATTCGATTCCTCCCCGAATCATTCAATCTCCCGGTGCTCCCGGTTCCACGGACTTCCCTTCTGTCTGTCCGAACCGCCAGAACCAAGTTTTCATGTGACCGCAATACGACCTGTTATTTTAATATTTTTGATTTCTGTAAATTATTTTAGTTGCTCCTAAAGATTATACTCATATTTTCTTTAATTTCAACCTGTTTTTTACTTTTTTTCACACGAATTCTCTCTAATTGTTACGTCATACAAGCCGCAGAACCGAATCTTCATTTTCTAAGCAGTCTGAACTGTTATGGCTCATTCTGCATATAGTGCACCCTGACCTTGATATCCTGATTATAATTTCCGAATCCGGCACCGTAGAGCGCCAGGCCACCTTTATATTCTGATTTATCATCAACGACAAACCGGAACCGTATTTCACTACGGTCATCCAGCTGGAATTCCGACAATGATGTATCGGATATTTTCAGCCCATCCAAAAAGGTTCCCCGGTTATTTACGACTACCATCTTCAAAAGCCCGTACTGCCGTTCACGCATCACCCACCAGCCGGGAGTATAGATGCCCTTCACACCGCCCATGTCTCCCGGACTTAGCCAACTGCCAATTTTCTTTCCATTCAGGCAGAAGGAAATATCCGACTGCGCCGCGGGCCCAATCCTGTGATTTTCCGAAGAGATCTCAAAGCAGAATGTAAGCTGGCTGACACGCTGGTTCTTTGGAAGCATATTTGGAATCCGGTATTCGATATAGCCTGACTGAAACCAGAGGACACTTGCCTGAAGCCGCTCAGAATGTGCAAAATAGCGCGGGTCATCAGCTTCCCCGATCATGCTGTAAGCGCTGGCAATCCCGCAGGAAGGGCAAACCGAATAATCACTGTAATGGCCGACACGAATCTCCGTCTCATAGACTTTTATCTCACGCGTCTCCTCTGCGGGGCTTACGCTCAGCAAAAGCTGATTGACCTTCATGCTGCATTTCTTCTGGTTTCCATGCCCGGTATATTCGGATACCGTCTTGATGATTCCGCAATCCTCGAGGCGCTTGATATGCGCTGTCAGCGCCCCGTTCGTAAGCTCCAGTGCCGACGCCAGTTCATTCATGTTCATCTCACCATTTTCAGATAACAGCTCAATAATGCGCATCCTCACATCAGAGCCCAGCGTCTTGAATGTCTCAAGCCCCTCCTGAAGTCCTTTCACATGCAGCATGTTCTCCACCTCCGTTCTGTATCGGCTTCCGCCCTTCCATATGGTTTTCGATCAGTCCAGTACACAGCCGGACAGCTTACACACCTGTTGTTTTCTGTTATTTCCGCGCTCAGATTCTTGCCACGCCGCTCTTTACGGCTGCTTCTGCCACCGCCTTTGCCACTGCATCCTTCACGCGCGGATCGAATGCTGCAGGAAGAATATAATCCGCTGACAGTTCTTCATCGCTTACCAGAGAAGCCAGCGCATACGCTGCCGCAACCTTCATCTCATCATTAATATCTGCCGCACGCACATCCAGTGCACCGCGGAAGATTCCGGGAAATGCCAGTACATTGTTCACCTGATTCGGGAAGTCACTGCGTCCGGTCGATACGACCGCCGCGCCGCCCGCTTTTGCTTCATCCGGAAAAATCTCCGGTACCGGATTGGCACACGCAAAAATAATCGGATCCTTTGCCATCGTCTGTACCATCTCTTTGGTCAGGGTTCCCGGTGCCGATACGCCAATAAATACATCTGCTCCGCGGATCACCTCAGCCAGTGTCCCCTTTTCTCCGGACCGATTCGTAATCTTCGCCATTTCCTGTTTGATCGGATTCAGGCCTTCGCGCCCCTCATAGATCGCACCGGTACGGTCTGTCATGATCACATTCTTCAGTCCCATACTCATCAGAAGCCTGATGATTGCAATCCCGGCCGCTCCCGCACCGCTGGTGACAATCTTCACATCTTCAATCTTCTTGCCGACAAGCTTCAGTGCATTCAAAAGACCTGCCAGTGTAATCACAGCCGTCCCGTGCTGGTCATCATGAAAAATCGGAATATCGCAGCGCTCCTTCAGCTTCTTTTCGATCTCAAAGCATCTCGGCGCACTGATATCCTCGAGGTTTACACCGCCGAAGCTGCCTGCCAGCAGTGCAACCGTATTTACAATCTCATCCACATCCTTGCTTCGCACGCAGAGGGGAATCGCATCGACTCCGCCAAATTCCTTGAACAGTACGCACTTTCCTTCCATCACCGGCATACCTGCCTCCGGTCCGATATCTCCAAGTCCCAGAACTGCCGTGCCGTCTGTGACAACGGCTACCGTATTCCAGCGGCGGGTCAGCTCATAGCTCTTATTTACATCCTTCTGTATCTCAAGACACGGCTGTGCAACACCCGGGGTATATGCCAGTGACAGTGCTTCCTTGTTGTCTACAGCTGCCCTTGCAGTTACTTCCAGCTTTCCTTTCCATTCATAATGAAGTCTTAATGATTCTTTTGCGTAATCCAATGTAGTCCCCTCCTAAAATTCAGTCGATAAATCTATTTTAGCTTATTTTCGATCCAAGTCAATATCTGATTCCTGTTTTCAAATCAATCCCAGTGATTTCAGAAGATACAGCCAGCCTGTCAGTGTAAATGCGCTGAACAGTGTCGTCAGCATGACTGTACTCGAAGTCAGTGTTCCTTCATGCCCCATGTTTTTTGCCATAATGTAACAGCTTACTGTTGTGGCTGAGCCGAGCATCACGAGGATCGCTACCAGTTTTTCTTCCCGGAAGCCGAGTGATACCGCAGCCGGCAGAAATACCGCAGCGAGCACCACGAGCTTGATCAGACTGGCGGCAGCGGCAGGTTTCAACTTCGCGGATACCTGTTTCCATTCAAAGGATGCTCCCATCACCATCAGTCCAAGCGGAGTCGCAAGCACTGCCACATTCTTCACAGTCTTTTCCAGAATCACCGGCATCGGAAGCTTCAAAAGCGACCAGACGATCCCAGCAGCAATCCCGAGCAGGATCGGGTTCGTGATGATCCCTTTCAGTGTTTTCAAAAGCAGCCTGCCATCCAGAGCCTCCCTCTCAGGCTTCATCACAGACAGCACCACAACTGCCATGATATTGTAGAGCGGCACAGTCGCCACAATCATCAGCGGAGCCATCCCTGCATTTCCATAGATATTCTGGATAAACGCAATTCCGAGGATCGCTGCACTGCTGCGGTACGAGGCCTGAATGAATTCTCCCTGTATGCTCCTGTCCTTCCACAGATAAGACAGCGCTGTCACTGACAGTATGCTGATCAGTGTCGCCAGAAAGCAGAACACAACAAATTTCGTATCCCATACTTCAAAAAAATCTACGGTAGAAAGATCCTGAAACACCAGCACCGGAAGCGCCGCCTGAAATACAAAACGGTTCATCTTCGCCACAAACCGCTCATCCATCAGACCGGTCCGTTTGAAAAACCATCCCAGTATCATAGTCAAAAAAATCGGCAGCGTTGCGTTCAGGCTGAATATCAGATTCTCCATGTCCTTTTCCCTCTTTCCCCTGCCTTCTCTTTTTGCCCGTCTCTCAGTCTGGCTGCGACAGAAGGATACCGTTCCATATCGGTATGCGGCAATGCAGATGCCGCCACCATCTTCTGTACAAAGTCCTCCACGGCTCCGAACTGCACATAGCTCATCAGCTCCAGAATATGATCCAGCTCCATCAGAATCCCACGGTCAAGCAGCAGCATTCTGGCTCCATCAAGTGAGCTGTTGCCTGCCGAATGGATTCTGGAAAGCTCCACATCCGGATACATTCCGATATTGACCGCAGACTCCTTTCTGACATGCGTTCCAAAAGCTCCTGCCATATAAAAATCACTCACATCCCCGAGTCCCATCCCGGCCTCAGACATAATATACTCCATCATCGTATAGGCGGCAGCTTTCGTCCGCAAAAATTCATTAATATCACTCTGGAAAAACCAGAGTCCCGGCGCATAGCAGACCGCATATTCTTCTTCCTTCCCGCGCCATTCGATTTTGCCGGAAGCCTCCGGCTGCAGCCTGCCGCGCAGGTCCACCCAGCCGTGGATAAAAAGCTCCGACAGCAGGTCTACAATGCCGGATCCACAGATCCCGGCCGGCGCCGTATCCCCAATGACACCAAGCTCGAATTCTCCATCCGTCAGCTTCACACTCTCTACCGCACCTGCCGCCGCACGCATTCCGGTCTTAACTACCCCGCCTTCCAGCGCAGGCCCTGCGGCTCCGGCACCGCACAGCAAAAAGCACTGATTGCCGACCACCAGTTCTCCATTGGTTCCCACATCGAAGAACAACGATATCTCTTCTTTTTTATGGATTCCGGTTGCCACCATTCCGCTGATAATATCGCCGCCCAGATAATTCGCCTTGCCCGGATAGCAGAACACGAATCCCGGGACCGGGATCCCGAGCTCCTTTCCGGTGTAGAATCCCGGCTCGTCCGCACGCACTGCATACGGGGAAGAAAATACACAGAATGCATCCAGCCCGATCAGAAAATGGATCATCGTAGTATTGCCCGCGACTACCATGGAGATACATTTTTCCGTATCCACTCCCGTCACCTGCTGAAGCTTTTTCATCAGCTCTGTAAACGTATCAACCGTCGCCTGCCTGATTTCTTCCAGATGCCCGGCATCATCCTTGCTGTAAAAGATACGTGTCAGAATATCCTCGCCGAATGCAATCTGGCGGTTATAAACACTCTCCTGTGCCACAATCCTGCCCGTATTGCAGTCAATCAGCTGCATCACGACAGAGGTACTTCCCAGATCCACCGCCAGGCCGTAATGTTCTGCAGAGGTATCCCCTTCCTCGATCGCGGCAGCAATCCAACGCTCCCCATCATACGCCAGTGATACCGTCACCTTCCAGTCTGCCCGGTCACAGAGCGGGTACAGCGCCTTAAGCACCGTGAGCGACAGTTTCGCCCGGATTCCCTGATCCTCAAGTGCACGCAGGATCCTCCTCTGGCAGGATGCCTGATCCTCCTCCGACGGCGGGTCAAGCTCCAGATATATCTTTCTGCTCAAACCATTTTCCTTCATAAATACTGTCTCCTATCCAGACATGCATAATCGCCTGTTGCTTTGTTCACAGTATACTATAACTTCCGTCTCAAATGCAATCAAAATCCCCCGCCTGATTCCATGCATACCGCGAAACTCGGGATTCAGGTGCGAAACCGCACCTGAACACCTCGCGGTACAGCTTCCCCGTGAACAGTAACCGTAAGAGTATCTGGTGGTGATTTGTTACCTGATGAGAATATCATGCAGAACAGGTGTATGTACACTGACGAAATATACGGATCACACACCTGTATTCAGTGGATATTAGCCACTTGAAACAGGTGTATTCTATTGAGTTGATTTTATTTTGTATTCTGAAATATCTTCTGACTGACAATTTAAAGGGTTACAGTTATTCACACACCGCTTTCGATCTGTGAGTCACTGGATGATATGGATGCAGGCCACATCTTCTCCACCGGAAGTCTGCATGGATCAGCTCTGAAAGAGCCCCTTCGAACAGTACCCGTTTATCCGGATATTCGTAAAAGTCCTTCGGTGTCACCAGAGAAAAATGCTTCTCGGAAACGGTGATTCCATTGTCCTTCAGAAGCCGTGCGATATAGGAAGAGCAGGTATAAAAATTCTTCTGGTAAAACGGGCGGTTGCATACAAGGAAGGGAAGCCCAAGCACCGCATAATGATAATGACGGCGCTTCTTCATATCCTCACACAGTCTCTTCCGGATATTCTCCTTCTGCTCCCTCGTACAGTCAATCTCACAAACCAGATAATCTGCGGACGGAAATGCATGCAGGATCTTTTTCTTATCCTCCTTCTCAAAGCCTGCCAGTACGGGTACCAACGGATTGCGTCTCCCAAAGCTGTACGCCTCATCCATTCCGGCATCCATCGAAATCACCACGTGGATATATTTCTGTTTCAGAAACCTCCGGATGAAAAATGCAAAAATCCCCGGTGTATCTACCAGCGCAATATAAATATGTGCCATTATGTTTTCCTTTCTTTTCTATTTCCAGACAGGACAGTCTCCATCACTGTCCTGTCTCTACATAATAGCCACAATATCTGAATATCAGCAATAAAAATACTGAATAAATTCTTAAGATTTCTCTTCCGTCCACATTGCCCGTATCTGATCCAGAATTCTCATGATACGCAGCGTATGTTCATGCGGCATCTCCGCACATTCCAATTTTCCTTCCTCCAGCGCTTTTTTGCAGGCAAGCACTTCATATTCATATCCCGTAATCTGCTTCGGGCAGTCGATCGTTTCCTCCAGTTCATACTGGTTATTGTAGATATGAAATGCCTCGTAGTTATTAATATTATCCACAACGATGTGGCCCTCTGTTCCATAAATATATCCTTTGCGGTCCGTGGTCGCCTGCATCGTATTAAACAGCCCCGCTACCGTTCCGTCCGCATAAATCAGATCGATCAGTTCCTGTTTGTCCACGCCTGTATCATGCTTTACCATGGCAACTGTCATATTCTGCACTTCATCGCCCAACACCCACGTAGCAAAGTTCAACGTATAAACCCCAAGATCCAGCAGTGCGCCTCCGGCCAGCTCCGGCCGTACCATCCGTTCCACATGCATCAGGGAATATCCAAGATTGGCGGTCAGTCCGACCACCCTGCCGATTCTGCCCGATGCAATGATTTCTTTCAGCATCACGGACATCGGCATATAACGCACCCACATAGCCTCTGTGATAAAAACGCCCTTCTCCTTCGCAAAGGCAAGAAGCTCTTCTGCTTCTTCTGCATTCTCAGTAAACGCTTTTTCACAGAGAACCGGACGCCCGTAAGAAATACAGAGCCGCGCATGCTCATAGTGATGGGAGTGCGGAGTCGCAACGTACACGAGATCCACTCCGTTATCCTTCAGCATCTCCTCATAACTTCCGTATGGATGCTGAACCCCGAACTCTTCCGCAAATTTCACGGCACGTTCCCTGTCACGTGCTGCCACTGCATACAGGTTTACTTCTTCCATTTCACGAACTGTCTTTGCCATCATAGACGCAATATTGCCGGCACCCAAAATCGCCATATTCATTTTTTTCATAGTCGCCCTCCTTTTCATGCATTCAAAATTAAAATCTGTTGGTGGCATTATATCATGTTTTTTTTGCGAAGTCACTTGATATTGCTTCTAATTGGTGCAAGACAAACCCCCGTTAATATCACGACCCTGATATTCACTTTTTATGATTTCAAACATATCTTCCGGACTTTCCCTGCAACCGTTTTGCAACCACATTTTAATAATTTTTTTCTTATTATTTGGCGTATTCATAAAAACCTCGTTTTACCCAAAACACAGAAGCCCGCAGACGCGGGCTTCTGAATCGGTTCTGATATCAATTATTTTCTTGCATTTAGCAGGTCGCACCGCCGACTACGGTTTTCTCGAGGATCTGCTTCTTATCGATCCTGCTGTTCAGCAGTTTGTCCTGTACATACTCAAATCCCAGTCTGGCGATCGTGTCTGCAAAACGTTCTCCGGAGTTTCCCTCGTCGCGGAAGAACAGAATTGCACGCTCTACCACATCGATCACTTCCTCTTCCGAAGTGAAGACCTTATCCAATGCACGTCCCTCGGCCACTTTCTTGCCCCAGCGTCCGCCGATATAAATCTTATATCCGGTCAGAGATTCATTCACCGCACCGAACGGGCATTTGCCTACACAGCGTCCGCAGTGGTTGCATGCTTCCGGATCAATCTGAATCTTTCCGTCTTCCAGTTTGGCAACTTTGATCGGGCAGTTGTTCTGAACCTGGCATTTCTTGCAGCCCTTGCACTTGGATGGATCAATCTCCGGCAGACGCTGACCGATAATACCAAGGTCGTTCAGATCCGGCTTTACACAGTTGTTCGGACAGCCGCCCACTGCAATCTTGAATTTATGCGGCAGGGACACACCGTGATAGCCGATGTAATACAGGTCATGCAGCTTCTCGGAAAGCGCAAAGGTATCGATCAAACCATACTGACAGGTCGTGCCTTTGCAGGATACAACCGGACGAACCTTGGAACCGGTACCGCCCGTCTCCAGGCCTGCTTCCTGCAGGAACGCAAAGACTGCTTCCAGCTGTTCATACGGTACTCCCTGAATCTCCAGAGTCAGACGTGTCGTCATCGTCACCTCACCGGAACCGAACTTCTCCGCTGCTTCCGCGACCTTCCTCTGTTCCTCCGATGTCAGCTTTCCGTTCCGGGTGATGACACGTACATTAAATACATCCCCGTATCTCTTATCCTGCAGGCATCCCAGGCCTTTGACACGCTTGATCTCTTCCGCAGAAAGCTTCTTTCCATTGCGCGGTACTTTTACTTCATTGAAGAATGCGCCGCCCTCCAGAACCTTTGTATTTGTATAACCGTAAGCCTTCAGGCGGTTCTGCAGGAAGTAGCCTCTCTTGCCCTTAGCGCACACAAGCAGCAGCTTTGCATCCTTTTCCAGACCTTCGATAGGCCCGTCAACGGCTGCCAGATCGATCCAGCGCGCATTCGGGATCGCCGGAGCCGGCTGCACATCCAGTACAGTGTATCCCTTCGCAGCGCCTGCGGCATACTCTGCCGGGGACATGGTGGTGAAGAGACCGTCGATTTTATTTTCCAGTATGTAGCATGCGGTCACAAACGGATGGATTGCAGTGGAAAATGGCGGAGCATAGGCGAAATCGAGCGTATCGAAGTCATCCAGCTTCATCCCCTGTGCGATTCCGACCACGGCAATATCTGTCATCTTATCTACGGCTCCTGCTCCTAATACCTGAAGGCCGAGCAGTTTTCTGGTAGCCGTTTCCGCAATCAGTTTTACGATAAATGAGGAAGCACCCGGATAGTAATGTGCCTTATCATCTAATACGCAGATGACAGAGGTGACCGCATAGCCTGCTGCCTTTGCCTGTTCCTCAGTAAGACCTGTACGGCCGCCGTTCAGGTTCGGAAGCAGACGTACCACACCGGTTCCCAGACATCCGCCGTAGCCGTTTCCAGCCCCGTTCAGGGATTTTGCCATAGCGCGGGCTGCCAGATTCGCGGTGGATCCCATAGCAGACCACTGTGCCTGTCCTGTCAGCGCATTTTTCACCATGGCGCAGTCACCAACGGCATAGACATCCGGTAGATTTGTCTTCATCTGTGCATCCACCAGAATCGTCCCTTTGAACATCTCAAGACCGGAATCCGCCAGAAAAGCAGTTGCCGGGCGGACACCAATCGCCATAATTACCAGATCAGCAGCCAGCGTTCCATTCTCAGTGATTACCTTCTCTGCTTTCTCAGATCCCTCAATCCCCTTCAGAGCTGTGGAGGTCAGTACGCGCATCCCGGCTGCCTTAAGCTGCTTCTTCGCGTAATTTGCCATCTCTTCATCGTAGGCATTCGGCATAATCTGGGAAGCCGCGTCGATCACAGTCACTTCCAGGCCCTGTGCCATCAGGTTTTCCGCCACTTCCAGGCCGATAAATCCGGCGCCGCAGACAACCGCCTTACGGCACTTCTGATCTTCCACATAATCACGGACAGCTACCGCGTCATCCGGCGTACGTACACAAAACACACCCGGAAGCTGTACACCGTCCACCGGCGGAACAAAAGGAACTGCCCCGGTGGCAATGATCAGCCTGTCATACGTTTCCGTAAACGTCTCACCGGAAGCCTTCTTCAGACAGACCGTTTTGCTGGTACTGTCAATTCCTGTCGCTTCACAGCCTGTGAAAACCTCCGCCCCGGTCAGTCCGGAATACTTCTCCGGTGTATTGACAATCAAACCTTCCCGTGACGGGATATCGCCGCCGATATAATACGGCAGACCGCATCCGGCGTAAGAGATATCTTCGCCTCTGGTATAGACCTTCACAACCGCATTCCGGTCGCAGCGTTTCAGCTTTGCTGCCGCCTTTGTTCCGGCAGCCACGCCGCCAAGAATTACGTACTTCATAAGTTTTCTCCTTTCAGTACCTCAAAATTGAATAACCATCGTTTCTTCTATTATAATACTTGCCATTCATAAAGAAAAATCGTAAAATAAAATCCATAATATTGAAAAAATCTATAGATATAAAAATAGCGAGGAACCGGACATGACCATTCGACATCTGAAAATCTTTATTACAGTAGCTGAGACAGGCTCTATGAGTGCTGCAGCTAACCGGCTCTATCTGACGCAGCCAACTGTCAGCCAGGCGATCCGGGATCTGGAAGAGCACTATCACGTCCAACTGTTTGAGCGTTTACACAAAAAACTGTTTATCACAGAGGAAGGACAGCAATTGCTGAATCTCGCCCTTATGACCGTCGGCAACTTCGACAATCTGGAGCTTTCCATGCAGCGTTTTCAGGAACGGATCCATCTGCGCATCGGTTCTTCCCTGACGGTAGGCACCTGCCTTATGTCAAGGGTGATCTCAGACCTGGAAGCAGACTATCCCGGAATGGATATCTATTCTTTTGTCAGCAATACGGCGGAGATCGAGCAGAAGCTGCTCAGACGTGAGCTGGACGTGGCAGTTGTAGAGGGAATCATCGAATCCCCTGAATTAACCAGTATCCCGATCGTAGAAGATTCTCTCGTTCTTGTGTGCGGGAAGAATCACGACTTCTATCAGAAGGATACCGTGTTGGCTTCGGAATTGGAAGGGCGGAAATTTGCCATACGTGAGAAGGGAAGCGGTACCCGAAAGCTGTTCGAACAGTATCTGTCCTCCCACAACATCCATATACAGACTGTCTGGGAGGCCAACTGTCCCCGCACCATCATGAATGCCGTCATCTATAACAATGCCCTTGCCGTTATCTCACAAAGGCTGGTAAAACATGAGTGTATTCACCGGTCTGTGAAAGTGTTCCGCTACGAGACCGGTGAATGGGACCGCTACTTCAAACTGGTCTATCTGAAGAGGAACTCTGACGGCACAGACCACCTCTGGGGTTCTGGCAACATCAAAGTTCCTTCTCCGGGTATCGGGCACCTGCGGACCGTTCTGGAACGCTACCGCACTCTGAATCTGCCCGAGGAGATTCCCGCCTGTATATTCAAAAATGATATCTCACAGGCCTGAAGCTTTTCCGGAAGATACCGTCAAGGCATATTTCTTGCTTTCACCTACGGTGGTGCGCCGCTGCGGCGCATGACGGTTCGGACACACTTTATTTTGCTTTCGGATATTCATTGCAGAGCAGACGGTACGGTTTTTCATCCTCTTCTATCTCCGGGAACCGTCCGATCGGTTCATAGAAACGGTTGTCATGCTCGTCATCGTTGCACATGGATACTTCACCCAGAAGTACGTCCCCGCTTCCCTCTTCCACATGGAAATCATGATACATATACGGATAAATCGTAATGCTTTCTCCCGGTGTCAGTTTCACCTGGGTGCCTGCCGGAACCGTATACTCGTGTCCGTCGCAGTTAACCGTCACATCGGTATCCGCAAATCCTCCGTCCTCTGTGGAATTATAGACGGTAATCAGGACATTTCCGCCTCCGCGATTGATAATGTCCTCCATCTTATTCCAGTGGAAATGCATGGGTGCCATCTGTCCTTCCTTTACTACCAGCAGTTTTTCTGCATACGTCTTGGTGTACTTGTCCATCTTCAGATTTCCGTTGCGAATCGTAATTAAAGAAAATCCCACCTCATCAAACTTTCCGAGGCCATAGTCCGTAATATCCCATCCCAGCATATTGTCACGGATTTCATCATAAGCCGCTCCTTTATCTTGCCAGTCCTCCGGTGTCCATTTACAGAAAGGCGGGATTTCAAAGCCGTGGGCCTGAATCAGCTCTTCCATATGTTTGATTTCTGCATTAATTTTTGATCGTTTCATATTACATTCTCCTTTTCTATTTTATCGCATCCTGTTTTTTACGCATCTCTCCAGAGATATCGCATATTGCTTTCTGTACAATTTTCCAGTATCCTCTACCTGATCTGATATACGCTCCTGATCCGGATTCCTTTTGCATCTCCTCTCAGGATCTTTACGGTTTTGCTGTCTCCGTTCAAATCAAAATAATTATCCGACAGAACCAGATCCTGATTTTCGTTCTGGATTTCCACGCTCTTCGCATACTTCTTTGCCGAAACCGTTATCTCATCCCCCTGCACGGTAAAGGACAATTCCGGATCCTCATAGTGGAAATATTTGGGATAGGAAAAAATGGTGGTTCCTTCTGAAATCTTCTGTCCATCCTCCCATGCCTCGTAGCTGACGTACTCGCCAAAGACATCCAGTTCCGGCAATTCCACCTTTTCCAGCCACTCGCCGGAAAGTGCTGCCACCTTTACAGTCTTTTCTTCTGCACGCAAAATCTCTGCCCCCGCATTCCGGAGCTGCCATTTCACCTGAATTTCCCGTTCTTCTCTTGTCTCATTGGCAAGATGGAGATGTATGGATTTCGGGAATGTAAAGTGCTGCCGGTTCATATTGGCCTCCGCTGTCATCCAGCTCTCCTCCTCGCAGGAAATCATCAACGGGGCAAAAAACCGCTTCGCATAATAATGCAGTGCTTTCCAGCGCCCGCAGTAGTCAATCGAAGACCATGAAATCACCGGCCAGCAGTCATTGATCTGCCAGTACACAGCTCCCATACACCGTCCCCGGTTTCTCCGGAAATGCTCCACCCCATACCGGATCGCATCCGCCTGAAGAAGCTGGGATGCATAGAGCACTGTCTCAAATTCACCCGGATACCGGTACATCTGCTGCATATAATTCATGATTTTTCCGTTGGCACCGTAATTCCTCTGATGCTTTTCCATCACGTAGCTGAAAATATTCCAGTCTGCGGGATCGTCTGTAAATGTCTCAATCGTTTTTTTACACGGAAACGACTGGAACCCGAATTCCGACAGATACCGGAAGTGAAATTTCCGGTATTCTGAAAACGGCCGGTTCCCATGCCACACCTTCCAGTAATGGACATCACCCCGGCTGGGATCGTTTGGCTCGTCAAAAGAGCCGCCAGAGGACGGACTGGCCGGCCAGTAAAAGGTCTGCGGATCGTATTTTCTGAGAATCTCAAGGATAATCCGCTCATACATCAGAAGGTAGTCCCGCACTTCCGTATGCTTCGTTACCCAGCACCTTTCGTCCACGAACATTTCCATCTCATTATTGCCGCACCACAGCGCAAGGGAGGGATGGTGGCGGAGCCGTTTGACATTATCGATGAATTCCTGACGGATATTTGTCTCAAAGGAATCTGTCAGCTCATACACAGAACATGCAAACATAAAATCCTGCCACACCGCCAGCCCCAGTTCATCGCAGATATCGTAGAACCAGTCATCCGGATAAAAGCCGCCGCCCCATACACGGATCACATTGAAATTCGCCTGCTTGCAGTCCATCAGCAGCTGCCTTGTCTTCTCCTCACTTCTTCGTCCCAGCAGATGCTCCTCCGGGATGTAGTCTCCGCCCATGGCAAAGAACGGGATACCGTTGATCTCATGTGCAAAGCTTTCGCCCCACTGGTCTTTTTCTCTTCTGATTCCCATAGAGCGCAGTCCGATTCTCCGCTCCCACGAGTCGACCTGCCTGCCATCCAGTGTGAGTACTGCCTTTACCTCATAGAGCGGCTGCGCTCCCAGGCCGTTTACCCACCAAAGCTGCGGCTGGTCAATAACGATTCTGCCGCGCCCCTCCGAATCCAGCTCTGTCCCGAAGATTTCACCTGCGGGAGAAGCTACTGTGACCGTTACCCTGCTGCTTCCGGGCTTCGCTGCCTTATATTCTCCTTCCAGTTCCAGCGTACATCTGCCCGCTTCATGGCTCTGCCGGATAGAAACACTTTCGATTCTTCCGCCGTTTTCTTTCAGCAGCCAGACCGGACGGAAAATCCCTGCATCCGGGAGATGCGCGCCCCAGTCCCAGCCGAACATATAGTGGGCTTTGCGAAGATGCATAAATCCTTCGTATGTATCCTCATTTCCAATATTTCCGTACGTTTGATACGCTTCGGCGATATACTTCAGCGGCGACCGGAAGATCACCCGAAGAGTATTTTCTCCCTCCCGAAGAAGGTCTTTTACATCATACTCCCATATCCGGTGCATATTTTCCCCATGCCCCACGTACTGATCATTCAGATAAATATCGGCTACCGTATCCAGCCCGTCGAATCTCAGATAAATACCGGTATATGCGTCCAATCCCGATTCCCGGAAGAAACACTCATACTCATAATCATCCTCCATCAAAGCACAGATCGAATCCTCATGATCCTTCCAGTACGGATCCGGTATCCGGTTCTGCCTCAGCAAATCTGTATACACACTTCCCGGCACCACGGCCTCCTGCCAGTCCGACAGGCCGCTCTCCGGATTCAGGCACCGCATTCTCCAGTTATCATTCAAATTTCGTTTTTCCATTGCCTGCTCCTGCTTTCTATTTCCTTATACATCCATGTCACTCTTCATCGCTCACCCATACCGCTTCATGACCGGCCAGCACTCCTCTTCCATCCTGCACGGCATGGAAGGGATACTGGTACTTTTCTGTCCGGTATCTGCGCGGCAGCACATACGGCGTGGAACGGTGGTTCACAATCACCATGCAGTTCCCGAATACCCCCGTCTCAATGCCCCGCTCGCAGATCTCGCTTACAGGAGTCACATAACGGCCCAGAATATCCTTCACCAGAGCAGTCCTGGACTGGATGATTGGATACATCTCCTTATTTCCCTGATCGTAGGGCACATGCGGGATATTCTTGGCCGCGTAGGAAGCACCGATCTGTACCCCAAAGGAGTATACCGCCCCCAGAACTTCTCTGTCTGCATCCTGAATATTCTCACCTGCATGTCCTCCGGCATTCTCCATGGCCTCAGCTGTATGTTCTCCCGCACTCTCCATCCTCACAGACAGACAGTCACCTGTATATACAGCCACACAGCAGCCTCCCCCATCCACATAGGGCGCAATCTCCCGGCCGCCTTCATATCTGCAGAAGGCTTCTCCCTGAGGGATCACTACCTTTCCGTAACGGTAAGGCTTTTTCGGGCATTCTTCTCCCCTGATGCCAAAGCAGGCTTCCGCCAGCATATCCCCCGGTCCATGGAGAAGCACACCGCCCCGGCAGACCCAGTCTTTGATCTCTGCTTCCATTTTCCCGTGTCCTGCGGCAAAGTAGCAGTCATTGGACGGAACCACCAGCACTCTGTATTCCTTCAAAGCCCCGCGTTCTATTTCGTGGCCGCTGATCACATCCGCCTGATACCCCAGATCACAGCAGAGCTTGTACCACCCAAGCAGGTCCAGCCGCCTGATTTTGTTATTCCCTACTTCATATGGTTCCAGATGCGCCATTTCTGATGGAAAGAGAATGGCGATTTCCTTCTTCCTTGCGCCTTTTCGAAGGGGAATCACCTCTGCACACCACGTATTTGCCAGCCGAAGCGATTCCAGAAAGCTCTCCTCCATACGGTTCATCACTCCGCCGTCATCCAGCCCGTTCATACCGTAGCACGTATACCCATCCATGCCGCAGGCTGTCATAGACCCTATGATCTCCGTCGGAGAAAGCAGCGCGTAAATATCGTTATAAATGTATCTTCCCCAGTAAATACCTCCGATGAACGTTTTCCCTTCGTTCATGACCCTCATCATACTGTGCTGGCAGGATACGACGTATGCATCCGGATATCCGTCCGGTGTCACAGGAACGGTAATAAAATGACAGGAATCCACATAAGGTGCCAGGCCATAGATGTCAATTCCCCGCATGGCGGTATCCCAGAGATCACTGAATTCATTATCAAGATCCTGCTGCGATCTTCCGTAAATATTCAGGAAATAGCCCCATTGCGTCATATCGGGACACAGAAACAAATCCGGATGCTTCTCCTTCAGCATAGGTCCTATCTTCTCAAAATAAAGCGTAAGCTCCCGCATCTTCCAGAGAGTATTATCCCGCCACACATAAAATCTCGGCGTGCGGTTCTTCACATCCTCTTCCGTATAAAAAGAATCCGTTTCATACCGCACCCCATACCAGTACTCTCCTGGCGAAAGACATTCAAAACCTTCTGCATTCGTTCCATACGTGAGGTTCAGGCATTCAATATCGCCGTGATACAGCTCTCTCAAAAAGGATAGATACCGCCTTCTTCCCTCCGCATCAAAGCTGGGAGCCACCACCGGATCCCACATGCTGCATACCGGGATGACCTCCCTCGCCTCCTTATGCGTTTTCGCCCCTGCTTCTGTCCATTCTTTCTGCTGCGTGTCCTTCTGTACTTCCGGCTGTACTTCCGGCCCTTCTTTCGTCCGAATCAGACACCGCTCGCATCCCTCTCCGTACCGTTCCATGATCCGCTCCACGTGCTCCTTCATGGACTCCTGTGCTTTCTGCGACCAGTATTTATACCATCTTCCGGGAGTACCGTCCAGATACACCACCTCTTCCCCGAAGATCGGAGGGCTGAAACGGATATGGGGATACAGATTGTCACCGTTCAGATACAGCAGAAGGAAATTGTAGGCCAGACCGTGGCGATGGGCCGATTCTCCCATGTACTCCTGCATCTTCACATACTGGCTTAATGCGCCAGTCTCATATCTTTCCCTGAAATCCTCCCATGCCTTCGTATCGAACATGACACTGTTAAACCCCAGCTTCTTAATCAAAGCCATGGTCTCATCCACAAATGATTCATCATCAAAGGCGGGGCTGTAAAAATTACCGAATATAACATTCATATACGGCCTGCCGTCCGTCTTACTTATTAACCGCATAGTACGACCTCTCCTCACTGTGCCTTCACTTTGCCTTCGCGTAAACGAGTGAAACTCGCTTTGCGATTTTCACTCGTTATCGCGGGCGCGTTCAGTCGGTTCATGCAAGCATGACCTCCTTCACTTTGCCTTCGCGTAAGAAAAGCTGACGCAAATTATTTCAAAGTAACTTTTACTGATTGCGTCAGCTTTTTGTTTTTATTTTCTGCAAGTCTTGTAAAGCTTTGCAGCATTATGATGATACAAAATTTTTATTCTGTCTGTGCTTCCCCTGCATCTGCAGTATCTGCTTTTCCTGCCAGGAATTCATCTGCCTGCGCCTGTGCGGCATCCAGGACATCCTGGAATCCGGCCTGCATCAGTTCTTCCTTGATCTGCGGAACTACTTCTGCCGGGTCTTTCACTCCGGTCATAACCTCACTGCGGTAGCGCAGCCAGATTTCACGGCAATTTGCCAGCTGGTCGGAGATTTCTGAAGTATCGAAGGTAAATCCAAGCATAGCAGAAGCAACTGCCTGCTCATTCAGAGCCTTGATTTCGCCCCACTGATCGTTCGTATCTGTCTCAATCGGTGTAACCGTAAAGAACGTACCCTGTGTGTAACCGGCCATGGACCAGTCTTCGTTGATCTTGTGTGCCTTCTGAGTTCCGTCCACATCTACATACTCGAAGTTTACGCCTTCTTCGCCGTAGTAGAACATATCTCTTAATGTTGTATCTGTGTTCAGCAGGTTCAAAAGCTGCAGACACTTCTCCGGATATTTCGTGTTGGTGGAAATCATGTTCATGGAACCGCGTACTGTTTCGTTGGAAAGTATGGTATCGCCAACCTTCGCTACTACAACTTCCTTACCCATCTGCGGCCCCCAGGAAGTAACGCCTGCGGATTCCCAGCCCTGGGCAATTCTCCACATATTATAAACACGGCCCTCTGTCAGTGTGGAAGCATCCGGGTTAATAATGCCCTTCTTGTTCCAGTCATAGAATGTCTCCAGTGCAGAGTAAACATCCGGCTCTTCCAGAGTGAAACATACTCTTCCCTCCGCATCGTCATATCTTACACCGAGAATCTGTGTACCTGCACCAATCTGGTCGTACGGGTCGAAGATGGAATATACACCGTCGTTCTTAATATATACGGGATAATCATTCTTCTCCTTTTTCAGCATTTCAAAGACAGGTGTCAGGTCTTCCAGCTCTGTCAGGTTCTTATAATCGATGTCATACTCGTCTACCAGCTCTTTATCCCAGATGGCATAGTTGGAAATAGAACTGTCTTTATAAGAAGGTACCCCGTAGATTCTGCCGTCTACCCGTACTGCCTCCCAGTACTGTTCCGGCATCAGCTCATTGAATTCCTTCATATTCTCATCAACCAGATCTGTAATATCGGTGTAGGCACCAAGCTTAATATCTGCGATGTAGTTATTGCCGTTTCCAAAGATGATATCGTACGGTTCATTCGTACTGATGATGATGTTTCTCCGGTTATCCCAGTCACCCCACGGGATTACCTCCATCTCCAGATTTACTCCTACTTTTCCCCCAATATATTCATTTACTTTTCCGATCCAGGAATCGTAGTTGGACGGCATCCCGTTTCCAATGGTGATCCATTTCAGATTTACGATCTCTTCTCCTGCTTCATTCTTCGCTGTCTTTGTGTCCTTACTGCTGCCGCAGCCTGCAAGCGTACCCATAGCCATAACTGCTGCAAGGCCTGCTGCCATCATTCTTTTTGCTTTCATGTTTTCCTCCTGTTTTGCCCCTGTCGGGCGAATTTACTCTTTTACAGAACCAACCGTCAGACCGGAGATAAAGTATCTCTGGAAGAACGGATATGTACATGCAATCGGTACAATAATTACAATTGCAATTGCCATTCGCACAGACTCTGTCGGCATTCCCATCTTATACTGCTGAAGAGAAAGGCCGCCGTACGGGTTATTTGCGATATATTCAATATTTTCCTGAATCTTATTCAGCATGGACTGCAGGGTCTGCAGATTCTTATCCTGAATATACAGGGAAGCCTGGAACCAGTCATTCCAGTATCCGAATGCTGCGAACATTCCGATCGTAGCCATTACAGGCTTGGAGATAGGAAGTACGATGCTGGACCAGATCCGGAACTGTCCCGCCCCATCGATCTTCGCTGCTTCAATCAGTGCATCCGGCACGGTCGTCCTGAAGAAGGTCCGGCAGATCGTAACACTGAAGGAAGAACATGCCAGAGGCAGAATCAATGCCCATATGGTGTTTCTCAGGTTCAAAATGTTATTTACTACGACGTAGGATGCCAGCATACCTCCGTTGAATACCATCGGTATGAAGATCAGCCACGTATATACCTGCTTTAATTTAAAGTTTCTTCTCGATGCCACATATCCCATGGAAGTGGTCAGAGCAATTGTGATAATGGTACCGACAACCGTTACCAGCACAGACATAAATAACGCCCGAAGGATCGTTCCACGCTCATTCCAGAGAAATACGTACGCCGCATTGGAAAGCTGCTGCGGGATAATCTGATAACCGCCTGACCGGAGTGCTTCCTCACTTGTAATCGAGATAGAGAAAACAAACAGTAACGGGAAGATACACATCAGTCCCAAAATCAGGAAGATGATATTAAATAGAACGTTTGTCGATTTCTTAATCTGGTTAAAGGAAGACTGCTGTTCTACATTTTCTTTCTTTTTCAATTTGTACACCCCTTCCTTATATAATCCTGTTCTCATTGTCGATTTTACTTACTACCCAGTTAGCGAATAAGATCGTTCCGCAGCTGCAGACTGCCTGGAAGAAGGATGCTGCCGCTGTCTGTCCAATCGGAGCTGTAGACTGGATGGAATTGTAAATAAATGTATCAAATGTGGACACTGTGGTGTACAGTGACTGCGGGATTCCTCCAGTTACCTGATAGAAAAGTCCGAAGTCAGAGTTAAAGATTTTACCGCAGTCAAGAATCAGCATCATGACGAATACCGGCTTGATACCCGGAAGTGTGATATGCTTCATCTGCTGCCACTTCGTAGCTCCGTCCATAACTGCCGCTTCGTAGAGTGACTGTTCAATACTGGTGATGCTGGCCAGATACATAACCATACCGTATCCCATACCTTTCCAGGTATTAAGGATTACCAGAATGAACGGCCAGTACTTTTTCTCCTGATACCACATAACCGGCTCTCCGCCAAGTGCGGTAATCAGTCCGTTCATATAACCTTTCTCCGGTGTGAGCAGTGCATATACGAAATAGCTGATCACTACCCATGACATGAAGTAAGGCAGGAACATCATCGTCTGATAAACCTTGGAGCCTCTCTTATTTCTCATGTTGCTCAGAATCAGCGCGCCGCCCACGGCTACAGATGCACTGATAATGATGAATGCAATATTGTAAAGAATTGTGTTTCGCAGCAGCATGGTAAAGGAATTTGACGTAAAGAAGTATTTAAAGTTCTTAATCCCTACCCAGTCACTGGCAAACAAATTGTAGAGGAAGCCATGGCCTCCGGGTGCCAGCTTATATTCCTTGAATGCAATCACAACACCAAACATCGGTAAATATGAGAATATTAGATACCAGAATACGGTTGGCAATGACAGCAGCGTCAGCTCGGTATCGTCCTTCGTCCATTTCTTCCCGCGCACCTTTTTCACGGCATGCGCTGTTTTGTTTTTTCCCATGTTTCTGAACCTCCCTTTTGTTTTATGAATATATATATCTTTATCATTTTTCCACTCTCACCGACGGGCGTGTATGGACGGTTCGACGGAAAAAATGTATTTCGGCATCCTGAATTATTTTGTTTTTTTCCACTGGTCTACCTGCGACTGCATTTCGTCAATTACCTTCTGAATCCCTGCAGTCTCCAGCTTCTCCTGAAGCTTCGGAAGATACTCATCAGGGTCAACGCTTCCAGTGTAAAGCGCTTTGCCAAATTCATCTAAAATACTTCTAAACCCTGCCACCTGAGTACTGACCGGTTCCAGATTAAAGTCAAACCCAAAGGATGGCGCTTCTTCTGATGCATCATTAAATTCCTTGAAAGTGGCCCACTTGTCAATTGGCTCATTCTCCAGCACATAGGTATGAAACAGGCCTCCCTGCACCCAGTATGCTGCGGAATAGTCTCTGGCCTTTTCTTCTATTAGTTTTAATTTGGTATCATAAATATATGGTTTTCCTTTTGCCGCTTCGGCTTCCGTCTCCGGCACTTCCGCCCGTTCCCAATGCACGCCCTCAATACCATAATTTAAAAGATTTCTCAGATATTCATCTGTATTTATCAGATTCAGCAGCTCTACTGCCTGAGCCGGGTGCTCACTGTGTGCATTTACGGCAGTCAATGCACCTCTGGCCGAAGTATTCGTAATGCTGGTATCCATAATCGGGGATACCACTACTTCATATCCCAGGTCCTTTCCCCATACCAATTCCGCATAGGGCTGTCCGTCTCCCTTTGTGACAAACCGCTTTTTGGTTTTGTCATCGGACGTTGCGGCTGCATCTTTGTTGATATACCCTGCTTCATAATATTTTCTCATGGTCCGCAGAGTTTCTTTCATCCTGTCTGTCTCAAATACGTTCTTCACCGTCAGTGTCTCATCCCCGTACTCGATCCCCACCGGATCCTGAATCTTGTCCATATACGTAGGAGCTGTATAATCCTTCGTCAGATACATGGGAATGACATCCGGCTCATTTTCCTTAATGACCTCCAGCCATGGCTCCAAATCTTCAAGGGTATGTAATTCTTCATAGGGAATCTCATACTTATCCACATATTCCTTCGTAAATACCCACATAGGCATATTTCCGATCTCTTTTTCATGCGGGACACCGTAAATTTCCCCCTGTACCTTCGCCGCCTCCCAGAATCTGGAATCTATCGCTTCATACATTTCCGTATCCGAAATGAGATCATCCAGCGCAAGAAACGCTCCCTTGTTGGCATTCTGGAGATAATCATTCGCCCATGAGGAGGTAAAGCAAAGATCCCATTTGCTGCCGGTATTGATGATTACCTGCATCTTCTGGTTGTATTCCGTTCCTCCGACATTCACAATTTTCAGGCTTGCTCCAATCCTGGGAACAATATATTCATTCACTTTTTCAAGTACCATACCGGCATCTTTCTGCTCATCTCCGATCTGGTACCATACAAGCTCCGCGCTTGCTTTTCCTTTTTCGCTTTCCTCAGTTTTTCTCCCGCTGCATCCGGTCAATATGCCGAGCAATGCTGCACCCGCGGTCATGATTATCGTTAATTTCTTCAACCTGTTTTTTCTCATCTCGTTCCCCTTTGTGTAAAATTACTATACCACTTCTTAAATTTTTATAAAACTTGAAAACTTTTAGATTCCTTGTACAAATTCTAGGATCGTAAACAATACAAAACAAAAGACTGTCCGATGCGAACACCAGACAGTCTCTCATTCTGCTAATACTTCTTCATTTCCCGCAGGGATGCCGGCGCCACCCCGTAATGCTGTTTAAATTTCCTGTAAAAGTAGCTGATATCCGGATAGCCTACTTCCTTCGCAATATCGTTCATTTTCATATTTGTATTCAATATCAGATCCTTTGCAATTTCGATCTTTTTGCTGCTCAGATACTGCGTGAAGGAACAGCCGACCTCCTTCTGGAAAATCTGCCCCAGATAAGAGGCATTCATATGGTATTTATACGCCAATGTCTTCAGATTCATATCCTCTCTGTAATTTTTCTGGACTTCGTCCAGAATCTGACGCACCACCGGAGTATACTGAGAGTCCTCTTCATGCAAAAACCGGATAATCTCATTCACCTCGGAGATGAACAGCGTCTTTATCCCGAAAATATCATCCGCCCTGTAGATCGTCTCCAGCAGCTCCGGCAGATTATGCAAAGCCCCGGAATTCTCCAGCTTGTATTCCTGCTTGATTTCCTGCAGGAATATTGCAATATGGACAGCCATCTGATACAGGGAATCCAGAGAAACCCCGGTCTTTACATTATTAATAAAAAGATCTTCTATGTAGCTCAAAGCTCCTTCATTTTCCTTCTTCAAAATCAGCCTGCGCAGCTGCGTACGGTCAATCGTGATATCGGTGCTGCTCCGTGCCTGAATATGCTTTTCATCCACACAGCTTCCATAGCCGTCCACCACCAGATATTTCTGAAGCTTCATCGCTACTTTGTAGGCTCCCGGAAGTTCTCTGTAATCATGAAAAACCGGGCCGATACTGATAAAAGTCAATATGTCAAACTGGCTCTCGATCTGGTTCTGGAGCATCAGGAAATACTCTTTCACTTCCTGTGCCTCCTCATATCCGGTGAGCAGAAGCAGCAGACAATCCGGAGGTAAATGAACGATACGAAGCTGCTTCCTGTCCTTCTGGATCGCCATAATCATATCGGTAATCCTGTTTTCCTTTACGTTATCGGTGCTCCATTTCATCACCGCCGCCCAGAAAGAGCCGCTGTCGGAACCAAGCTGCAAATGCTCCTGATAATATCCATAATCCCCGTCCCCGGTCTTTCCCGAAAGGAACTGTATCCATGCTGTTTTTTCATCGATATACCGGATTTTCTTTTTCTCCAGCTCGTCCAGCTTCACAATCGCTTCCTTCAGCTGCTGTTCGAGCTCCTCCTCGTTAATCGGCTTTAAGATGTAGTTTTCCACTTCCAGGCGAATCGCCTCTCTGGCATATTCAAACTCGTCAAATCCCGTAAGAATAATAAACCTCACATGCTCTTCCTTACTCCGGATCCGTTTCAGGAGCTCCAGACCGCTCATTTCCGGCATATCAATGTCCGTGATGATAATATCCACAGGTTCCTGCTCCCACATCTCCAGAGCTTCCAGACCATTGTATGCCATATGTACCAGATTCAGCCCCAATGCCTCCCAGTCAATAATATTTTTGATTCCCAGCAGAATCAGTTCCTCATCCTCAACAATCATTACTTTTCTCATCATTTTCTCCCTCTTCCGGCCGGAACCTCAAAATGACTCTCAGACCTCCAGTCGCCGCCGGCTCCATCCGCAGTCCATAGGCATTGCCGTATACCGCCTTGACCCTGCGGTTTACGTTGGCAATTCCAATGGATTTCCTTTTGTCCATCTTGTTTTCCGCAAGCTGTCGGTTTTTGATCTGAATCTCTTCCTCCGGCATACCACGGCCATTATCCTCTACCGCAATCTCAAAATCATCGTCTTTTTTCTCCACCGTAATCCGGATATAATTATCGGAATCCCGCATCCGGATTCCATGGATGAAATAATTTTCGATAATCGGCTGCAGCACAAATTTAATAATCGGCACATTCATATATTCCAGAGGACAGTCCACACTGGACTGAAACTGTCTGGGATAACGGTACTCAAAAAGCTCCAGATACTTTTTGCAGTAACGAAGCTCCTGGGCCATGGTGATCACGTCCGCTTCCTTTAGCTGGCTGCGGAATGTGACAGCCATGCTGTAGAGCATTTTCCCCACTTCCTGATCTCCGTTGCAGATGGCCTTCATCCGGATCGCTTCCAGTGTATTATACAGAAAATGTGGATTGATCTGGCTCTGCAGCGCAGCCATTTCCGCATTTTTCTGTTCAATCTCGGCAAGATAGCTTTTCTGGATATGCAGGTCCAGCTTCTCACACATTTCATTAAAGTGGCGCGCTATGACATCCAACTCATCCCCGTTCTTTTCTGCCGCAAGACGCACGGTCAGATCGCCGCCCATAACCTGCGTCATACCATCCAGAATCCGGTTCAGCCGTGCAGACACACGCTGCAGATAACAGTGCACCAGAAATTCTCCGATCAAGAACGCAAACAATGCTACCCCCGCAATCATCAGTTCGATATGAAACGGAATATCCGCTGCCTTTGCCCTTTTCAGGTATCCGATCACACTATAATCTCCCGTATCCGTACTCATGGCATAAGCCTTCAGCTTTCCCTCCAATTCTCCTTCCTGCTTGGCAGCTACTATCTCCTCTATGACACAATCGGCGCAGGAATCATAAATCACGGTTTCGTCTTTGTTGTAAACAATCAGCTCCGGATCCTCATAGTAATCATGAATCTTTTGAAAGTTTTCTGCATCAAAGGTCAGGATCATCGCCCCAATACTCTGCATCGTTACCGTGTCACGAATCTCCTTTAAAAAGGAAAACTCGCCGGGTGCCGCCAGATTGCCGCTCTGAATGCTTTCCAGAAAAGCCGCTCCGTCTTCCGTATGATATATATTCCGGCTCTTGTTATAGGATGTTAAATCACCTTTGCTGTAGCTGACGAATGCAAAGCGTATTAAGGAAGGATACGCATCAAACGCCGTCGCGGAAAAATCCTCGACTCCATTATAAGCCAGCAGGTAATTCTGAGAATACGCATCGAGACGGTACTTCTGATATTCCTCCGGGTCATCTGTCAGATAGTGAATTAAATCTTTCAACTCCATGTCCGATTTATATAATTCTTCGTGCAGATAGTCAGCGACATCCCTGCAGTCCTCAATATACCGCACAGCTTCTTCCTGCATCCTCTCCAGATATTCCAGATTACTTTCCAGATACCGGTTCCTCATACTGTTCCAGAAATAAATCATCAGTGCGAGTACCACGCAGAAAATAACTGCCGTATAGATAAAAAGCAGTTTATTTTGTAACTGTTTTGAACTTTTTCTCTCCATTGTCTCCATCACATCTTTTGCTTTTATGCTTCCATCTCCATATGATTCAGTATAACAGACATTCTATCATTGTACCAGAAAAAGAGCCAGTTTTTACTGACTCCTTTCTTATATCAAAGTTGAATCAGGACAGTCTTAATCTCGTAAGCATGCAGCGGAAGCCTTATCTCCTGATCCTGAGATGGCGTACCAATCGGACGTTCTCTTAAATCGCATTCTACCCATGACTGATATGCGAATCCCGGACGCATCGTTACCTTCTGTGCGGATCCGGCAAATTCATGGAACCGGATCACAATGGAGGTTCCGTCCTCTGATTTCTTGACTGCATCCAGTTCTATCTGATCATTGTCAAAGCTTACAAAGCTTTCATAGTCCAGAGTGCTGATTCCACGGACTGTCTGCATCGGATCATTTAACGCGTACGCTTCCTGTACCACGTGGCCTTCCACAAAATCTCCACCGTGAGGAAGCAGTGCATATGTAAACTCATGCAGACCCTGATCCTGCAGGTGATCCGGGTGTGTGGCGGCCTTCAGCAGGCTGATCCGGATGACATTGTCCTTGATATCGTGTCCATACTTGCAGTCATTCAGGAGGCTGACTCCATAATTTCTCTCTGACAGATCAGCCCAGCGGTGAGCGACACTCTCGAACCGTGCCTGATCCCAGCTTGTGTTCCAATGGTTCGGGCGCCTTACATTTCCATACTGCACATCGTACGTTCCATAGGTGGAGCGGATGTCTACCGGGAAGGCCGCTTTCAGAAGCTGGTGCTTCTCATGGTAGTCCACCGTCGTTTTGAAATCAATTCTTCTGGTATTGCTGTAGAGAACCATATCCTGCATGATCACAGAATTCATGTATGCCCATTCCATGCGGATTTTCATCTGCAGGGCGCCGCATTCCACGACCTCAAACCTGGTCAGATCTGTGATCTCACGCATTTTCTGCTGATAGAAGATATCAATATCCCACGCATCATTGTCTAGTGGCTTGTCTTCAAACATCTGAAGGACATTGGCTCTCTCGCCCTCCGGCAGAACCTCCCTGCTGAAGGTCTTATCATACAGTCTTGTGATCTGGCCGTATCCATTGATTGAGATACTGTAGTACGGTGTCTCAATATCTTTTCCGCAGATCGTGAATCTCGCTTCCGGCTCTTCCGTTTTCTTCCCCTCAAAAACGATGGTCTTCGTTCCCATGGACGGAACTTCTTTTATTTCCACGTAAGTAAGCGCTCCAGCCGGCTGTGCAGCCAATTCGTTGCCGTCTCCATCGCGGTACACGCCCGGCCGCTCATTTGGAATTGCCACGATTTCACTTCGTTTCCATCCGGATGCATTCAATATCGTATAGGAATCCTCTTTCTCCTGTATAATATGGGCAACTGCATCCTGACGGACAGCCTGTGCAATGGATTCAATGTACTCATAATCCTTTCTGGAATCCTCATATACCTCGTGAATCGAAGAGCCCGGTATGATATCGTGGAACTGATCCGTCAAAATATGCTTCCAGCCCTTTGTCAGCTCTTCCTGCTTCGCATATTCCAGTCCGCCCTGCTTCATACCATTCATGACGGTCAGCCACTCGGCATTCCGGTACAGAAGCTCCATCTTCCGGTTCATGCGTTTGTTGTACGCCTGGCTGGTATAGGTACCTCTGTGGTATTCCAGATACAACTCTCCATCCCATGTATGAACGTACTGATCGGTATTTTCCACCGTCTCATGCAATTCTCTGAAATATTCTGCCGCGGTAGAAACCTTCAGGTTCGGAAGTCCCGGAATCTTATCTATACGCCGTCTGTTTTCCAGCATATCCCGGTTTACACCACCGCCTCCGTCACCGAATCCGAATGCAATCAGAAGATTTTTATTCATCTGCTTCTCACTGTATGCATCCCAGGTTCCCTTCACCGTCTTAGGCAGCAGCTTTCCATTATAGGTATAAAACCAGGAGCCTGGCTCATTCCACGGTTCCGGTGTGGTAATAAAGTGGGTCAGGACCTCACTTCCGTCAATTCCTTTCCATTTAAACGTATCATGCGGCATACGGTTGTACTGGTTCCAACTGATCTTGGTCGTCATGAAGGTGTGAATTCCTGCTTTTTTCAGAATCTGTGGAAGTGCCCAGGAATAGCCGAACACATCCGGAAGCCACAGATATTCCACTTCTTTGCCGAATTCATCCTTGATAAACTTGCTGCCAAGCAGGATCTGTCTGGTAAGGGACTCACCGCTGGTAAGGTTGCAGTCCGCTTCTACCCACATACCGCCGTCTGCCTCCCAGCGGCCTTCTGCCACGCGTTCTTTGATCTTTCTGTAAATCTCCGGGAATTCCTCTTTCATATATTCGTACAGCTGCGGCTGTGTCTGAAGAAAAATATATTCCGGATACTGCTCCATCAGACGCAGAACGGTAGAGAAGGAACGGGAGCACTTTTCCCTTGTATGCTTCAGTCTCCAAAGCCATGCCACATCAATATGGGTATGTCCCACACAGCGAATATTGACAGAAGACCGTTTCTCCATCCCGTCAATGGTTTCATTCAACAATGCGTCTGCCTCATGCACACTCTCATAAAATGCGTCGCTTCCGGGATAGGCCCAGTCGATGCAATGGCAGGCCGTATCCAGTGCCTTGCGCAAATCATGCTGAACCGGGTCGAAGTCATCCAGTTCTTTGATGGTCTGCCATACCATAGATGCAAGATAATAAAAATCATCCACCTGTTCATCCAGCCATGCCAGATCTGCCCGTGCAATGCGGTGTTCCTGCGGTGTCGGAACGCCGCCGCCTTCCAGCCCGGACCACAGACGGAAGGTGACATCCATCACCGTACCACAATACGTGTCATCGAAGAAAGCTTCCTTATGATTGGCATCCACGCCCTGATACATCCCGCCATTCAGATACAGCATGGATTCGAAGCCTGCATTGTTTCCGGCCCCTGTATTTCCGAAATCGAAAATCCCTACGATCTTTTTCCCTTTCCACTGCGCAGGAACCGGGATCTCTCTGTGCATCCAGAGAAACAGATCTCTGCCCTTCCACGTATCTCCCGTGTGCAGCGTATCCCAGCCTGTAAATGTCCGGGGCAGGACAGGATTTACTACCCCCTGCGTATCCTCTTTTACCGCAAAGCCATCCAGATGAATGATATCACGGTAGCGGTATTCCTGTAATTCACTGATCCGCCGTTCTAATTTTCTATCGGTCAAAAACATAATTGTCTCCTTATCGCCAGCTATTGTTGTTCTCTGATACAGCTATCCTACTATAAAACGCCCCGCATCTCAATTTGAAGAATTCTACATTTGGTGAATAAATTTCAGATAAAATTACTGCCAAAAATCAACGCTCGATCTTATATCCGCAGTAGTCCATCACCAGCTCACTGAACATCGCATTCGCCCAGGAAAACCACTCTCTCGTATACCGGGTGTCATCTTCGGCGCAGAAGCCTTCGTGCATGAGCATCTTTCCTCCATCCGTGGCTGCCGCCAGATCAATCATCTTTCTTTTTTCGCTCATAGACTCAGCTGTGAGACCCTGCATACAGAGTGCAATATGCCAGATATATCCCACGGGCGTATGGGGGCTCCCGATCCCCGCCGCCTTTTTTCCTTTGTAATAAAACGGATTGGCCTCGCTCAGGATCAGCTTTCTTGTATTGTCCGCCACCTGACGGCTTCTGCCCCGATAGCCCAGATATTCCATCGAAAGAAGGCTCGGAACATTTGCATCGTCCATGAGATTGAACTGGCCGTATCCATCCGCCTCATATGCGTAGACTTCCCCATATCCTTCCTTTCGGGTGATTGCATACGTCTCAATTCCCTCGTATATTTCATCCCGCAGTCCGGACGCCTCGTATGCCAGCTTCTGATCTCCTAATATCTGATCTGCGATCTCCTGCAGATAACCAAGGGCAACGACTGCAAACATATTGGAAGGTACAAGATAACCGTAAGTACACGCATCATCGCTCGGCCGGAAACCGGACCAGGTCATCCCAATGCCCGATTTCACCAGTGCCCCCTTTCCATCCCTTGAGAGTGTATCCGTATAATATGTATTTCTCCGGACAAACCGGTAAGCAGACTGTTCTTCGTGGTACTGCTCCGTCCGGAATACCTTCAGGATTTTCCTCACTCCTTCCGCAAATGAAAGGTCAAACTGATCGGTCCGTCCCGTATTTTTCCAGATCAAATACGCAAACTGAATGGGGTAGCACAGGGAATCCACCTCATATTTCCGCTCCCACAGCCAGTCATTCATCTCCGTTTCATCTTTTTCCCAGCAATTCCCGTTTGCCGCTGAATTAAATGCATTTGCATATGGATCAATGCAGATATACCGAAACTGGCGGCGGGAAACCGCTACCAGAGTATCCGCGATTTCCTTATCTTCCTTCGCCGGAATCAGATACGGCCGCAGCTGCGCGACAGAATCACGCAGCCACATAGCCGGAATATCACCGGTGATGACATAAGCAGTGCCGTCATCCATCCGTTTGATTGCAGTATTCAGCGTATTCGTATAACAGTTTTTAAAAACCTCATATACCTTCGGATTCGTTTCAAATACCTTCTCTACCCTGTGCATAATCTGTTGAATGGATTCCGGCACCGTGATACACGCTTCTTTTTCTATTGTATTATATTCCATAGACTTATCCCCACTCCTTACTTTTTGTCGAAGCGGATATTCACCATCCTCGTTACGATTCACGACCCTGCAGTCCGCGAACAGTGCCCCTTCCTCTTCTATATCCCGCTTCGATCCGTATTTAATAGACACTCATCTGATCCCCGGCATTGCTGCCTGTTCATCACCTCACAGCATC
>JAUNGL010000136.1 GCA_030524665.1 Lachnospiraceae bacterium | reverse complement strand
AAATCCTTGATGGATTTTCCTCTCAACTCCGCTGACCGGTCTGACTTGAGGTCAGTCCGGTCTCCCCTACTTCGGCACTGTCTCAGCCCAAGTTCTTCTAAGCACCCTGCGCTATGCTTCCAGTCCATCCCTCTGCCGCCTGCTCCTCCCACCCTGGGGCATCTGCCGATACGGTTTCAATAGCTGAAGAACAAAAGATTATATGTTTCAAATATTTATCATTTTTCAGAACTAACAATGTTTTTATGTATGCAAATAAGAAATAGGAATTTGAAAGTCATATTTTATATATGAATCATACCACAGCTAATTTTATTACTTTGACAATACTTCATGATTCTTAAAGGGACTTGTCTATGTGAAGAATACTTTCAAAGGATATGAGATGAGAATTTAAGAGCAGATTGTATATGTTTTGTATACTTTTACCACAAATTTATTTTTACGATGTTTGGATATTTTTCTGCCGTTTTTGAAATCAGCCGGGAATCCGCGTTTGGGCTGCTTTAATAAAACTGAGTGGCATCGGAGGACAGCGGCAGGGGGCGCAGAAGGCTGTAATGAACGGTCTAGACCTACTTAGGCGGTGGGCTTTCCCGGAATAGCATAAAATCCGGCATTCAGGGCCGGATTTTAAGTGAGCCCTGTCCGAGAGAGCTGGCATCAGGCCAGCGAACGAGTTGGCGAACAGTGCTATGGAGGGGAAGGCCAGCGCCTTAGCAGGTCTCCGTGAATGGTGCGCCGCCTGTGCCCCCTGCCGCTGCCCTTCGATGCCTTTTTGATACCTATCAAGCAGCCAAACCCCGGATTCCCGGCGTCCGTTCGTAATTAACTAAACACGAAGTTACCTGAATGAAATCCGAGTTCTAACTTTAGCTTGACACAGTCCCAAAGCAGGCGTAAACTAAAAAACAATTGAACGAATTACGTGAATTTTCGCTTCAGTTAAATCACTACAGGGAAAGGATGAAAAATATGGAAAAGAAAAACATCGACTGGGCAAATCTCGGTTTCAGCTACTGTGAGACTGACAAGAGATTTGTATCAAATTATAAAGACGGAAGCTGGGATGAAGGCGCACTTGTCTCCGACGCTACTGTTACAATCAGTGAGTGTGCAGGTGTGCTTCAGTATGCACAGACCTGTTTTGAAGGTATGAAAGCCTATACCACGGAAGACGGACACATCGTTACTTTCCGCCCGGATCTGAATGCAGCACGTATGGAGGCTTCCTGCAAGCGTCTGGAGATGCCGGTATTCCCGCAGGAGCGTTTCATTGATGCAGTCGTTCAGACGGTTGCTGCTAATGAGGCGTATGTTCCGCCATATGGTTCCGGTGCCACACTCTACATCCGTCCGTACATGTTCGGAAGCAATCCTGTCATCGGCGTAAAACCGGCAGATGAATACCAGTTCCGTGTATTTACGACTCCGGTAGGTCCGTACTTCAAAGGCGGCGTAAAGCCTCTGACGATACGTGTCTGCGACTTTGACCGTGCAGCGCCTCACGGAACAGGTCATATCAAGGCCGGACTGAACTACGCAATGAGCCTTTATGCGATCACAGATGCTCACCGTCAGGGATTTGATGAAAATATGTACCTCGATGCTGCTACCAGAACGAAGGTAGAGGAAACAGGCGGAGCGAATTTCCTGTTCGTAACAAAGGATCACAAGGTCGTGACTCCGAAGTCTGACAGTATCCTTCCATCCATTACACGCCGTTCTCTCCTGACCGTTGCCAAGGATTATCTCGGACTTGAAGTCGAAGAACGTGAAGTATACTTCGACGAAGTGAAAGATTTCGCAGAATGCGGTCTCTGTGGCACGGCTGCCGTTATTTCTCCGGTAGGAAAGATCAACGACCACGGTAAGGAAATCTGCTTCCCGAGCGGTATGACTGAGATGGGACCTGTCACCAAAAAACTGTATGAGACTCTGACCGGTATCCAGATGGGCCGTCTGGAAGCTCCGGAGGGCTGGATCAAGGTAATTAAATAAATCCTCCAGTGAGTCAAATGTTTGTGCAAACACGATCATTTGACTCATTGTTCGCTGGAGTCATATGGTTCAAAAAGGACTGCTGTGCAATTGCCAGCAGCCCTTTTTCACATTCAACGCATCTCTGTTCTAATACGTTACTCTTCAGCCAGCAACGGAATCATACGTGCTGTTACACGTCTGTCAAAATGGCAGCCGTCTGGTCAGCCGGAATTCCATAGTCCATCCCATGCTTATTGTATTCTCACGCACTGTCCTGCCCCTATTTCATACGTCTTTCCATCTACGGCAAGCCATACGGTGAGAGCAGAGGGATTCCGGACAATGCTTCCGTCTGCCGTATATACCAGCCTCCGGAATGCGGTCACATAATCATAGATATCCATATTAGCAGCGTACCATATCTCTTCGTTTCCGGACACATATTTCAGAAATGTCTCCATCGCCTCCCAGGCGTCCGTTACATCAAATTCATACGAATGTCCCCACACATAGAACAACATCGGCTCCTCATACCGTGCTTCTCCGTTCACAAATTGCTCTGCCAGCTTCATTAGCTCTTCATCTGCATGGTGGCAGGTCGGATGCCAGCACAGGAAATCCTCCGGCAGTCCGAAGCTGTGTGTCGACTGGACCGTTCTGGAATAAACAATTCCGCAGCTTTTCAGTACTTCCAGCGTCTCCTTTGTGTATGTTCCGAACGAATAGGCCATTCCACGCACCGGAGCTTTCGTGATCACTTCGATATTTCTGCGGTCTGCACTCACCTCATAAGCCGCCGTCCCTGACGGAACTCTTGCCAGGTCGAGATGTGTCAGCCCATGTACGGCTAACTCGTGTCCCTTATAAGTATCCGCAATTTCTTCCGGCTTCAGCTTATTGTGTGTCACTGTTTTCCCATTCTGCTGATGAAGGCTCTTCAGCCCCAAACATCCTGTATTAATATTAAAGGTTCCTTTGACTCCATACTGGTTCATCAGTGTAAGCAGCCGTACATCCTGTGTCACCGCATCATCATAACTGAATGTCAGCGCCTTTTTCCGTCCCTCCGGAAACAACATCATATCTCGTCTTAATCCCATCTTCCCGTTTCCTTTCTTCATGTTTTTCTATATTTATCCACATCCGCAGATATCTTTTCGTTACTGTTCACGGGGTAGCTATTCCGCGAGGTGTTCAGGTGCGGTTTCGCACCTGAATCCCGAGTTTTGTGGCGCGAAATCGCATGAAATGCGATTTCTGTGCATCGTGAAGCGTCGTTGCTGGTCATACGGCTGCCATTTTGGCAGACGTGTGAACAGTAACATCTTTTCCACAGCCCTCAACCTGAACCTGTGAATCGCGGTTTTCTCGTTACAGTTCAACCATGCAGAAAATAAAAACACTTACCCGTGTGCGCTTGCGTACTAAGGGATGTATTTTCATTTTCTGTGATGTGCGGGGTGTTGAGTCCCGGTGGGACTCGTTTAGCACCGACCGAAGCGGAGCATAGACTGCACAGCAGCCACAGACTGATGATGCAAAGCAGCATCCAGCCTTCGAAAAGGGGAGCTGTGGCCTGTATGGCTGAACTGTAACGTTTTCTCCGCATTACTTGCACTGCACTTCGCTTGGTGCTAAAATGCGTGCTGCCGGCGCACAGCCCCGCCAAATGTTCGTGCAGGCACAGCCACTTGGCTCGTTGCCCGCAGGAACCAAAAGGACAGAAACACATCCGCCCGCAAAGCACGCGTCTCTGTCTCTGCCCGTCTTTCTTTGTCTGTTTCCGACCGTTCAGCCGTACACCCTTCATGACGGAACGGTTCGTTTTTCTTTTACAGATGTGTCAATACGAAAATGTCGTAAATTGCCTTCACAGCATTCTCGAAGTCTTCATTGCGCACGCCGATGATAATATTCAGCTCACTGGAGCCCTGATCAATCATCTTAACATTGATATTGGCATGAGACAGCGCAGCAAAAATCCTTCCGGCTGTACCGCGGGTCGCACGCATTCCGCGTCCTACTACTGCAATCAGTGCCAGATCTGATTCCAGATCCAGCATATCCGGATGCACAGCACGGTGAATTCCGGATATGACGCTCTGCTCCTTCTCCATGAATTCCGACTGGTGAACCAGAACCGTAAAGGTATCAATCCCGGATGGTACATGTTCAAAAGAAATACCGTTCTCTTCAAATACCTGAAGGACCTTCCTGCCGAATCCGATCTCAGAATTCATCATATCCTTTTCAATATTGACCGCACAGAATCCTTTCTTGCCTGCGATTCCGGTAATCGTGAACTTCGGCTGACGGCAGGTACTCTCCACAATCAAAGTTCCCGGATCCTGCGGACGGTTGGTATTCTTGATATTGATCGGGATTCCTTCCTGTCTGACCGGGAAAATTGCATCCGCATGAAGTACGGTAGCTCCCATATAGGAAAGCTCACGAAGCTCCCGGTAGGTAATTGTCTCAATCGTAGCCGGATCCTTCACGATATGCGGGTCTGTCACAAGGAAACCGGATACATCCGTCCAGTTCTCATAAAGATCTGCATTAATCGCACGTGCCACAATCGATCCTGTAATATCAGAGCCGCCGCGCGAAAATGTCTTGATGCTTCCGTCCGGCATCGCACCGTAAAATCCCGGAATCACGGCATTGTCTGACCCCGCCAGACGTGCGGACAGAACCACGTTCGTCTTCTCATCGTCAAACACGCCATCCTCATCAAAGCAAATCACCTCAGCAGCGTCCACAAACTCATATCCAAGATACGCCGCCATCACAATACCATTCAGATATTCTCCTCTGGAAGCAGCGTAATCACTTCCTGCCTGATTCTCGAATGCAGCCTTGATCTCTTGAAATTCATCATCCAGAGAAAGCTCCAGCCCCAGCCCGTCGATGATTTCCTGATATCTTGCATGAATCGCATTGATCTTCGCACTGATATCACTGCTTGCAGAAGCTGTATTGTAGCAGTCATACAGCATGTCTGTCACCTTGGTATCCCCGGAAAAGCGCTTTCCCGGCGCAGACGGAACGACGTATCTCCTGTCCCTATCCGCATGAATGATTTCCCCTACCTTACGGAATTGCTCTGCGCTCGCCAGAGAACTTCCTCCGAATTTCACTACTTTTTTCATTTTCTCCTCCGTCAGATATACTGCCGCCGGAATATGGATTCCGGACGGCAGTTTCTTTTGCCTTTCTATTTTCTTTTATTCTGATTCCCGCCCAGAGACCTGTATCCTCTAGCCCTGCACAACATCTCCCATATCATAAAAGCCTGCCGGCTTTCCTGCCATATACTTGGCTGCCTGTACTGCTCCCTTCGCAAAGATTCCTCTCGAATAAGCGGTATGCTTCACTTCGATAATCTCATCCATTCCCGCGAAAATAACCTCATGCTCGCCTACGATATTTCCGCCACGCACAACGCTGAAGCCGATCTCGTTTTTCTCTCTCTTCTTCCGTTCGCTGGTGCGGTCATATTTATATTCATATGCCTGATCCATAGCCTCGTTGATGCTGTCTGCCAGTGCAAGTGCAGTTCCGCTCGGCGCATCCACCTTCCGGTTGTGATGCTTCTCGACAATCTCAATATCGAATCCTGCCGGAGCCAGAACTCTGGCCGCATCTTTCAGGAGCTTCATCAGCAGATTGATACCGAGTGACATATTGGCTGACCGCATCACAGCAGTCTGTTCTGCCGCTGCCTGAATCTGTGCCGCCTGCTCCTCACTGTATCCGGTGGTACAGAAAATCACCGGCAGCTTCTTCGCCGTACAATATGCAAGCAGCGCATCCAATGCCTTCGGTGAGGAAAAATCAACCAGAACATCCGCCTCTGCCACACATGCTTCCGCGCTGGTGTACACCGGATAGACCTGATCTCCCTGTCCCGCGGGATCAATTCCTGCTACAATCTCCACATCCTCATCTGCTGCCACAATATCCGTGATGACACGGCCCATGTATCCGCAGCAGCCGCTCAAAATCATCTTTATCATCGTCGTTCCTCTTTCTTTTATCGTTCATTCAGGGTTACTGTTCACGGGGCGGCAGTTCCGCGAAGTGTTTCCGGGCGGAATGCACGGAAATCCCGAGTACTGCGCGCGCGAAATTGTGCCGAAGGTACAATTTCTGTGCAATCGTCTGTCCGAAGGGGTACCAGACGCAGTCTGGTGGATTCCTTGAGACCTGAAGCGCGTTACTGGTCAGACTGCGCCATTTCGGCAGACGTGTGAACAGTAACCATTCAGGAAGCTCCGCAGCCATACACCGCATCTGTCCCTGACGCATTTTCCAGCCGAAGCTGCTTCCGCTCCGTCATTTACAGGCCTTATTTCAAAATCCCGTAGTCCTTCATTGCCTTTTTCAACTGCTCTACATGTGCATCTTCCAGCTCCGTAAGCGGCCCGCGCAGCGGTCCTGCTTCCCATCCGAGAAGTGACATTGCTTTCTTGACCGGAATCGGATTCACCTCACAGAACAGCGCATCACAGAGATCAAGCGCTTCCAGCTGCAGACGGCAGCTCTTCTGTACATCACCTTCCATGAAGGCTGCCACGATATTGTGAGTCTGCTCCGGTGCCACATTGGAAAGAACAGAGATGACACCCTTGCCGCCAAGAGAAAGGATCGGTACAATCTGATCATCATTTCCGGAATAAAGTTCAATGCATCCGTCCGCCAGACGCATCAGCTTCGCTACCTGTGAAATATTTCCGGAAGCTTCCTTGATACCAACGATATTTTCCACATTCTTTGCCAGCCATACGGCTGTCTCCGGCTGGATATTGCATCCGGTACGGCTTGGAACATTGTACAGAATCACCGGAATATGAATTGAATTTGCGATTTCTGAAAAATGCTTCTTCAGACCGTTCTGCGTCGCCTTGTTGTAGTACGGTGTTACCAGAAGCACTGCATCTGCCCCCGCCTTCTCTGCCTCCTGAGACAGGTAGACTGCAGTGGCTGTACAATTAGAACCGGTTCCTGCGATCACCGGAATTCTCTTTGCTACTTTATTGATTGCATAACGGATGACATCGAGATGCTCCTCGTGCGACAGCGTAGACGCCTCTCCTGTCGTTCCGCAGATAATAATCGCATCGGTTTTGTGAGCAATCTGATCCTCCAGAATCTCACCAAGCTTTTCAAAATTTACTTCTCCATTGTCATACATCGGTGTGATAATCGCCACACCAGCCCCTGTGAAAACTGACATATTTTATCCTCCTCATCATATACATATAAATATGCTGACATCCACAATGCGTGCGCACAGATACGCGCAGGATTACAGCTCAAAGTCCTTCTCCTGCCTTTTCTATGTAAAAAGGAATCTCGCTTTGCAAGATTCCGCGCCGTAAATGCGTCGCATAAGCGACATATTTCTTCTGCATTTGCGTGCACATCCTCGCGGAGCGTTTTTTTCTCATAGGAAATCTGGTGGAATTTCTTATGAGATAAAAAACGGGACTGTCGTAAGGCAGTCCCAAAGAATACATAAACAGAAATTCTTCTAAAGATAGCCCTCCATCGATCTGCGATGACAGTCATGCGGTTCTTCACCTCATGCCCAAGACGGCAGGTACAGGTACTGCCTACTTTCGGCGTTCTCCCCTTTCGCTGGCATTCCTCTGTGCCTGAACACATCCTGACAGCTACTTATGAATCACGCAACCTCTATCAACCTGAATTTTCATAACTATACCACCAGATGACAGAGTTGTCAACGGAAAAACGAAACTTTGAGCGTTTTAATCTCATATGGCCGCATTGTAAAGGATGCTGTATTTCCTTCAAATTCAACCGGCTGCTCCGTCACCTCCAGCATACTGCACTCCACTGCTGACGCCAGCTTTCTTCCGAAGGTAAGGGTCACCGGGGTCCGGCGGTTGCAGCATTCGTACAGGCGAACGATGATCCCGTCGGAATCCTCTGCTTTCTTGACCACTTCTATCACAGCATTTTCCTGATTGGAAGTAACTAAGGAATACGACATATCCAGCATTCCGCCTTCGTTTTCTTTCCAAACCGCAGACAGAGGATTATTCAGGCGGTACGCCTGCTGTACCGTTCCTGCCGCTCTCCAGTCCTGCCTGTGCGGATAGATTGCATATGTAAATTCATGTACTTCCTTGTCTGCATCCGGGTTCGGATAAATGGGAGACTTCAGCATGGACAACCCGATTTGTCCGCCGCGTACACTGACGCCATACTTGCAGTCATTCAGGATACTGACACCATACCCATCCTCCGAGACATCGAGCCACTTGTGATGGCAGACTTCAAATTTGGCAAAATCCCACGATGTATTGTCATGCGTATTCCGTTTTACGTTGCCGTACTGAATTTCAAAGACCGCTTCATTTGCATGCACGTCCACCGGGAAATAATCCTTCAGCAAAATCTGATGCTCTTTCCAGTCGATCACATTGCGGATATCGATTCTCGGTATATCACGGTACAGATATACGTACTGCGTAATCACCGAATCCAGATAGCTCCGTTTAATTCTGACACAGCCCCTCACCGGACCGTATTCCGTCACTTCCATCGAAGTCACCTGATCAATCTCCCACGACTTTTCCGTATAATAGTTGTTGATATCCCATGCATCATAATTGTGCGGACGGTCTTCATAACTGACGATGACGTTGCCCGCCTGTCCCGGCTTCAATACTTCACGCTCTGCTTTCTTGTCGAAAATACGGGCAAACTGACCTTTTTCATTGTATTCCACACGGAAAAAGTCATTTTCCATCACAGCAGTACTGATTTTCATTCCGCCCACATATTCCAGATCTTTGCACAGTAACCTTTCTGCGGCGCTGTGGATTCCACCTGTCTTTGATGCCGTATCCACCAGTGCTTCATTCGTCCGCATTTCTTCCGGTATTGCTTCTGCCGCATGGGTGCGTACTTCCTCCGTCAGCCGGTCCGCAGTCACTGCTTCTGTCACCATATACGTTTTATATCCCTTTGCCGGAACTCCCACGGCATAAAAGATCCAGAAACCGTCCGCCGTTTTCTGCACCGGAAGTCTTTCCCCGCCGTCACAGACCACAGGATTCTGGAAGTGCTCCGAAGCAGGAAGCCTGACAAGCTCGGCCGATGGGGCGCTGTTCGGATTGAATACAACCAGTGACCCTGCAGGCGCATTTATATTCGATGCGATATGGTCAAGGGCAGCTTCCGTCATATTCCGGCTTTTTTTCAGGATTCCTTCGTATTCTTCCCTGGAATCTTCATACACTTCCCGGATGGAAGAACCTGGCAGAATATCATGGAACTGGTTTCTCAGAATAACTTCCCAGCCCTCCTGAAGCTGCTTCTCAGGGTATTCCCCACCTGCGTTTTTCCAATCCATCACTCCATACAGTTCCGCATTCTGATAGGCGAACTCCGCACGGCGGTTG
>JAUNGL010000135.1 GCA_030524665.1 Lachnospiraceae bacterium | reverse complement strand
TGCGCCTTAGTTCTTCTTGCACCCGGAGCACAGCTTCCAGTCCACCCTCTGCCCGTCTGCTCCTCCCGCTCTGGGGCATCGTACGAAACCTTCCAGTTCGTCAACTAAACACGAAGTTAACTGGAAAATCTTAAGAAATTTTTCGGGTTGTTAGAGCTTTCTGCTTGGTGTATACTTTTGAAAAGGGAATGGATGCCGGCTTTTCAAGTTTTTGCCTGATTTCTGTTGCTTGTGTAAATAAAAAAGGGAAAATCTGTGAAAGCTAAGAAGGAGATATGGTATCCGGTGATTGACGTGGCATCAAGGTATTGTTACAATAGAGATACTATTGCAAGGCAATCATGGTCAGGATGATTGCGGATTAGAAAGAGAAAAGCCGGAACGGAGGGTTACTATGGGGAGAAAGATTATTGACACGCTGGTATTTCTGGCAGTGGCGGCAGGCTGCGTGGTATTGACACTTGTCGTATCGAATGGGAATTATGTCAGCTCAACAACGATTTATAATTTTGTATTTCTTGGTATTATCGTGATTCTGTATCTGACGGCATTGATCGCCGGATTTTTCAGGATGAACCATCTGACAGAATATTTTGCAGAGAGCACGGATGAAATTGAGAAAATGCGTGGGGATGATTCGCTCAATCTGAGCGGGAAGATTCAGCCTCTCCTTGGATGTACTCTTCTGGAGGGCAGGCTGAATGCTTTTTTGTATGATATTCATCATAGTCAGAGCGGGATCTGTGATATCGAGGATTATATTAATGAAGATGAGATAGACAGTCTGATCCGGAAGCGTATGCTGGATCTGGTGCCGGATATTTTGACAAGTCTTGGTATCCTTGGTACGTTTATGGGATTGGTATGGGGATTGCGTGAGTTTGAGCCGTCCAACTATGAAGCGATGACGGCATCTGTGACCTCACTCGTGGATGGTATCAAGGTGGCATTCCTGACTTCTATTTACGGACTTGCAATGTCTCTGGTATATTCGTATAGTCTGAAGACAGGATATTCAGCTCTGATAGACAGTATGCAGAAGTTCCTGGATCGTTTCCACACATGCGTTGTACCGTCCGCTGAGATGGAGGCACAGAATCGTCTCGTAAACAATCAGAAAGAGCAGAATGAGATTCTGAGGGGAATGGCATCTGAATTTTCAGATCAGGTGGCACACGGATTTGCACAATCGATTGCACCGACACTGGACCGGATCAATACGTCTCTTGGCGGTATGATGACGACTATCAGCCGGAATCAGCAGATTTTCCTTCAGGAGATAGTGGAATCTTTCGTTGCGGAGATGAAGAAGTCCTTCCATCTGGAATTTGAACGTTTTGGGAAGAATCTGAATGAGATGAATGAGGTGATGAACCGGAATATACTTTATTCGGAGAAGCTGTATCAGAATATGTGCAATGAGATGAATGCACTGTTTTCGAAAGAAGAAGCAAATATGCACACTGCGGTAGCGGAATTATCCGCTATACAGAAGAAATACGCAGATTCTCTGGAAGGCATGACCGTACAGTACCGCCAGATCATGGATTCATACCAGAAAGCGCAGGAGTCTGCAATGAAGAATCTGTCTACGGCGGAGCAGGAATCTTCCAGATTCTGGGTAGCCTGCAATCAGGCCATGCAGAATTATCTTCTGGAAGCTGCTGAGGCCTATAAGAAATTTGAGAAGGCAAATGAATCCAGTGACCGTATGCTAACTGCATTGGCCGCCATCTATCAGAAGAATGAGGCAATGATTGAACAGTATGGAAAACAGGTGAAGGATTTTGCTGCTTCGCAGGCTCAGATGAACGATACGCTGAAAGAACTGGAGAGACTGCTGTCACAGATCGAAGCAGCGGGAGGCGACGGGAAGAGTATTTATCTCTATCCGGGAAATCCGCGTCAGAATCAGGCAACTGAGCAGAAAATACTGCAGCAGATGACGGACATGCTTCAGGAGTCAGGCGAAAGGCAGGAGGAGCTGCTTCAGGATGTGAAACGTGTGGTACGGGAGCTGTCTGACAGTACAGGGAAAAAGAAGGGTTGGTTTGGGCGCTGACAGTCCGACGGGCAGCAAAGCTGCGGGAGGTAGAGAATGACTGGACGCAGAAACAGAAGAAAAGATTCATCGAGATTCAATGTCTGGCGGTCTTATTCCGATATGATGGCAGGCCTTTTGATGCTGTTTGTGCTGATCATGTGTGTGACACTGTTTCAGGCACAGAAAAATTATGTGGAAAAGCTGGCAGAGCAGGAAGAGAAGATGATTCTTCAGAATGAATATACGAGTGAACTGCTGGAGAAGCAATCTGAGCTTGCGGCACAGGAATCACAGCTCAAAACGCAGGATGAACTGCTTGCCGAGCAGCAGAAACGTCTGGAAGCACAGAATCTGACCATGGAGGAGCTGCAGGCGACGCTTGCTGAGCAGGCTGCATTGCTGGAGGAGAAGACAGAGACGCTCTCACAGCAGCAGACAACGTTGGAACAGCAGCAGGCAGCGCTGAATGCCAAGACAGAGGAACTGAAGGATAAGCAGGCACAGATCGACAAAATTGTCGGTGTGAAAGCAGAAGTAATAGAAGCCCTCAGGCAGGAATTTAAGAGCAATGATATGAATGTGACTATCGATTCACAGACTGGTGCTCTGGTATTGGATTCGAATATCATGTTTGCGTATGATGATGTGGAATTGTCAGAGGAAGGGCGAGAGGTATTGAGCAAGGTTCTTCCGATTTACTGCAAAGTGCTTCTGGATGATAAATATCTGCCGAATGTGGCGGAAATTATTATCGATGGATATACGGATACGGATGGTTCCTATGAATATAATCTGGTATTGTCGCAGCAGAGGTCACTTGCGGTGGCACAGTATCTCCTGGAGATCAAAGAAGGATTTCTGGATGGGAATGATACGGAGGTTCTGAAGGAGAAGCTGACGGTCAACGGTCATTCGATGAGTCATCCGGTTCTGGATGAAAATGGAAACGTTGACAAGGATGCATCCAGACGTGTGGAAGTAAAGTTCCGGCTGAAGGATGAAGAGATGATCAATGAATTACATGATCTGATGGAATAGGAGATTTCTGGAAGAAAGGCCGGATCGCTTGACAGAACGACAGACGGTCTGGTATGATGGAAAAGATTTGCAGCCACGGAGGCGAGGATGAGTAAGAGATTTGCGTGGGTGGAGAAATACAGAGAGAGAGTATGGTTTTCCGTATTACTGAATGCATTGCTTCTTGGAGCTATGATGTATGTATTTCGCCCTTCTTTTGAGACGAATGATGATATGGGACTTATGAGTATGGTAAATGGGCAGAAGGGCGTTCATGATGCACATCTGGTGTACTCCCATTATTTTCTTGGATTGCTGCTGAAGGCTCTCTACCAGCTAAAGCAATGGGTCCCATGGTACAGCATGATTCAGTACTGCGTATTGTTTTCTGCGTTTTCCGCAATAACGTATGCACTGTTTAGAAAAATGAAGCAAAAAGCTTCCATATGGATCATACTGATTTTGATGACATGGTTCTCTTATGAGGGCTATATTAAGATTCAGTATACAAAGACTGCAGGAATTGTATCTGTGGCAGGGATGCTGTTAATGCTCTATGCAGTGACGCAGGAACGGATCCGCTGGCGTGCATTGATTGTGGGAATTTTGATCGCATTGACCGGCTATATGTACCGAAGTACTCAGTTTTGGGCAGAGGGTGTACTGATGTCAGGAATTGGTGTCTGTCTGCTGCTTGAACTTCCGGCATTTGAAAAAGGACAGCGGATGCGGAGATTCTTACGTTATGCAGGGAGTTTTGGAACGTTGCTGATTCTGGTGCTGGGTTTGATACTGGTGGAGCGGTATGCCTATCAGGATGAGGTATGGCAGGAATTTACCCGATACAATGAGGTACGGACAGAACTGTACGACTATGGGTTTCCGGAATATTCCCAAAATGAAGAAGTTTACCTTGCACTTGGCATCGATAAAAATACATATCGGATGATGCATCAGTGGACCCATATTGATCCGGAAAAATTTACTTCTAATGTATTTGAAAAGCTGGCAGAGCTAAAGGAACCGGTGAAAATCGACAGGACTTTTATTGAAGGCTTTCTGGAGATTTTTCCGATCCAATTTTTTACGATTCCCTGCTTCTTTTGTTTTTTACTGATTGCAGTTTACTGGCTGCTGTGGGGGGAACATCGGAGAGCAGCATTGCTTACTTTTCTTTACGAGTTCCTTGTAGTGGGAATGTTGTATTTTTATCTGTATTATGAAGGAAGATATCTGTTAAACCGGGTAGATGTCGGTATATGGCTTGCAGTTTCCACAGTATTGTTGTGGACATTCAAGACAGGAAATGAATATTTTACGAACCGGATGGGGCTGGCGTTATGGTTCACGATGCTGGTGACGGTTCAGGTTGCATGGAAAGTGAACTGGCGGATCAATACGGAGAATACTCCGGTGAAGCAGCAGGAAATGCGTACCGTTGTGGAAACAATGTATCAGGATCAGGATCATCTGTATCTGATTCGGTCAGGTCCGATTTCCTATTCCAAAGCGTACGGTGTATTTGACAGCGTACCATTTGGTCTGGCAAAGAATACGTTCCCTCTTGGAGGCTGGTCGGCGATGACACCTGCTTATCAGAGTTCACTTGAGCGGTTTGGAATCAGGAATCCATTCAGAGATATGATTGATAATGAGAGTGTATATCTGATTGATACGGATATTGAGAAGACAGTCACATATCTTAACACATATTATGATGAGAAGGCCAGGGCAGAGACTGTTTTTGAACTGGGAGGATACAAAGTTTACCGGATCACAACAAAATAAAAGGATATTGACATATGGAATGGCAGCGGGTACTGTCAGGATATTGCCGTTCCATATGTGTAAGTCAAATACCCCGCAGTAAGCTACGGGGCATCAAATTTGCAGCGCAGCAGAGCTGCGGGGTATTGACCCTCGCGGCAGTCGCCAAATGGACATGCAAGCATGTCCGCTTGGCTCGTTGCTCGCGGGAATAAAGTCAGGAAAGGAAGATGTTATGAGAGTTAGAAAATCAATTACAATTTTGGGAATGACACTTGCACTTGCACTTGCACCTGCAACGATAGCAGGGGCGGCTAAAAAGACAACAACATCTCAGACAGAGACCACAGTAAAGCTGCCGGGTAAGGTAGCAACATTGAAAGCAGAGGCGAAATCAGAAACTACGGCACAGTTGTCCTGGAGTAAGGCTTCAAGAGCAGAAGGATATATTCTGTATATTAAGAATCAGACTGCAGGCACGGAAAAAAAGGTAAAGACGACTGAACGGAAGATACTTTTGAAGTCATTGACGCCTGGGAACAAATACGTATATCAGGTCTATGCATATCGGACCGTAGATGGAAAAAGAGTAATGGCAACAGAAGGTTCTACGAAGGTGAGCCTCAAGACATCCGTGATTAAGCCGGCTACCCCGAAGAATCTGAAATTGTCCAAATACGCACATAAAGCATTTACCTTGAAGTGGGACAAAGCAAAGAATGCGACTGGGTATGAAATTTATGCCAAGGGCAAAAGCGGGGAATATGTCCTGCTGGGAAGAACGAAAAAGACTACTTATACGACAAAGACCCTGACGGTAGGCGTGAAATACCAGATCAAAGTGAGAAGCTACCGTACTGTGAGGGGGGTAACAAAGACTGGTGGTTACTCGAATCAGATTCAGGCTACCGCACAGAAAATACAGATTGCAACTATTCATGGAAGATATTTCAAGGCAAGCACCAAATATAGAACGACGGCAACTGTGGTAAGCACAGGAAAGAAAGTGACACTGAACAAAGGAACCAGCCTGACAGCAGCGAACAGAACCAGTAATACAGTGACTGCTTTCCTGAGCAATGGAACGGAGATCCGGATTTCAGGAATGGCATTAAGCTATGGCAATCTTGAGGGTACAACGAAATTCTATACGGTAGACCAGAAAGAGCTTTATGTAAACAGCCGGGGCTTTTCCAGCAGTACGGGCTGGCTGATATGGGTAAACCAGTATACCATGACGACGACTGTTTTCCGCGGTTCTCAGGGCAGATGGAAGCAGGTTCGTACTATGGCGTGTGTAGTCGGAAGATATGGGCTTACTCCGGTAGGCGAGAGAAGAATTGTCATGAAGATGCCATTGTATGGAGAGGTAGGCGTATTCCTGTCGTGGAATGCAGCTAAGCAGCAGGGAATCGCATTCCATAAAAGAATGGATAGCAATATCCGCGCAGCAGTTTCCGGAGGATGTATTCGTCTTGGAATCAGTGACTTGTATTATATCTATAATAATTGTCCGATCGGGACGACGGTTATCTGTTATTAAAGCGCGGAGCCGGCGGGAAATGTCCTGTCGTGTGAGACTTTTTGGATTTGGAAGGAGGCTGGCATCAGCCTCCTTTTATTCCTGCGAAGCAATGAGCCAAGTAGCCGCGCTTGCACGGATATTTGGCGAATGCCGCGAGGGTCAAATACCCCGTAGCTTGTTGCGGGGTATTTGACTAGGTGTGCGTGCCATGGGCGGCTCTTATGGCAGAATGTTTTGTGAAGAATGCTTCCTACTGCCTGCACGAAGGTAAAGTGAAGGAAGCGTATTCTAAATAAACATTTTGCCCAGGAGAAGTTCCAAACAGGAAATCATAGGATTGGAAAGAGGATAAATAACATGAAAGAGAACATATGTTTCATTGTTGGAGCGGGGAATTTTGATGGCATGAGCATCCGGCCGGAGCAGGGGGATCTGGTTATCGCCGCGGATGGTGGATATGAATATTTAAAAGGGCTTGGAATCGAGCCGGATGTTTTGATGGGTGATTTTGATTCGCTTCAGATTGTGCCGGAACACAGACACCTGATCCGGCATTCACCGATTAAAGACGATACAGATATGGCACTTGCGGCAGCTTATGGAGAGCAGGAAGGATTTGGGAGATTTCTTCTGTACGGAGGACTGGGCGGACGGCTGGATCATACGCTGGCGAACCTCCAGCTTCTGACAGGGCTTTCACGGAAGGGATATGCTGCGTATTTGATTGGTGAGGGGAATATTATCACGGCAATCACCGGAGAAAGGCTGGAATTTTCCGCGCAGAATCAGGGCATGCTTTCCGTATTCTGTGCAGGGGAACGGGCAGAAGGAGTCAGTGAAACAGGGCTGAAATATCTGCTTGACCATGCGGTACTGACGTGTGACAGGGCCCTGGGAGTCAGTAATGAGTTTATTGGAGAGAAGGCGGCTGTGGAAGTAGAACAGGGAACACTTATGCTGGTATGGGGAGTGTCAGAAGGGCTGGAAGAGAGAAGATTCAGAATTTAGGGATGGGATGTGTTGAGATGACGAAGCAGTCAGGAGAATCTTACAGGGAGCTGGGAATCTGGGTTTTTTTCTGTGCAGTGATTTGCATTGTTTATTCTCTGTGCGGGGATCGGATTCCGGCTTTGTATATGGGAAAAATCTTCGGAATTATATGCTGTATTATGCTGGATATTCTGTCGCTAGTGGTGTATGTGACAGAGAAGGTCTATTGGATGAACGGAATCACGTATAAAGAAGCTGCTGAGGCAGAACGCGGCCAGAGGAAAAAATTTGCCGCAAAGACGGCAGGTATCTTTTTCATCTGTACAGTTTTGGAAATTCTGTATTTTTTCTATGGGCTTCAGCTGAGAACGTCAAATCTTCAGAAGGATTCCATGATAACGGCGGGGCTCCTCTGCGCAGCGGTGCTTGCGGCGCAGAAAATCCGGATGAATTAGTCATAAAATGTCAATATCGTTCAGTATGCGGTCATTATGCAGCATAAAAACAGCAAAATGCCCACTTGTTTTTTTGATGTCCGGTGTTATAATACCATGTATAAATATGCATGACTGTGGAAAAAATCAAATACCCCGCTGCAGGCAAAAGGGTATTTGATTCTGGCGGCCTCTACGTTCCACTTCGGTCGGTGCTAAACGTGTGCCACCGGCACGCGGCACCGCCAAATATCCGCACAAGTGCGGCTGCTTGGCTCGTTGCTCGCGGGAATAAACAGTTATAGTGATACAGAATATGAGGAGGATAATGTTATGAAGGACATGAAGAAATTTCTTTCACTGGCGCTTGCAGGTGTGATTGCTCTGACAGCGGCAGTTCCGGCATTTGCAGAAGAGGGAACGATTGCCAGCGTAGATGATCTGTCGGGTAAAATTATCGGTGTTCAGCTTGGTACGACCGGAGATATTTACGCAACGGATGAGTATGAGGGTGACGAGGCGGGCAGCCAGGTAGAGCGTTACAGCAAGGGAAATGATGCGGTTATGGCATTGAAGCAGGGGAAAATTGACTGCGTGATTATCGATGAACAGCCGGCAAAGGCTTTTGTAGAGAAGAATGATGATCTGCAGATTCTGGAAGAAGATTTTGCACTGGAGGAGTATGCGATCTGTGTCTCAAAGGATAAGCCTGAGCTGACCGAGAGCATTAATGAAGCACTTGCAGAGCTGAAGGAAGATGGTACGATGGATTCGATTATCAGCAATTACATTGGTGATGATACAAAGGGAAAGACACCGTATGAATCTCCGGAGGATGTGGACCGTTCAGCAGGTACTCTTGTGATGGCTACGAATGCAGCATTTGAGCCGTATGAGTATTACGATGGAGAAGAAATCGTAGGTATTGATGCGGATATGGCACAGGCAATCTGTGATAAGCTCGGTATGGAACTTCAGATTGAGGATATGGAGTTTGATTCTATCATTACTGCCGTTCAGTCCGGCAAGGCAGATATCGGGGTAGCTGGTATGACCGTTACGGAAGACAGGCTGAAGAATATTGACTTTACAGATACTTATGCTACAGCAAAGCAGGTAATCATCATTAAAAAGTAAATAATTATTCGGCCGTATGCCATCCAGACCACAGACACGTTGACTGTGATGTCTGAACTTCAGCAGAATAAAATGTGATAGTCGCAGGGGATGTTGACAGATTGAGAAAACATCCCCTGTTTCTGTGTAAGGCTGCAGTCAGTCATGCTGAAAATGTGGAAAAGTGTGGCTTTGGCTATGGCATATGATTGAGAAAGAGAGAAAGGAAAGGGAATAACGTGGCTTCTTTCAGTGAAAAGTTTTATCAGAATTTTATTGAAGACAACCGTTGGAGCTATCTGACCAGCGGTTTGAAGAATACGCTTGTTATTACGGTGTTCGCTCTGCTGATCGGTGTGCTGCTTGGATTTCTGATCGCTGTAATACGTACCACCTGCGACAAAACAGGACATATGAAGTTCCTGAATATAATCTGTAAGGTTTATCTGACTGTTATCAGGGGAACGCCCGTGATGGTGCAGTTACTGATTATTTATTACGTAACTCAAACTTCCCACATTAAAAATGGGAATCGTTCCTTGAAAAATCAATACTT
>JAUNGL010000134.1 GCA_030524665.1 Lachnospiraceae bacterium | reverse complement strand
ATGTTCTGACGGTTGCCGTGGACGGCACGCGTATTATTATGATTGATGATTCCATGGTGGGTGGGACCACAAGCGACCGGATTGTGCGGATGCTCAGGGAAGCCGGAGCGAAAGAGGTTCACATGCGTGTGAGTTCACCGCCTTTTATGTACCCCTGTTATTTCGGCACAGATATTCCTGCCAGTGACCAGCTGATTGCATATTATCATTCAGTAGAAGAAATCAGGCAGATGATAGGGGCAGATTCGCTCGCTTATCTGAAACTGGAGCGGTTGTCCCAGATGGTAAACGGGCTGCCAATCTGTGAGGGATGCTTCACAGGAAAGTATCCTGTGGCGCCGCCTACGGAGGATATCCGCGGAGAGTATGACAGATAACTGTTGACTGTATTCTGCTTTTGCAGATATCCTGAAGATACTTAAATAGCAACTGCGGAAGTTTTGGGTGGTTATTCCATATCTGGCTGCTGGAGCACAGCTGATAGCCGGATATGTGGAACGCATCTTAGCAGTTGAGAGATAGAATGGAAGGAGATTTCTATGAGCACAGACAGATATCAAAGCCCGCTCTCTGAGCGGTATGCAAGCAAGGAGATGCAATATATCTTTTCTCCGGATATGAAATTCCGCACATGGAGAAAACTCTGGATTGCACTTGCGGAGACAGAGCAGGAACTTGGACTTGATATCACAGATGAGCAGATTGCGGAGCTGAAGGCTCATCAGGACGATATCAATTATGAAGTGGCAAAGGAACGGGAAAAAATCGTACGCCATGATGTAATGTCACACGTTTATGCATATGGCGTACAGTGCCCGAAGGCGAAGCCAATTATCCATCTGGGAGCAACCTCCTGTTATGTAGGGGACAATACGGATATCATTATCATGGCTGATGCTCTGCATCTGGTGAAGAAAAAGCTGGTAAATGTAATTGCACAGCTTGCTGATTTTGCGGATAAATACAAGAATCTTCCGACGCTTGCATTTACGCATTTCCAGCCAGCCCAGCCGACAACTGTAGGGAAACGTGCAACACTCTGGGCACAGGAATTCCTGATGGACCTTGAGGATCTGGATTATGTGCTCTCTACGCTGAAGTTGCTCGGTTCCAAGGGAACGACAGGTACGCAGGCCAGCTTTCTGGAGCTGTTTGATGGGGATCAGGAGAAGATTGACCGCATCGATCCGATGATTGCAGCCAAGATGGGATTTTCAGCATGTGTGCCCGTATCCGGTCAGACGTATTCCAGAAAGACGGATACGAGAGTGCTGAATGTTCTGGCAGGGATTGCAGCAAGTGCGCACAAGATGTCAAATGATATCCGCCTTCTGCAGCATCTGAAGGAAGTAGAAGAACCATTTGAGAAGACACAGATCGGTTCCTCTGCGATGGCATACAAGAGGAATCCGATGAGAAGCGAGCGTATCGCATCGCTTTCCAGATATGTCATTTGTGATGCACTGAATCCGGCAATCACATCGGCATGTCAGTGGTTTGAACGTACACTGGATGATTCTGCAAACAAGCGCCTTTCTGTTGCGGAGGGATTCCTTGCAGTGGATGGCATTCTGGATCTCTGTCTGAATGTGACGGATGGACTGAAGGTATATCCGAAGGTGATTGAGCGCCGTCTGATGTCCGAGCTTCCGTTTATGGCAACGGAAAATATTATGATGGATGCAGTAAAAGCAGGCGGGGACCGTCAGGAACTGCATGAGAAGATCCGTACCCTTTCCATGGAAGCAGGCCGGAACGTCAAGGAAGAAGGAAAGGAAAATAATCTTCTGGAACTGATTGCGGCTGATCCGTCCTTCCACATGACGCTGGAGGAACTTCAGAATTCCATGGAACCGTCACGTTATGTCGGACGCTCCAAAGAACAGGTGGAAGCCTTTGTGAAACATGTGGTGAAACCAGTGCTGGATGAAAACAGCGATCTGCTTGGAGTGAAAGCAGAGATTCACGTATAAATCATGAAATCAGTTTCTGAACTGAACACGAAGATAGCCGAATTGTAAGGGTTTTTGTGAATATTAAAAATTTATTTTACTTATGGCTATTTTTGTAGTATACTAAGCATGGTGTCCGGGGGCAGTATGGGGCACAAGGAATTTTGATGAGAGATATGGCTGCGTTTCCAGAGATGAGACGTAGTGGTTACGAATTTCAGTTCAGGAGGAAATGTCTATGGTACAGGCAGTAGTAGGGGCCAATTGGGGCGATGAAGGTAAAGGTAAGATCACGGATATGCTTGCTGAGAAAGCGGATATTATCGTGCGGTTTCAGGGTGGTGCAAATGCAGGCCATACCATTGTAAACAATTATGGGAAATTTGCACTGCATACACTTCCGTCAGGTGTATTTTACGGGCATACTACCAGTATTATAGGAAATGGTGTAGCACTGAACATCCCGGTACTGTTCAACGAAGTGAAGAGTATTGTGGATCGCGGCGTGCCGATGCCGAAGATTCTTGTTTCTGACCGTGCTCAGATTGTGATGTCCTATCACATCCTGTTTGATCAGTATGAAGAAGAACGTCTGGCGGGTAGGTCCTTTGGTTCGACCAAGTCAGGCATTGCACCGTTTTATTCAGATAAATATGCAAAGATTGGATTTCAGGTGAGTGAGCTGTTTGATGACGAGCTGCTGGAAGAGAAGGTACCGCGTATCTGTGAGACGAAGAACGTGCTTCTGGAGCATTTATATCACAAGCCGCTGCTTGTGCCGGAGCAGATTCTGGAAGAGCTCCGCAGCTATCGTGATATGGTGAAACCATTTGTATGCGATGTATCGTCCTATTTATATCAGGCGATCAAAGAAGGAAAGAATATCCTGCTGGAGGGACAGCTCGGTTCTCTGAAAGATCCGGATCATGGAATTTATCCGATGGTTACTTCCTCATCTACGCTGGCTGCCTATGGCGCGATTGGAGCAGGTATTCCGCCATATGAGATTAAGAAGATCGTGACAGTCTGCAAAGCATACTCAAGTGCAGTAGGCGCGGGTGCTTTTGTCAGCGAGATTTTCGGTGAAGAAGCGGACGAGCTTAGAAGACGAGGCGGAGACGGCGGAGAATATGGTGCTACGACTGGACGCCCGAGACGTATGGGTTGGTTTGACTGCGTAGCTTCCAAGTATGGCTGCCGTATGCAGGGTACGACAGATGTAGCATTTACCGTTTTGGATGTACTTGGATATCTGGATGAAATTCCGGTATGTGTTGGATATGAGATCAACGGAGAGGTAACGACGGAATTCCCGACGACTGCTCTGCTTGAGAAAGCGAAACCGGTATTGAAGGTACTTCCGGGCTGGAAGGAAGATATCCGTGGTATCAAAAAGTATGAGGATCTTCCGGAAAACTGCCGAAAGTATATCGAATTCATTGAGGAGCAGATCGGATTCCGGATCACCATGGTTTCCAATGGCCCGGGAAGAGAAGATATTATTTACAGATAAGAGCTTGTATGGACAGTATCAGGGCGGCACTTTTTGTGCCGCCCTGAAAAATTCTACTTTGTCTGGTAATTTTGACAACATAAGCGGCATATTTCAGCAGATTCACGGAAATCGTGGTCCTGTATAGGAAATCTGCAGGGCTGTGCAGTTCAAAATGCAGATATGGAGGTTAAAAGGAGGTACTTTTCAGTAATTCCAGCAAGTCATGCTCTGCCTGCTTCTGGTTATGGAACAGGATTCCGTGCAGTCCGAAGCGGCAGGCCGCATCCACATTGACAGCCGTATCATCGAAAAATACGGATTCTTCCGGGATGATTTCAGGATAGCGGTCGATAAGAGCCTGAAAAATAGCCGGATCCGGCTTGACAAAACCAACCTCATAAGAAAACAGCCCGCCGTTCATGAGATCAAGAAAGTTCAGCGCTTCTGCAGTACGGCAGCGTGTCCATTCAGAATAATTTGAGAGATAATAGACACGGAATCCGCGGGACTTCAGATCCTGAAGCCATGGTCTTGCGTAGGCGAGACCGGAAATGCATTGTTCAGAGTGAGCAAAAACCTCTTCAATTTCCTTGCGGTACTGCGGAGCGAGAGAAACAAAACCATCCAGAAGCTGTTCGATGGACCAGACACCCCGGTCAAGCTCGCTCCAGTATGGTCCGGTAAACATGGCACGGGCAATCGCATCTTCTTTTTCTTTTTCAAGTCCGAAGCCGTGCAGATAGGTATTCCAATCGAATTCCACGAGCACGCGTCCGATATCAAAAATAATGTTTGTAATTTTCATTTCTCTTCGTCCTCCTGATGTTTCCGATTGTCAAGAACACATGCCACAAGCATCATTCCATAGAGCAGGCAGGGGATGATGATGGTACATGCAATTGCTGCCATCAGTACATCCTGTGTGGCAGGATTGGCAGTCAATCCGAGGATAAAGACAACAAGGTACATGCCGGCCAGAAAGACCACACCGGCCAGTGCTAAGATTCTTTTCATTTTTTTCATAAAACAAAACACCTCAAAAATAAATGATTATCCGGTTTCTGTAAGTATTCTATCAGAACCTGAAGAAGAAAAAAAGAGAGAATCGAGAAAGAAAATGAAATAAAAGGATTGACAAAATCGGGTAAGTGTTGTAATATACAAAACATATTAAATACATATGAAATATGAGTATTAGGAATCAGGAAAAAGAGATTGACAAAAAGGGTAAATGTGCAGTAACATAAACCCAGCAATCAGATAGGAGAACGTGTCAATGTTCTTCCGGATTCCAAACAGAAAAGGAGAGAGAATTATGAAAAGATTCAGAAAGTTATCCACAGTTCTTGCAGTAACGGCAGCAGTTTCCAGCATAATGACAGGCTTCGTTAGCAATGCAGAGGAAACAGAGACAGTAGAAGAAAAAGGAACGATCACAGTTGCTGCATCACCGACACCTCATGCAGAGATTCTGGAGCAGGCAAAGCCGCTTCTGGCAGCACAGGGATGGAATCTGGAAGTGACAGAATTCAGTGATTATGTACAGCCGAATCTCGTTGTAGACAGCGGTGATATGGATGCAAATTATTTCCAGCATACACCGTATCTGGATGATTTTAATAAGGAAAACGGAACGAGTCTGGTAGTTGCGGGTGAGATTCATTATGAGCCGTTCGGTATTTATCCGGGAACCAAGTCTGACCTCGCCGAGCTTGAAGAGGGAGATACGATTGCAGTTCCGAATGATACGACGAATGAGGCTCGTGCACTTCTGCTTCTTCAGGATAATGGTGTGATTACCCTCGAAGAGGATGCAGGACTGACTGCTACGGTAAATCAGATTGTGGACAATCCAAAAGAGATTGAGATCGTGGAGCTGGAAGCTGCACAGGTATCTCGTGTGAAGGACGAAGTGGCTTTTGTAGTCCTGAATGGTAATTATGCTCTGGATGCAGGTTTCTCTGTAGCGAAAGATGCTGTGGCATATGAGACATCAGATTCAGAAGCAGCGAAGACTTACGTGAATGTAATCGCAGTAAAAGAAGGCAATGAAGAAAGTGAAGGAATCAAGGCTCTGGTAGATGTACTGAAGTCAGATGAGATCAAGGATTATATCACAGAGACTTATGATGGAGCTGTGATTCCGTTTGAATAACTTAGAAGGAAAAATGTTCGAAGGTGCAGTGACCGCCTGAACAGTAGTTGTGAAATACGGACTGAATAGAAACAGACCGGGAAGTTTTCCCGGTTTGTTTCGTATATTTAAGGACAGGTGATTAATTTATGGAGACGATGATTCAGGTTGAACATCTGTATAAGACTTTTTCACAGAAGGGCTCCAGTGTGGAGGCTTTGAAGGATGTCAGCTTTGAAATAGAAAAAGGAGATATTTTTGGAATTATTGGATTGTCAGGGGCAGGAAAAAGCACACTGGTGCGCTGCCTGAATTTCCTTGAGCGTCCTACGGAGGGGACGGTGACGGTAGCAGGACAGAATCTGGCAGAGCTTTCCGAGAGGGAGCTGCGTACGGCACGCCAGAATATCGGTATGATTTTCCAGCATTTTAATCTGCTGATGCAGAGGAATGTGCTGGATAATATTGTATTTCCAATGGAAATCGCCGGGGTTCCCAAAAAGGAGGCGAAGGAACGTGCTTTGGAACTGCTGGAAACGGTAGGGCTGTCGGAGAAGGCGAAGGCGTATCCGGTGCAGCTTTCCGGCGGACAGAAGCAGCGTGTCGCGATTGCGAGAGTACTTGCCAATAATCCACAGGTGCTTCTCTGTGACGAGGCAACGAGTGCACTGGATCCACAGACCACGAAATCAATTCTGACGCTGCTGAAACAAATCAACCAGGAATACGGGATTACGATTGTCGTTATTACACATGAGATGGCGGTCGTACAGGAAATCTGCAACCGTGTGGCAATCATCGATCAGGGGATTTTGGCTGAAACAGGAACGGTGGAAGAGATTTTCAGGAGTCCGAAGACGGAGGCTGCGAAGCGGCTCGTGTTCGGAGGAACAGAGCGGATTGCCGAGATGAAGGGAGATCGGTGCGTCAGGATCGTCTTTTCTGAGCAGTCAGCATTTGAGCCAGTGATCGGAAATATGGTTCTGGAATTTAAACGCCCGGTCAATATTCTTTTTGCTGCTACCAGAAATGTCGGCGGAAAGGCAAAGGGAGAGATGGTTCTGCAGCTTCCGCAACAGAGAGAACTCGGTGACAGGATGATCCGGTATCTGAAGGAGAGAAATCTGAGTGTGGAGGAGTTGAAGAATTATGTTTGATAAAGATATTATCCTTATGCTGGTAGAAGGAACAGGAGCTACGCTCTACATGACCCTTGTTTCCACTCTTTTCGGTTATTTGCTGGGACTTCCGATGGGAATTGTCCTCACGGTGACAGACCGGGAGGGAATCCGTCCGAATCAGATGATTTATAAGATATTGGATTTTATTGTGAATGTCATTCGAAGTATCCCGTTTTTGATTCTTCTGATCCTGGTGATTCCTTTGACGAGAGCGATTGTCGGCAAAAGCTATGGTTCCAGTGCGACGATTGTGCCTCTGGTGATCGCAGCCGCACCGTTTATCGCACGTATGGTGGAGTCATCTTTGAAAGAAGTAGACAAGGGTGTGATTGAAGCTGCGCAGAGCATGGGGGCCAGCAATCTTACTATTATCTGGAAGGTGCTTCTTGCGGAAGCACGGACTTCACTTCTGGTCGGAGTGACGATTGCAACAGGAACGATTCTTGGATATTCTGCAATGGCGGGAGCTGTCGGCGGCGGAGGACTTGGAGATATTGCCATCCGATACGGCTACCATCGTTACCAGACCGATATTATGGTCATGACGATTGTGGTTCTGGTCGTATTGGTGCAGATTCTTCAGTATCTGGGAATGCTGCTGTCGAAGAAACTGGATCGGAGACGTCTTTAGGTAAAATTATATTTACAAGTGAAAAAAGGATTGCATCTGTGGGCGGAATACCATACAATGAGCGCAGAAGCGGTTTTCCAATAGAAGGGAGGCTGTTTTGGGTGTTCGTCAACAAGGTTTCATAAACAGATGATGAAAGCGGACATCATACCCTGCGGGGGAGATTGTCCGTTTTCTTTCATAACAACGGAATTTTGGGAGAAAATGATAAGGATTCATGGATCAAAAGGAGGAAAGTACCATGCAAAACGAATACATTACATTTACAATTGGAAAGCAAAAGAATATTGCCCTGATAGCGCATGACGGAAAGAAGCAGGAGCTGATCGGATGGTGTGAGAAAAATAAGGAGATTCTGAAGAAACATTTTCTCTGCGGGACGGGAACTACTGCGCGCATGATTACAGATAAAACAGGTCTCCCGGTCAAAGGCTACAATAGCGGCCCGCTGGGTGGTGACCAGCAGATAGGGGCAAAGATTGTAGAAGGACAGATAGACTTTGTGATTTTCTTTTCAGATCCGCTGACCGCTCAGCCACACGACCCGGATGTAAAAGCGCTGCTTCGTATCGCACAGGTGTATGATATCCCGATTGCAAACAATAAGGCGACGGCAGATTTCCTGATCACATCCAGTTACATGGATGCGGAGTATGATCATCAGGTGGTGAATTTCAGAAAGAAAATACAGGAGAGGGCAGAAGTGCTGTGAGGTGAAATTGCAGTAGCTTCGTGTCTGATTGACTACGAACGGACGCCCGCCATGGGTTCGGGATACCCCACGCAAACGCGGGTAACGCTGCGACGAGCTAACTGCTAACTCCGACTATTGGTCACAAGGAATCCACCAGGCTTATGCCTGGTACCCCTTCTGACAGATAGCCGCTCAGGAGAGCCTTCGCGCCTAAGTCTGAGTAAGCAGTGGATCTCGTCTCCGCTAAAAGCACCCGCCAAATTGTTTGCTTAGGGGTGTCCCGAGCTCATGGCGGGCTGTGTTTCAATGACTGCAGGACAAAAAGCTGCAGATCTCAAATATAATGATTTAAGTACCAGATGGCAGTTCAAATATCTTGATCATTACCGTCCATTACAGGCTCCTCCCGCTCTGGGGCATCGTATGAAATATTCCGTTCGTCAACAAAACATGAATCTATCCATTTACTTTTTAATGGAATAATAAAAAAACTGTTGAAATTGTAAATGCAATGTGTTACCATATATTCATCAGATCATAACGTCTGTTATGAAATTACGAATTCTAAATACAGAAAGCATTTCAAATTATCTGTATTCATGGCAGTTCAGCCAGGGGATTTTCATTTTTACAAAAAAGAAAGCAAGGTGATGTTTTTGTTTGCATCAGTCATATCAGGTGTGGTTTGCGGAATAGAAAGCCGGTTGATTTCAGTGGAAGCAGATGTTACGAATGGTCTTCCGGGGTTCTCGATGGTAGGATATCTGTCGTCTGAGGTGAAGGAGGCGCAGGAGAGAGTAAGAGCAGCTCTTCATAATTCAGAGATCCGGATTCCGCCGAAGAAGATTACTGTGAATTTGTCGCCTGCTGATATACGGAAAGCAGGGGCGGGATTTGATCTGCCGATCGCGGTAGCATTATTGACTGCGTATGGATATATTCCGGCAGAGTTTGTGAAAGATATCTTTTTTGCAGGAGAACTGAGTCTGAATGGGGAATTGAACGGGATACATGGGATACTGGGAATGGTGGGTGAGGCGAAGGAAAATGGATGCAGGGCATGCGTGATTCCGGCGGTGAATGCACGTGAGGGGGCTGTGATTCAGGGGATTGAGGTCTATGGTGCGGGTTCGCTTGAGGAAGCGGTGGATCATCTGCTGGGGCGGAGACTGCTGCCGCAAAGTACCATTAATATAGAAGAAACGTTTCAAAAAGCCGCTGCAAGGAGGTATGAAGATTTTGCAGATATCAGAGGACAGAAAATTGTGAGAAGAGCTGCGGAGATTGCGGCTGCAGGCCGTCATAATCTACTGATCAGCGGACCTCCCGGAACGGGAGCCTGTGTTAAAATAAGACTAAGTTAGCAGAGACCTTATAAATAAAGGG
>JAUNGL010000133.1 GCA_030524665.1 Lachnospiraceae bacterium | reverse complement strand
TCTTTATTTTGACGGAAATGCTAGAAAAAAGTTTGTTATAAAGTAACGGATAATAGTTTAACTGATATGAGTGTAGCCGAGTGGTGTACTCGTAATGGGATCACAAAGGCGAATTATTATTACCGGCTTCGCATTGTCAGAGCAGCCTGTCTTGAAAAACTTCCTGAAGAAATGCTTGTACAGCAGGTGGTTCCTGTGGATCCAGGACTTTTACAGAACGCTGGCAGAAATGATCACGATCCGATGCTTGGATTGGATATCTCCATAAAAGAAGTTTCTATCTACGTAACAGAAACCCCTCCCCTACATCTGCTTGCGTCAGTCCTTGAGGTGGTTCGAAATGCTGAATGATGCCACATGCTTTAAAGCGGTCTATATCGTCTACAAAAATCTCCAATTTTCCATAACCGTCTACCGACTGGGCCGTGACCATCAAAGACAGATAGGGTGGCGCCCATTACCGCAAATTTACACTCATTTTACGAACTTCCCATTTTATATTTTACATACCAGCCGTAGAATGCTACATGTAACAAATGATTATGCAAAGCGTGTAGGAATAGCCGGGAACAGAAAAAAGGATCAGAATTATTTTACCCGGGACAGAATCGCAGGGCACGCAGAAAAGGAGAATTTTATGAAAAAGGCAGTAGCAGTATTTATGGCAGCAATGATGACAGCAGGTCTTGGTGTAACGGCAATGGCGGCAGAGGGGCCAATTACCGTAGTTTCCAGAGAGGACGGCTCAGGTACCAGAGGGGCATTTATTGAACTGCTTGGTGTAGAGGAGAAGGATGCGGACGGAAACAAGATTGATCAGACGACAGAGGGTGCAAAGATTACGAACAGTACGTCGGTTATGATGGGAACGGTGGAGCAGGATGTGAATGCAATCGGATATATTTCACTTGGTTCATTGAATGATACGGTTAAAGCAGTCAGGATTGACGGGGCGGAGGCTTCCGCAGAAGCAATTGAGGATGGGGCTTACAAGATTGTACGTCCGTTTAATATCGCTACGACTGCAGAGGTCAGTGATGCTGCAGCAGATTTCATCGCTTACATTATGAGTGAAGATGGACAGGCGGTTGTTGCAGAGAATGGATATATTCCGGTAGCAACTGCAGAATATACGACAGCAGAGGTGGAAGGAAAAGTAGTCGTTGCAGGTTCTTCTTCCGTGACTCCGGTGATGGAGAAACTGGCAGAGGCTTATGGAGAGGTAAATCCGAAGGTGACGATTGAGGTGCAGCAGAGCGATTCTACGACTGGTATGCAGTCTGCGATTGACGGGCTGTGTGACATTGGTATGGCATCCCGTGAGCTGAAGGACAGTGAGACAGAAGCAGGACTTACTTCTACCGTGATTGCACAGGATGGTATCGCAATTATCGTGAATAAGGAAAGCGATATTGATGAACTGACCAGTGAGCAGGTTAAGAGTATCTATGTCGGCGAGGTTATGAACTGGGAGGATCTGCAGTAAGATCCGGTCACAGATCGGCGTTGGCTGTCTTGGAAGGAGCAGTACTGGCATGAGGAAAGACAAAGGAAAAATATCAGAAATTGTGATGAAAGTAATATTTCTTGCAGCAGCGTGTACCTCGGTGTTTGCAGTAGCACTGATCTGTGTATTCCTGTTTGGAAACGGGATTCCGGCAATACTGGAGATCGGCGTGCCGAAGTTTTTACTGGGGCAGAAATGGAAGCCATCGAACAATCTGTTCGGAATTCTTCCGATGATTCTCGGGAGTATTTATGTGACAGCGGGAGCGATTCTCATAGGTGTACCGATTGCGCTTCTGACAGCAATCTTCATGGCACGTTATTGCCCGAAACGGATCTATCCGCTTGTAAAGGCAACGGTCAACCTCATGGCAGGCATTCCTTCTGTGGTGTATGGTTTCTTTGGTCTGGTTGTGATTGTACCGTTCATGCGCCAGATGACGGGAAGGGACGGAAGTACGATGCTTACGGCGTCCTTATTGCTTGGAATTATGATTTTACCGACGGTAACTATTCAGGCGGAATCGGCAGTGCGGAGCGTCCCGGACAGCTATTATGAAGGTTCGCTGGCACTCGGAGCCACGCATGAGAGAAGTGTGTTCTGCACGGTGTTTCCGGCGGCGAAATCCGGAGTTATGGCAGGAGTGGTACTTGGTATTGGACGCGCAATTGGTGAAACCATGGCAGTAATCATGGTAGCAGGCAACCAGACTTGGATGCCGCAGGGATTGCTTTATGGTCTGCGTACCATGACAGCGAATATTGTTATGGAAATGGGATATGCGGCAGACCTGCACAGGGAGGCTTTGATCGCAACTGGTGTGGTACTGTTTGTTTTTATTCTGATTATCAACCTGAGTGTATCGGCACTGAAACGGAGGACGATGTATGAGTAGGGAAAAACGGTTATCCACAGGAGGCCACTCCGGTGTTGCAGGACACAATGAGAACAGTGACAGGCAAGAGAGCAGGAAAATAGAAATTCAGGGAGGAGAGGCAGTCATGCAGAATCCGCAGAGGAGACTGGAATTTCCGGAAAATGACCGCAGGGAAAGCGTTTCCGGGCGGCTTAGAATGAAAATGGCTTCCTGGAAGCATTATCCGGGTTCTGCCGTTGTAGAAATCCTGGTATGGCTGGCAGGATTGGTGACAATGATTGTTATGGTGTTCCTTGTTGCATTTATTATTCTTCGGGGTGTGCGCTATCTGACACCGGATCTGTTTTCACCGACCTATAATTCGGAGAATGTGTCGCTTGTGCCAGCGTTTATCAACACGCTGACGATGACGGGACTGTCGCTTTTGATTGCAGTACCTCTCGGGGTGTTCGCTGCTATTTATTTGGTAGAGTATGCCAAAAAGGGCAGCAGGATCGTTAGCCTGATCAGGATCACGGCAGAAACTCTCTCAGGAATTCCTTCTATTATATATGGGTTGTTCGGACTTCTGTTTTTCTGTACGGCACTCGGCTGGGGATATTCCCTTCTGTCAGGTTCTCTGACTATTGTGATTATGATCCTGCCGCTGATCATTCGTACGGCTGAGGAGGCATTTCTGGCAGTTCCGGATTCTTACCGTGAGGCATCCTTTGGGCTGGGGGCAGGAAAGCTCCGGACGATTTTCCGTGTGGTATTGCCGGATGCGATTCCGGGAATTCTCGCCGGGGTGGTGCTTGCAACGGGGCGTATCGTAGGAGAAACTGCAGCCCTGATCTATACCGCAGGGTCTGTAGCACAGGTACCGAAGGATCTGCTGGGATCAGGACGGACACTGGCGGTACATATGTATGTGTTGTCCAGTGAAGGACTCCATATGAATCAGGCGTATGCGACTGCTGTGGTACTTTTGGTGCTGGTGGTGATTCTGAATGCGCTTTCGGGATACGCAGCAGCGAAGCTGGTGCATGGCAGGCGTTAGATGTGCCTGAAAATTTATTTCCGCGGAGTAAGAGCCAGGCAGGTATTTGGCGGTTGATGGTCAGCCGGCTGCCATTTTGGCAGATGTGGGAACAGTCATATTTGGCGGATCGCACGTCTGAGTGCATCGGTAAGCGGGAGATACGAAGCGACATCACATGAGAGGGAAAGAAAAATAAGATGAACAGGGACAAGATTACCATTAAAAATACAGAACTTTATTACGGGACTTTCCATGCCCTGAAGCATATCAATCTTGAGATTCAGGAGCATCAGATTACAGCCTTTATTGGTCCCAGCGGATGCGGGAAATCGACGCTTCTGAAATCCCTGAACCGGATGAATGATCTGGTGGAAGGGTGTAAAATCACGGGAGAGATCTTGCTGGATGGAGAAGACATCTATGGGACAATGGATGTCAACCTGCTTCGGAAACGTGTGGGTATGGTGTTTCAGAAACCGAATCCATTTCCAATGAGTATTTACGATAATATTGCGTATGGTCCGAGAACGCATGGTATCCATTCGAAATCAAAACTGGATGATATCGTGGAGAAGTCACTGAGGGATGCGGCTATCTGGGACGAGGTAAAGGATCGTCTGAAGAAGAGTGCACTTGGAATGTCGGGAGGGCAGCAGCAGAGACTCTGCATCGCGAGGGCACTCGCCGTAGAACCGGAAGTACTTCTGATGGATGAACCGACTTCGGCTCTGGATCCGATTTCGACAGCCAAGATTGAGGATTTGGCAGTAGAATTGAAGCAGAAATATACGATTGTCATGGTAACGCATAATATGCAGCAGGCGGCGCGCATTTCAGATAAGACGGCATTCTTTCTGCTGGGAGAAGTGATCGAATATGATGATACGATGACACTGTTTTCCACACCGAAAAACAGGAAAACAGAGGAGTATATTACAGGGAGGTTCGGCTGATATGAGAGACCGTTTTATGAAAAAGCTGGAGCAGCTTCATAAGGAAATGCTGGAAATGGGAATGCTCTGTGAGAAAATTATCGCACATACCTACCGTTTGCTTCTGACAAAAAAACAGCAGGAAGAATTGAGTGGGGAAATTTATCAGATGGAAGTTGAGATCGACCGGCAGGAACGTGAGATCGAGAGCATCTGCCTGCAGCTTCTGCTTCAGCAGCAGCCTGTGGCAACAGATCTCAGACGTGTGTCGGCAGCGCTGAAAATGATTACTGATATGGAACGCATCGGGGACCAGGCAACTGATATTGCTGAGATCATCATGACCGGGAGGATTGACATTCCTGTAACGGGGATTGGCATCAACGAGATGGCAGAAGCGACAATGCATATGGTAAACAAATCTGTGGAAGCTTACGTGGAACAGAATCTGGCAATTGCTCAGGAAACGATTGACTCAGATGACAGGATTGATGAAATGTTCCTTCAGGTGAGAAGGAAGCTGACAGAAGCAATCGGAAAAGGAAAGCCTGACAGTGAACAGGCACTTGATTTGCTGATGGTAGCAAAATACTATGAGCGAATCGGGGATCACGCGACCAACCTTGCGGAATGGGTGGAATTTTCCATCACAGGGAAACACAGAAGCGGAAAGGCTATGCACGAGGTGTTTGCCGATACTGCATTTTAATCACATACGGTTGCTTCGGAGCATATGCTGTAAGTAAGTGATTCGCGGAGACGAATATCATTTCATATTTTGAATTTTTATTCAGAGAAAAGCGCAGACTATATCTTGTAAAAAAGCACATAAATTCCGGGATATCAGGAGAGAAAATTCCGTCTAAAGAGTCAGAAGGATCTGAATTCCGGAATGTATGAGAAAACGTACACACGAAATTTTACACAGACTTTACATAACGCCTGTTTTGATTTTACCTTGCTTTAGTATAATCTGGTACAGCGGTGATGGAAATAGCTGTATGTGAGACATCACCGGATGCAGATGGTAAATAGTTGCTGTTTCATCTGTGATCAGCAACGAAAATCTGACAGGCAGCTTATGTTGTGGGGCTGAATGAAGGTTTATGGCCTCGCGAATACGACAGGGAGAAATGTGTATGGATATTTTTAGTGTGTTTACGATGCTTGGAGGTCTTGCGCTGTTTTTGTATGGAATGAACGTGATGGGAGATGGGCTTTCGCGTGCTTCGGGCGGCCGTCTGGAGAAAATTCTGGAGAAGCTTACTTCAAGTACAGTGAAAGGTGTTTTGCTCGGCGCCGGTGTTACGGCTGTGATCCAGTCCTCCTCAGCAACAACCGTTATGGTGGTAGGATTTGTAAATTCAGGAATTATGACGCTGGAGCGTACCGTCGGCATTATTATGGGTGCCAATATTGGTACGACAATTACGTCCTGGATTTTGAGCCTTTCCGGAATCGAGGGAGACAGCTTCCTGATTCGGATGCTGAAACCGACTTCGTTTTCCCCGATTCTGGCGGCAATCGGTGTTGTGCTGCTGATGTTTTCCAAAAATGAGAAGAAAAAGGATATCGGTTCGATTATGGTGGGCTTTGCTGTCCTGATGTTTGGAATGGATACGATGAGCGGTGCGGTGAAGCCTCTGGCGGATGTACCTGAATTTACGAACCTGTTTTTGATGTTCGAAAATCCGATTCTTGGTATGATTGCCGGTGCGGTGTTAACTGCGATCATTCAGAGTTCGTCTGCATCGGTTGGTATTCTGCAGGCACTTTGTGTGACAGGAGCCGTATCCTTTGGATCTGCGATTCCAATTATCATGGGACAAAATATCGGTACCTGTGTGACTGCATTGCTGTCGAGTATCGGTGCCAAGAAAAATGCAAAGCGTGCCGCATTTGTTCATCTTTACTTTAATATCATCGGAACGATAGTATTTATGATCCTGTTCTATTCCCTGAACGGTGTGATACACTTTGGATTTCTGGGGCAGGCGGCTGATGTAGCCGGTATTGCGGTCGTGCATACGGCATTTAATGTTTTTGCAACGCTGCTCTGGCTTCCATTTCATGGTATTCTTGTAAAGCTTGCACGTCTGACGGTGCGTGACGAGGAAACTGTTTCCGAGGGCGGGACGGCACCGGAGCTGCCGGGACTTCGCCTGCTGGATGACCGTTTTCAGGAAACACCGGCACTTGCGATTGAGCATTGCCGGGAGGTATGTGCGCAGATGGCGGAAATCACAGTCAGTGCATTGGATAAAGCTATTTCTTTGCTGGAACATTTTGATCAGGAAAAGGTAGAGCAGGTACGCAAGGAAGAAAACATGATAGACAGCTATGAGGATCGTATGGGTACGTATCTGGTACAGCTTTCCAAAAAGGAGATTGCACTGCGGGACAGCCATACGTTGTCCGTCCTGCTTCACTGCATCGGCGATATTGAACGTATTTCAGACCATGCGGTGGGGATTGCAAATGCGGCCTCTGAAATTTACAAAAAGAATCTGGCCTTTTCCGAAGCGGCAGTGAAAGAACTGCAGGTATTTTCGGAAGCAGTCAGGGAAGTGGTGGATATTTCCATGAAAGCGATAAAGTCGGAGGATGCCGAGACAGCAAAACAGGTGGAGCCGCTGGAAGAAGTGATTGACGATATCGGTGATGAGATGAAGAAGCGTCATGTGGACAGACTGCGCGAGGGCAGATGTACGATTGAACTTGGCTTTATTCTGTCAGATCTCACCACCATTTATAAGCGTGTGGCGGATCATTGTTCCAACATTGCAGTATGTCTGATTCAGGCGGATAATGATGAATATGGACGTCATGAATACCTGAAATCTCTGAAAGCAGATGATGACCGCTATTTCCGTACTCAGTATGCAGAATACTCAAGAAAATACGAATTGCCGGAACGGGTGAAAGGAACTCCGAAGATAGATATGAGGGTGCGTATGGGAGGAAATAATTGATGTGTGAATCACAGGTGGACAGAATGCGGAATTTGTTTTAAAATAAAGGCACATTCGGATGATGGAAGCAGGGACGGATTTGCTTCATGGTGCAGAAGGAGAGGAATGAGGCGTGGCAATGATTTATATTGTGGAGGATGATGAAAACATCCGTGAGATCGAGATGTTCGCTTTGAAAAATGCTGGCTATGAGGTGCAGGGATTTGAAAATGCCTCTTCCTTTTACAGCCGGATTCGCGAAAAGGCTCCGACATTGGTTTTGATGGATATCATGCTGCCGGATGAGGACGGACTCACCATTGTCAAAAAGCTGCGTTCCAGAAGTGAGACGAGAAAGGTTCCGATCATTATGGTGACTGCAAAGACAACGGAACTGGATAAGGTCAAGGGTCTGGATACAGGCGCTGACGATTATATCACGAAGCCGTTTGGAGTCATGGAACTGATATCCAGAGTGAAGGCGCTGATACGGAGAAGCCGGGGGATGGATGAGGAGCGGATGCTGAGGTTTGGCCCGATTTTCATGGATGATGAGAGACGTGCAGTATTTGTCTCAGATAGTCCCTGTGAATTGACGTACAAGGAATATGAGCTGTTAAAATTGCTGCTTTTAAATGCAGGAATCGTATCCTCGAGAGATATGATTCTGGACCGTGTATGGGGAACCGATTTCGAGGGAGAATCCAGGACGCTGGATATGCATATCAAGACGCTGCGTCAGAAGCTGGGAAATGCCGGAACCATGATACGGACCGTACGTAATGTCGGATATATGCTGACAGGAGAAAACTAAAAACGGTGAAGAGTGGAAAACATCCCGTCCGACCGGAGAATAAAAGGAGCAGAATATGAAAAAGAAAATCAATACATATCTGCTGTTTACTGTATTTTTGACTTTAATGGCTACGCTGATGATAGCGGTAGCCATTTTTCATCATATGTACAGAGAGCAGGTAATCGAAGATATGCAAACGTATTCTTATGTGGTGAAAAATCTGATCACATCGGAAGAAGATCTGCAGGGAAAATTCGTAGATCACGAAGTAGACATGAGAATTACGGTGATCGGTGAGAACGGGGAAGTACTCTTTGATAATGAGGCAGGAGAAGGAGTGCTTGATAATCATGCCCAGCGGCCGGAAATTGTCAGTGCAAGGGATAGCGGCGAGGGATATTCTGTACGCCATTCTGATACACTGGAGCAGGACATGTACTACTATGCGGTCATGCTGGAGAATGGGAAGGTACTGCGTGTCAGTAAGGGAGCGAGCAGTATCTGGAGAGTTTTCAAAAGTACAATGATCGGGTTGGCTGGAATCGCTGTTTTGATGTTTATTCTTTGCATGGTACTTGCACGGTATCTTACGGAAAACCTGATACGGCCGATTGAACGCCTGGCAGGAAATCTGGGAGAGATGGAGGAAATTGATACGTATGAGGAGCTGGTACCGTTCCTTTCAACCATTCAGGAACAGCATAAGGATATCATGAAGGGAGCAAAAATGCGTCAGGAGTTCACTGCGAACGTTTCTCATGAGCTGAAGACGCCGCTGACCTCGATTTCCGGATATGCAGAGCTGATTGAGACGGGAATCGCCGGGGAAAAAGAAGTAAGCCGTTTTGCAAGGGAAATTCACCGGAATTCGGACAGGCTTCTGACGCTGATCAATGATATTATCCGCCTGTCAGAGCTGGATTCCGACATGACGCAGATATCCTGTACCCCGGTAAACCTGTATGATATCGCAACCTCTTGTGTGGAAATGCTGCAGCTTTCCGCAGAAAATCATGGCGTGACAATTGCAAGCCACGGTTTCAGGTGTATTGTGCAGGCAGACAAAGGAATGATGGAGGAGCTTGTCTATAACCTCTGTGACAATGCGATCCGCTACAACAATGCAGGAGGACGTGTGGATGTGACCGTTTCCATGCGCGGCAGCCGCGTCTATCTATCTGTGAAGGACACAGGAATCGGGATACAGGAGAAGGATCAGGAGCGTATCTTTGAACGGTTTTACCGTGTGGATAAGAGCCGTTCCAAGCTGACAGGAGGAACCGGGCTGGGACTTGCAATCGTAAAGCATATCGTGGCACAGCATCATGCGGAGCTGGAGCTCACAAGCGAGGTCGGGAAAGGGACGGAAATCACAGTGCTGTTTCCGGAGGGGATAGGGGCGTAAATTCGTGTTTAGTTGACGACGGACGGACGCCGGGAATCCGCATTTGGGCTGCTCT
>JAUNGL010000132.1 GCA_030524665.1 Lachnospiraceae bacterium | reverse complement strand
AAGAACAGGAGCGGATCCTGCGGGAGGTGTTGAAGGAATTTTTGTCATGAAGGGCTGTTATGCTTGATAAAACAGCCTGGATTTGGTAGAATAGATATGACTGTGGGCACGAAAACTTCTGGTACAGAAGAGTGCCGCAGTCATGAAAAAAGAGAAAGCTATTCTTGATCGTTCCGCGATTGGTAAGGAATAGTTACAGGTATTTCACAACGTAGAAGATAAGGAGATGTGGTTATGGGGAACAAAGTAACATTTGATTATGCGAAAGCAGCCTGTTTCGTAAATAACAACGAAATAGAATCCATGAAGAAGATTGTCACAGACGCAAAGGAATTACTGGTATCAAAGACAGGTGCAGGCAATGATTTCCTTGGATGGATTGACCTTCCGGTAGACTATGACAAGGATGAGTTTGCACGGATCAAGAAGGCCGCTGAGAAGATTCAGAGTGACAGCGAGGTACTTCTGGTAATTGGTATCGGAGGTTCCTATCTGGGAGCGAGAGCTGCAATCGAGTTCCTGCGCCACAGCTTTTACAATATGGTGTCTAAGGAAATCCGCAAGACACCGGAGATTTATTTTGTCGGCAACAGCATCAGCAGTACGTATGTACAGCATCTGATCGATGTTATCGGAGACCGTGATTTTTCCGTGAATATTATTTCCAAATCCGGTACGACGACAGAGCCGGCGATCGCATTCCGTATCTTCAAGAATATGCTGGAGAAGAAGTACGGAAAGGCAGAGGCAGCAAAGAGAATTTATGCGACGACTGACAAGGCAAGAGGAGCATTGAAGAATCTTGCGACAGAAGAGGGATACGAGAGCTTCGTTGTTCCGGATGACGTAGGAGGACGTTTCTCTGTTCTGACTGCAGTAGGTCTTCTTCCGATCGCAGTCAGCGGCGCAGATATTGACAAGCTGATGGAGGGCGCAGCTTCCGGAAGAAAGCGCGCACTGGAAGCTGATTTTGAAGAAAATGATGCCCTTCAGTATGCAGCAGTCCGCAACATCCTGCTCAGAAAAGGCAAGAGCATCGAGGTACTGGCAAATTATGAGCCGAGCCTGCATTATGTATCTGAATGGTGGAAGCAGCTTTACGGTGAGAGTGAAGGAAAAGACCAGAAGGGTATCTTCCCTGCATCGGTAGATCTGACGACAGATCTCCACTCCATGGGTCAGTTTATCCAGGACGGCAACCGTATTCTCTTCGAGACAGTTATGAATGTAGAAGAGTCCAGATGCGAGCTCGTAATCGGTGAGGAGCCGGTAGACCTTGACGGATTGAACTATCTGGCAGGTAAGAACGTAGATTTCGTAAATAAGAGTGCGATGAACGGAACGATTCTTGCACACACCGATGGAAATGTTCCGAACCTCATCGTCAACATCCCGAAGCAGGATGAGTTCTATCTCGGAGAGCTGTTCTATTTCTTCGAGTTTGCATGCGGCGTGAGCGGATATGTACTGGGCGTGAACCCGTTCAATCAGCCGGGTGTAGAGAGCTACAAGAAGAATATGTTCGCACTTCTTGGAAAGCCGGGTTATGAGAAAGAAAGAGAAGAACTGCTGAAGAGACTGTAATATGTGGTTTAAGCATCCATTCAGTCACAGGCCGGAGCTGCACAAGCAGCGGATCATGTATGGTTGAACAGGCAGATTTAAGCAGTCGGTTCAGCGGAAAATGTCATGGTACAGGATTTTCCTGTCCATGACATTTTTGTTTATCTGCCATGGCGGGCTCCAACGAGAGGAATTTGACTGCTGAAACATCAATCATTCGGCGGTGATCTGCTGAATTTGAAAAATTTTCCTGTTTAATCCTATTCCGATTCCCAGCATGGACCAAAACAGAGGTGAGATATTGATATTGGAATCGTTAAAGATTCCTCCGACCATAAAGCATACGGTGGATAAAAATACACCGAAGCCCATCCAATCCATAGCTTCAAACTCATAGTTCCGCCCATAAAGCCTTACAGATTCCACAAAGTAAACACCGTAGAATATCAAAAACAGTATCAGTGGAATGATACCGTTCTGAATGGCCGTCAACAGATACGTATTGTGTGGTTTCTCAATGACGTCCAGCGGTGTACCGGCGTAAATGGACTTTCCTACGTAGTCGTTTTGGGGATACACGAGATGGAAAGTATCCTCCCCGCTTCCTGTAAGCCAGTAATCTTTTAACAGAGGAAGGGTTCTGGACCAGATATAGAGGCGGCCGGAAGCCATATGTTCCGTACCCTTCAGATCCACTTTGGGAATCTCTTCTAATGTGTCGTATTTGCCGTCTCCGGTATAGAAAAGATAGCCCAGATCAGGATCACTGGTAAAGTTCCAGACTGTTTCGTCAATCGTCAGGGTGAGCATATCTTCATCATCTATTTCCTGAGTGAAAATCAGCAGATTTTCAAGACCTTCCACATCCAGAACTCCGGCAAAAGCAATATAATGGTCTGTCAGATCCCGACTCTCTTCATCCAGAATACGGATGCTTTCATCTCCCATACCGTATTCGTAGCTGATTGTGATGGTTTTTCCACCGTAGGTCAAAGTAACTCCATGACGGGAGGTTGTCATATGAGAGAGTCCCTGACTGCTTTCCTTTGTAAAAGACTGCAGGGTCAGTTCCAGCCTTCGGGCAAAACGAAAGCCTGACAGACTGTCAGCCGCCAAGAAGAGAAGGGCGCAGGCCAAAACAGCCGGTATCAGTTTTTTCCAGCTTTTTCTCCGTAAAATCAAAGATAATATGCAGATGCTGCCAAGGGCCAGAAGGCCGACTCTGGAAAACGTCAGAATCAGATTGACAAATAACAAAGCCAGCAGACAGGTGGAAATGACCTTCATTCTTTTGCTTCCTGTTTTCCACTGGATAAAGATCAGCGGCATAAGCATGCTTAGATAAATGCTGGCATAGTTTGGGTTGGCCAGCGTCAGATAGACGGTATTTTGCTCCAGATTACTGGTTATATTTCCGAGAACGCTGCTTTCCAGTTCATTTGGGGTAATCAGCCGCTGTACCCATTCCCAGGTCAGGGGATCCATACCTGATATTTGAAGAATACCTGAAAATCCCATGAGGATTCCCGCGGCAGTCAGTCCGTAGAGAAGCAGCTGAAAGACTCTCTGACCGGAACCGTGCTGATAAGCATAGAAGCAGAGTATTTCATAACCCAGCAGTACAAAAACGGATTCAAACCGCCCGTAGCTTCCAAACAGTGAATTTTCCAAATTGACAGAACAGACGGCAGACAGGAGGTAAAAGCCGCCGTTTATGATCAGCAGCAGCCAGATAGGCGTCACCTTTTCGGAAAAGTGACTGTTTACCGCACCCCGGAGGAGGTCTCCTGCCATGCACAGTACAAGAACTGAAAAAAAGAGGCTTTTGTAATAGCTGAAGAAATCTGTTCTGTCTTCATCCAGAATAAACCAGGAATATTCTTCCATATCCAGATGATAGGAATAAATATGAACAATAAATGGAAGTACCGTAAGAGTCAGAAGGAGGAGGAACAAACCTCCTGTGTTTATTTTTGTATCTTTTGTCTGCATAATTTGCTTCCTCTCTGGATGGAGATGCTATTGGGAGATGCGAGAGGATACTCTTGTCTCCCGGTCTGCATGGAAAAGCTGCCCAGTCAGGCACTTTCGTTCTGAAAAGTACGTTGTCCGGACAGCCACCTCTGCTTATGTTAGTTGCATTTTATAGTCTTTTGCTGAAATACAAATTCTGTATCAGAGTTTTGACCTGATTTGATGGAATAAGTATAGGTCTTTCCTTTTTCCAGTTTTTTCAAAGAATAAAACTTTCCTGTTGGATTCAATGGAGTCTTAATACCGCTTATCAGTTTTCCGGTAATCGTTTTCTGACCTTCTTTTACTGTTGCAGAAAAGAAGTAACGATACAAATACTTGTTGTCGGTGCGGGAGACGGTGATATTGTAGCCCGCTTTCGCCTTCGTACTGTATTTTCCTGATCCGTTCAGGATATTTACGAGATCTGCTTTGCTCACAGGGTTTGCAAGCTGTAAGGTAACCTGATTGGAAGTGAGCTTTGTGATTTTCACAGCATCCAGTGAGGCACCATAAGCTGAGTTTTTGGTTCTGGTCTTCATATAATCAGACAGTTTCTGGCGGCAGTCCTCAATAGTGTATCTGCCGTTAACCTGAATCCATCTGCTGTAATCACGGTATTTATTCCATTCTTTTGCCAGGGAATAGTATTCATTGTACCAGGATGTATAATTACCCGCTGTGATTTTTTTCTTGTAGAGAGCTTCTGTTTTGGATTTCAACTGATTCAGTTTGTTACTTTTGCTGGTACTGTCAGTTTTCTCTGTCACTGTAATTTTTATACGAAGCTTAATTTTACCCTGTTGAACGACCAGCGTGGTACTTCCTTCTTTTTTGGCTGTAACAACACCGTATTTGTTTACCGTTGCAACACTTTTGTCGGGAATACTGAATTTAATACCTGTTTTGTCTGCATAGCTGAGTAAGGTATAGATATTATAGGTTTGGCCTTTCTGCATCTCGAGATCCTCCAGAGGAGGCAGCCAAATCTGGCATGGTTTGGTAAATTTCAGAGTGCAGGTACCGACCTTTCTGGTCTTTTTATTTACAGTTTCTTTTATGGTAACCTTTACGTTGGTTTTCCCAAGGGCTTTTATGCCAAACTGTGCCTGGTTCTGTTCCTCATTACCAAGAAAGTAGCTCACCCGAGCCGCATTTTTTGGGGAGATGGAAACGCTGTATTTTGCCTTTGGATTCCAGTTTTTAATGATTACAGTGCCGGGGGCGGCGGTATATCCATACTCTGCGGTGATTGTTTTGCTTTCCAGCGCAGATTTTTTGCTCTCTGCTGTTGCCTTTATACCCTTTCCATAAAATGGAATCGCCAGGGTCAGTATCATTACAGCACATAAAAGCAATGCAAATTTCTGTTTCCTGATTTTCATGATTCGTTTCTCCCTTCTTCTGGCTGTAAGCTTTCTGGCAGAGCCAATCTGCTCACTTATTCAGCCCATTTTGTCCTTATATTATAAAGTTATAAAAGGTTTTTAATCGGATGTCAATATAGTATATCATATCGGAAGAAAATCGCACTTGTGGGATTTCACCACGTAAGGTAGCAACGTAAAAGTAAAATATATGTAAGAAAAGGAATTGAAAAGGGAATGCAGACGAACTATAATGAATTGGTGTGTGTATTCCGTTTTTCCGCACTGAACAGGAGGAATTCATCACAGATTAAACATATTTTTTTGATATAAAAGAAAAAGTGTCTCATGGCAGTTGCCCTGAATGAAGCAGAATATGGAGGGAAAACAGGCAGCTGTTAATAGAAGCTTTGAAAAAGGAGAATGGTATGAAACTGGTATTTCTGGAAGCAGATAATCTTGGAGAGGATATGAGGTTTGATCGTTTTTTTGAACTGGGTGAAGTGGTGATCTACGGGCAGACACAGGATGAATTGATTGAGGAGCGTATTGCAGATGCGGATGCTATATTGGTTAATAAGCTTCCGATGAATGAGTCGACATTGAAACATGCACAATATCTGAAGTATATTGGCGTCACTGCAACCGGGACGAATAATATTGATTTTGCATATACAAATGAACGTGGAATTTGTGTTACAAATGTAGCAGGTTACTCGACAGATGTGGTTGCACAGCATACATTTGCAATGACGCTGTATCTCCTGGAGCATCTGCGTTATTATGATGATTATGTAAAATCCGGGGATTACACGGATAGTAAATCATTTTGCCACATGGACCGCAGCTTTAATGAGCTTGCCGGAAAAACATGGGGAATTATCGGACTGGGGGCAATCGGAAAACGCGTGGCGCAGATTGCTGAGGTGTTTGGATGTCATGTGATCTATTGTTCGCCGTCGGGGAAGAATACAAATCAGGATTATCAGCAGGTGGATTTTGATACCTTGCTTGCGGAATCGGATATTGTATCGGTACATACACCGTTGTCTGAAAGGACGTATCATCTGATGGATTATGATGCTTTCTGCAAAATGAAGAAAACGGCGATATTTATCAATGTAGCGAGAGGTCCGGTTGTAGATGAAAAGGGGCTGTACAAAGCATTGCATAAAGAGAAGATTGCAGCAGCAGGGCTGGATGTGTTGGAGCAGGAACCGATGTCTAAGAACAATCCGCTGCGGAAACTGCATGACAGCGACCGTCTTCTGATCACGCCTCATATCGCATGGGCCGCTGTGGAGGCGAGAACGCGTCTTCTGGACGAGGTATGGATGAATCTGGATGCTTTCCGGAGAGGGGAAAGCAGGAATGTGTGCCGAGGCTAAGGCAATATTTAAAAACTACGAAATAGGGAGCTGCAGTCTGACAGCCGGATATCAGGAACAGGGCAGAGAGCAGTATAAGGAAAGAAGAATAGATAAGTGACGATGAAGAAAAGAAAAAAGACACGGGCTGAAAAGATACGATCAGAGCTGAGAAAACAGGCAAATCAGAAAGGAACAGAGGAAAAGACGCAAACTTCTGCATCTGAAGCACAGGAAATGAAGGATTCAAAATTCGGAAAAGGGATTCCTGATCAAAAGGAAGGAGAAGCTGCTGCAGCTTCGGATAGGCAAAAAGAAAGTGCACCAGATATAGCAGAAAAAATAAGCCGGTATTCAGAGGGAGAAGAGGCAGGGACTGTGAGAAATCATAAAAAGGAGAGGTTCCTGCTGTGTGGCCGTATTGCGGGGGCTGTTCTGGTACTCCTGTTTTTGATCTGGTATTTTGCGCATACGGATTATTATCTGGAGGATGGTGAGAAGACGCTGACTACCACATACCGCACATGCGGAATGCTGCTGATCAGTACAGGGTTGATTGCGCTGTGCCTGATTCCGAACCGTCTGTCGGATCAGGTTAACCGAAGGCTTGGATGGAGCTGGTTTGTGGCTGCGCCGTTTGCAGTATATTTGTCGCTGCTTCATCTGAATGCAACGAAGTTCAGAATTAACTTGTGGGAATTGAATAAGATTGCACTTGGTTTTACATTCCTGTTTCTGTTTCTGGTCATTACGTTTTTTGTATTGATATGCGGCAGTATCCGTATTTCTGCGATGATCCTTGCCGTGCTTATAGCAGCTCTTGGGATTGCGAACTGGTATGTTGTAGTATTTCGCGGGCAGGCATTATCAGCAGCAGATATTTTCTCCGTCGGTGCAGCGATGACGGTTGCTGCAGGATATGATTTTGAGATCGGATGGTATGTATTTTCAGAGATATTCTGTACTCTTGCCATCTGTATCATCAGCTGCAAAATCAGGGGTTTCCGGGCTCTGAAGCTGGTTCCGCGGATGGCAGTTTTGGGGGTATGGCTGGTATTGACTGGAAGCTATTATCATATTTGCTGCCGGACTTCTTTTCTGGAGGATCATGATATCCGTTCCGGGGGCTTTACGCATCAGCTTCGGTATAAGCAGTTTGATATGCTGTTTACTACACTTTGTACCTGTTTTTATATGGCAGCGGAGAAGCCGGAGGGATATTCTGTGGAGCGGGTGCAGGAAATTGGAGAGGCTTATGTGAAACAGAGCGTGGCCGAACAGGGAGAGGAGCAGGACGGCGGACGGGAAGGTTCGCAGGGTGACAGCGCTTCTGCTGACCAGACAGGAGAACAGAGTACCGGACAGGATGAAGTGACACCCGTATCAGAGAAAACACCGCATTTGATCGTAATTATGAATGAATCCTTTGCAGATTATACGGATATTGGAGTAGGGCTGGATCTCTCGGAAGACTGTATGCCATTTATCCATGGACTGACCGAGAATACGATCAAAGGGTATGCGTATACATCGATTTTTGGTGCAAATACGCCAAATTCTGAATATGAATTTCTGACGGGAAATACAATGGGCTTCCTTCCGCCGACTTCGGTTGGATTTAATCTATTTGTGCGGGGAGAAATGCCGTCTCTTGCATCACAGTTGAAATCAGAAGGTTATGATACGTTAGCAATACATCCATACCGCGGAACGAATTACCGGAGAAATATTGTGTATCCGCAGATCGGATTTGACACTTATTTAACAAGAGATGATTTCAATAATGCGGAGTATATCCGTCGGTATATTTCGGATGCGGAACTTGCAAGGAAAATTATTCTGAAATACAAAGAACAGACGTTGCGGAGTGACAACCCGTTATTCTGCTATAATGTGACGATCCAGAATCATGGGGATTATCTGAGGTCGAATTCTTATGGTGTGCCGGATGATATTGAAGTGAAAAATGGAACGGTGAACCGTACGAAGACCACAATGTATGTAAATCTGATTAAAAAGTCCGATGAGATGTTTGAAAAGCTTGTAAAGTTTTTCTCGGAAGAAGATGAGCCTGTGGCAATTCTGATGTTCGGAGACCATCAGGCGAATCTCGGGGATAATACGTATGAATATCTGCTCGGGAAGAGTGAAGATGACCTGACGCCGGAGGAACTGATGGAGAAGTTCAAGGTACCATTTGTGTTCTGGACCAACTTCGATATAGAAGAAGAGGTGATCGACAGAACGAGTCTGAATTATCTTTACAGTATACTGGCAGATAGGCTTGGATTGCCGATGACGGGATATCAGCATTACCTGCTTGAACTGAGTGAGGAGATTCCGGTACTGGCAGCAGGGGGTTACTGGACTGCCGATGGGGATTTTTACGAACTGGATGATGAAGAATCACCTTATTATGAAAAGATCAATGAGTATCATATTCTGGAGTACAATTATATCTTTGGAAAGAAGGACAGATATCTGGATCTGTTTGAACTGCCATAAAAAAAGGGGCCGATGGGCCCCTTTCTGTATATACGGTCATCGGGTCAGTTCACAGAAGCTTCCCTGGCAGGCATCTGCGAGATGCTGCGGTGCCAGCTCAATCTGTGCCCCCAGTTTGCCGCCGCTTACAATGATGCGTTCGTGCAGGACTGCGGAAGCGTCAATAAAGACAGGGTATTGCTTTTTCATACCGATGGCGGTACAGCCTCCGCGGATATACCCCGTAATCTGGTTGATTTCTTTGACATGGATCATTGCAAGGGATTTCTGCGAGGCTGCTTTTGCGGCCTTTTTCAGATCCAGTTCTTCATCAATCGGGATGACAAAGACGAAATAATTCCTGTTAGGGCTTACCGTTACAAGTGTTTTGAACATAGTCTCATGTGCGAAACCGAGCAGATCTGCAGTCTGCTGGGCATCCACGAACTCATCGCATTCATAGGTATATGTCTGGTAAGGAATTTTTTGGCGGTCCAGAATGCGCATCGCATTTGTTTTTACTTCTTTTTGTTTACCCATTTGAAAATCCTCCGGTTATTTTATCGTAACAGTTCAGCTATGTGGCTGCATAGTGTAAGATTGAAATCACAATTTTTATCTTATTTTAGGCATAGTTAGAAGAAATGTCAATGGAGGAACTGAATTCGGAGTTTTTGGAATAACAGTTCAGCCAGATTCGTGTTTAGTTGACGATGGACGGACGCCGGGAATCCGCATTTGGGCTGCTCT
>JAUNGL010000131.1 GCA_030524665.1 Lachnospiraceae bacterium | reverse complement strand
AAAAAGCCCGGAAACCCGCATAAACACTGGGTTTCCAGACTTTTGCCACTTATTCGAACTCAATCGTAGCCGGCGGCTTCCCGGTACAATCATACATGACTCTATTTACTCCCTTCACTTCATTCACGATCCTGTTGGTCACCTTTGCCAGCACTTCCCACGGAATCTGCGCCGCATCTGCGGTCATGAAGTCTGAGGTATTTACTGCTCTCAGCGCGATCGCATAATCATACGTTCTGAAATCACCCATGACACCTACTGACCGCATGTTTGTCAATGCTGCAAAGTACTGGCCCAGTCCTTTGTCGAGGCCGGCTTTGGCGATTTCTTCACGGTAGATGGCATCTGCTTCCTGAACGATCTTTACTTTTTCTTCTGTTACTTCGCCGATGATCCGGATTCCTAATCCTGGTCCCGGGAATGGCTGACGGAATACGAGGTACTCAGGGATTCCCAATTCCAGGCCGGCCTTGCGGACCTCATCTTTGAATAATAACCGCAGGGGTTCGATGATTTCTTTGAAGTCTACTACATCCGGGAGCCCTCCTACGTTGTGGTGGGATTTGATTACAGCGGATTTTCCGAGTCCTGACTCGATAACATCCGGATAGATAGTTCCCTGCACCAGATAATCTACGGCTCCGATTTTCTTTGCTTCTTCTTCGAATACACGGATGAATTCTTCTCCGATGATTTTACGCTTCTGCTCTGGTTCCGTTACGCCTTTCAGCTTGTCGTAATAACGCTGCTGTGCGTTTACACGGATGAAGTTCAGTTCATACGGGCCATCCGGGCCGAATACTGCTTCTACTTCATCGCCTTCATTTTTACGCAGCAGACCATGATCCACAAATACACAGGTCAGTTGTTTTCCGATTGCTTTGGAAAGCAGGACTGCTGCCACAGAAGAATCTACACCGCCGGACAGGGCACAGAGTACTTTTCCGTCTCCGATTTTTTCGCGAAGCTGCTGGATGGTGGTTTCTACAAAGGATGCCATCTGCCAGTCGCCGCTGCATCCGCAGACTTTGTAGACGAAGTTGCTGAGCATCTGTTTTCCTTCTGTTGTGTGCATTACTTCAGGATGGAACTGGGTTGCATAGAATTTCTTCTCCGGGCAGGACATGGCTGCAACCGGACATACCGGAGTACGGCCTGTTACCTTGAATCCTGCAGGAGCTTTTGAAATATAATCTGTATGGCTCATCCATGCGACTGTTTCCTGGGATACGCCTTCAAACATGACATCTGAGGGATCCACAGTCACCTCTGTATGTCCATATTCGCTGACGGGCGCTGTTTCTACTTTGCCTCCCAGCATATAAGCCATTAGCTGAGAGCCGTAGCAGATTCCCAGAATCGGAATCCCTAATTCAAATATCTCCTGAGAACAACGCGGGGAATCTTCACCGTATACGCTGTTGGGACCGCCGGTAAAAATGATTCCTTTTGGATTCATCTCTTTCAATTTCTCCAGACTCAATGTATAGGGATGTACTTCCGCATATACATTGCATTCTCTGACTCTTCTTGCAATCAGCTGATTATACTGTCCACCAAAGTCCAGAACTATAATCATTTCTTTTTCCATGGGAGTTCCTCCTGTAAATTGATTTGCTGCCTGGCATGCGTATTTCGTTGCCCTGGCTTTTCTTGTCTCATCAACTCTGTTCTGCACCAGTCTCAAATTGATACTGATACAATTTGCTGTCATGTTGCTTTATTATAATTTATGCGCCGCAAGTTGGCAAGTAATTTACTGAGTATTTCTTTAAAAGAATTTTTTATTGCAAATTTTTCGTTACTATCCACGGACCGCCGGGATATGAACGACAACAATCTTCCTGGAGTTACTGCCTTTTGTCTTTGTCGGTGACGTAATAAAGCGGACGCATATGAACAGCAACAATCTTTCTGGTGTTACCGGACATTAGTAAACAATAATAGCAATAAGTTACTATTCACGATTCCGTGATCCGCGAACAGTAACGCGCTTCGCGTCGCACAGAAATTGTACCTTCGGCATAATTTCGCATGTTCAGTACTCGGTATTTCCGGGTATTCTGCCCGGAACTTCCCCGCAGGGCAGTTCCCCCGTGAACAGTAACCAAGTGTTATTGTTCACACGTCTGCCAAAATGGCAGCCGTCTGACCAGTAACGCGCTTCGCGTCGCACAGAAATTGTACCTTCGGCACAATTTCGCGCGCGCAGTACTCGGGATTTCCGTGCATTCTGCCTGGAAACACCTCGCGGGACAGCTACCCCGTGAACAGTAACACCAAAGTAACGATTTAATACATATCTTACTATTTTCTATTGCATCGAAACCAAAATCCATTATATAATATCCCTATTTCAGGAATTCCTGTTTCCACTTTTTATATGATCCTGTCAGGGAACTTTTATATCGTCCTTTTATACCGGGACTTTATACCGGGCTTTTAAGTTAGTATATGTTTTTTAATTAACCGCACGATTGCAATTCTGGATGTCCATTATACAGGATATTTCACAGGTTAATAAGGCTGCGTTATATTAGAAACCATTGTACTGGGCTTTGAAACCGGGCTTCTACACTGGATTGTTCCGTTGTGTGAGAAATGCGGTGCAGGAAAATTTCTGAACTAATATCATTTTACGAGGAGGAGAAAAATGAATCATCAGGAACACAAAGGATCGGAATATGATTTCTATGGAAAGCTTCCGCTGAAAAAGGCGATCCCGCTGGGATTGCAACATGTACTGGCAATGTTTGTCGGTAATCTGACTCCATTGCTGATTATTACGGGTGCCTGCGGAATGGGGGCCGGGAGTGAGTTTGCCGATGTTCAGGTAGCGCTTTTGCAGAATGCGATGCTTGTTGCCGGTATCGTGACACTTGTCCAGTTATATGCGATCGGACCGGTCGGCGGTAAGGTTCCGATCATCATGGGGACCAGCTCCGGTTTTATCGGTGTATGCAACAGCGTTGCTTCTGTGATGGGAGGCGGTGTTCTGGCGTACGGTGCTATTATGTGTGCTTCGATTATCGGCGGTATTTTTGAGGGAATTCTGGGTTTTCTGCTGAAGCCGCTGCGCAAATTTTTCCCGGCTGTTGTGACCGGTTCGGTCGTACTTTCTATTGGTCTTTCGCTGATCGCGGTTGGCGTGAACTCTTTTGGCGGCGGCAATACGGCGAATGATTTTGGTTCCATTGAAAACCTGCTGCTCGGCACTGTCGTTCTGGTCGTGATTGTTGCCCTGAAGCATGGAACGAAGGGAATCACAAGTGCTTCTTCTATTTTAATTGGTATTATTGTCGGATATATTGTGGCAGGGATTATGGGACTTGTTCTTCCGACCACAGCTGTGAATGCAGACGGAGTGGAGTATACAAAGGCATGGGTGCTGAACTGGGGGAAGGTCGCAGATGCAAGCTGGTTTGCACTGCCAAAGCTGCTTCCTGTGAAACCCGTTTTTGATCTGCGCGCGGTTCTCCCGATTATGATTATGTTTATTGTGACTGCTGTGGAGACGATCGGTGATATTTCCGGTGTCATGGAAGGCGGTATGGGACGCGAAGCAACGGACAGCGAGCTTGCAGGCGGTGTGATCTGTGACGGTCTTGGTTCCAGCTTTGCGGCAATTTTCGGTGTACTTCCGAATACTTCCTTCAGCCAGAATGTGGGATTGGTTGCGATGACCAAGATTGTGAATCGCTTCGCACTGGCGACGGGCGCTGTTTTTCTGATCCTCTGCGGACTTTTCCCGAAACTGGCGGCACTGATTTCTATCATGCCGCAGAGCGTACTGGGCGGTGCGGCTGTCATGATGTTCTCTTCGATCGTTGTCAGTGGCATCCAGTTGATCACAAAACATCCGATTACTCCGAGAAACATTACGATTGTGTCGGTCGCACTTGGACTTGGATACGGGATCGGCTCCAACAGCGGTGTGCTGGCTCATCTGCCGCAGTCGATTCAGCTTATTTTCGGCGGTTCCGGTATCGTTCCGGCTGCGATCGTAGCGATTGTACTGAACATTGTACTCCCGAAGAGCGCTGAGGACGATGATTAAAACCATAAATACCTTTGTTGTAAATGTAATTCTGAATCACACAGGGCGCCGCACGGATGACTGATGTCAGCCGATGCAGCGCCCCGTTTTTTATCTTTCAAAATCCTTATACACTCTCCCGCGTCTGCCGCTGAAAGGTCAGATAAAACATAATTCCCTTCGCAATCGAAGTGCTGGTCAACGCCCACCAGATTCCGTTCAGCCCAAGAGGCGTCTCCGACAAAAGCAGTGCCAGCGGAATTCTCGCGCTTGTAAGTGTGATACTGATGATACTGCAGAGCTTTGTCTTTCCGAGCCCGGACAGTGCGCCGACTGTCGCAAGTTCTACACACATGAAGGCTTCGCTGTACGCAATCACAACCAGATAATCAACGGATGTACGGACTGCTTCCTCCTCATGGAAAAATATTTTTGAAATCGGCTCAGGCAGCAGCAGGAAGACCAGCATAACCAGAATTCCCCACGCGGCTACTGTCAGGAAGGAATAGCGGTAGCCCTTCCTGACGCGCTTCATATCTCCGGCCCCGTAGTTTTGCCCGACAAATGCGTTCAGGGCCGCACCGAATCCGTCCGCCGTATTCCAGGATATGGATTCAATCTGTCCGCCCATTCGCTGGGTAGCAACTGCCGCTGAGCCGAAGACTGCACAAAAGCGCGTCAGCACCATCGAAATCATACAGTAAATCGTACCCTGAAGCGCTGTCGGAATACCAATTTTACAGATGCCGCGGTAATATTTCTGTTCTCTCAAAGAAAATATTCCGGTCTGCCGCAGTATATTTTCCTCCGGGCGCGAACGCAGAATTCCGAGAAACATAATCCCAAACACGATGATCTGGGCTGCAACCGTTGCAATCGCAGCTCCGGCCACCTCCAGTCTCGGAAACGGCCCTACACCGAGAACCAGCACTGGGTCAAGCACCAGATTGGCAGCAAGCCCGAACAGATTCGCCAGAAATGGTGTCCGGGAGTCCCCCTGCGCCGTATACAGCCCGGTCAGAGTCTGCCCCAGATAGGGAAACAGAATCAAACCGCAGGTAATCTGCAGATAAATCCTGGCATCCGCATATGCTTCTGCGTCATTCAGATGAAATACTCCAATCAAAGGATCTGCAAATATGAGACAGATCACTGAAAAAAACAGTGCAAACACAACCGTCATCTGAATGGCCGACGCTGCATAATTCCCCGCTTCTTTTTTCTCATCTCTTCCAATACACTGCGCTGCGTGTACTTGTCCGCCCATTCTGGCCAGAGACACAAGTCCCTGTGACAGCCAGACATACATTCCGCCGACCCCAACACCAGCCACTGCTTTCGAACCGAGCAATCCAATCCATGCCATATCTGTGATATTATATACCGTACTCAAAAATGAAGAGCCCATAATGGGCAGAGCCAGCCCGATTAATGTTTTCAGAATCGGGCCCTGGGTGAGGCTATTCTGTTTTCCCTTTTTCATATGTCCTCCATGTAGTTATGTGATGCTGCATCCGTATACAGAGCAGCGGCCATGACGCAATACTCTCTATTCCGAAGTGACTTTATATCATCCTTACGTAGCCCGTAAGCCCCTGTTCATACAAGTATTTCATGAAATTCGTCTGTATTTTTATTCATCCATATAGAGCAGCTTACGCTTCTGATATCACTCCGCACAATGAAAGGGGCTGCTGCACATCTGCTTCTCCCACACACATCCGGCACCTGAAATCTCCTTCCCGGTATGCTTTTGTGGGTTCTGCATTCTGCAGCATCCCCTTACGGCTGTCCTTTCAGCCACTCTCTTTTTCATCATCATAACATGGATTTAAGGATTGTCAATGATGAAACCTCATTTCCATACATTTACTTTATGCTCCCTCATTCCCGCATTTCCCGGCAAATAGAAACCGTCACTTTTCGATTCCCTTCCTCCTCAACTGCAACCACACTTTCCGGAGTCTCTGCCTTTCCTGTTTTTCCAAGTGTCTCGCGGCAGATATACTCCATCCATTTTTCCGGCACGTTGCCCTCAATATCGAGCAGTATGGAATCTGTAATATTGCAGCCGATCTGCTTCCTCGCATCCTGGATATTTCTCACAATTTCTCTTGCAAAGCCTTCATCCTTCAGTTCTTCCGTAAGTGTCAGATCCAGGGATACTACCATGGTCCGGCTGCTTGCGACATGCTGTCCCTCCCTTGCTCGGTAGGACACCAGGATAATGCCGGAATCGAAGCTCTCCTGGCGTCCGTTCAGATGCAGAAGTACTTCTTCCCCGGAAAATACAAAGCTTCCGCTTTTTACCGCTTTGATGATTTTCGGAATCCTGTCCGGATATTTGCTGCGGATCTCGCTGAAATTCGGATCATATTTTACTTCCGCGAACTCATCCGCCTGATTCAGGATTTCAATGTTCTTTACATTCAGTTCTTCCAGAATGATATCCCTGAATTCCTCCACGACAGAATTTTTACCTGTATCTGAGAGCGCAATCTTCAGACTGCTTAACGGCTGTCTGTTCTTCACACGGTTCTTATTCCGGATCGACCTTGCCAGATAAATAATCTCCTGTACGAGTGCTACTTTGGAAATCAGTTCCTGATTTTCACACACCTGCGGAACGGACGGCCAATCTGCCAGATGAACCGAATACTCTCCCGTCAATGTCTGATAAATCTTCTCCGAGAGAATCGGCGCGACCGGTGCAAACAGTTTGGTCGTGGAAACCAGCACATAGTACAGGGTCTGGTACGCATTCCGTTTGTCCTCCGACATACCGCTGCCCCAGAATCGCCTTCTGGAACGCCGGATGTACCAGTTCGTCAGCCCGTCCACCAGAGATACCAGATATTCCACATACCGGTTTACCTGATATTTCTCCATGTTTTCGGTAATCTGCTGCGTTGTCTCATACAGCTTTGCCAGAATCCACTGATCCAGCTGATTCTCTGTCGCCGGAGCCTCCGGTTTTTCCGGTCGGAAGCCGTCAATATTGGCATAGGAAATATAGAAATTGCAGGCATTCCAGTATGGCAGGATGATCTGCTGATACGCATCCTGAATCCCTGTTTCATCAAACAGCAGATCGCCGATCAGCATGGCATTCGTCTGGTACAGATAAAGCCGGAAGGCATCCGTTCCGTACTGTTTCATCAGCTGCATGGGATCGGTATAGTTTTTGGACGATTTTGACAGCTTCTTTCCATCCTTTGCCAGAATTGTTCCGTGCACGATGCAGTTCTGGAATGCATTCCGGTCAAACAACGCCACGGCAAGCACATGCAGATAATAAAACCAGCAACGGATCTGACCCGTATACTCCACGATAAAGTCACACGGAAAATGAGATTCAAACCATTCTTTGTTTTCAAACGGATAATGCTTCTGTGCAAAAGGCACGGAACCGCTCTCAAACCAGCAGTCCAGAACCTCAGGTACCCGACGCATGGCTGCGCCACAGCATTTGCACGGGAATGTCACCCGGTCCATATACTGCCTGTGCAGATTCGTCAGGTGTACACCGCTTGCCTCTTCCATTTCCGCGATACTTCCCAGTACGACACGCTCTCCACATGCTTCGCATTCCCAGATCGGAATCGGCGTACTCCAGTATCTGTTCCGCGAAATGTTCCAGTCTCTTGCATTTGCAAGCCAGTTGCCAAACCGTCCATGCTTCACCGTCTCCGGCACCCAGTGAATGTCTTCGTTTCTCTCGATCAGACGGTCTTTGATTTTGCCGATATCAAAATACCAGGCATCCATCGCCTTGTAAATCAGCGGGCGCTTGCAGCGCCAGCAATGCGGATAATTATGCTCTATGGTTCCATCTGCAACAGCCTTCCCGTGATCATACAGGAAACGGATCACCAAAGGATTCATCTCGATCACAGTTTTCCCGCCCTCAGGATCATAAAAATCCGTGATCTCCTCTGTAAAATGCCCCTTTTCATCCACCGGATTTACCAACGGGATTTTATGGTTTCTGCAGGTCCAGTAATCATCCTCTCCGAAGGCCGGCGCCGTGTGTACGATGCCGACACCCTCATCAGAACCGACATAATCCGCAGCAACCACGCGAAAAGCCCCCTCTGCTTTTTTGTCTGCAAAATAATCAAACAGCGGCTCATATGTCATCCCCAGCAGTTCCGCTCCGCTGCACTCCCGGACAATACGGGGTTTCTTGCCAAACACCTGCGGAAAATTCTGAAGCGTATTTTTGCATGCGACATAAATGCCATCCTCCACTTCCACAAATGCGTACTCCAGCTTTTCACCGACCGCCAGACAGAGATTGGACGGCAGCGTCCACGGTGTCGTCGTCCATGCCAGAAGGAAAACGGTCTTACCATGGATCACCTGCTCCGTTTGAAACCTTGCAATGATCCAGCGATCCTGCCTAAGGCGCGTAGAATCGGATTCTCTGGTGTCAGAGATGGACAGCGAAGTCTCACAGTGCATACAATATGGTGTCACACGGTAATCCCGGTAAATCAGTCCTTTCTCATAGCACTGCTTAAACGCCCACATCACAGATTCCATAAAGTCCGTGTTCATTGTCTTGTATGCACCGTCATAATCCACCCAGCGGGCCATCTGTTCCACATACTCTTTCCACGTCTCATTGTTATTGGAAACAATCTCAAAGCAGGTTTCATTGAATTTGTCAATGCCGAGACTTTTTTCGATCTCATTCTTGTCATCGATTCCCAGCAGTATCTCCGCCTGGTTTTCAATCGGAAGTCCATGACAGTCCCAGCCCCACACACGCGGAACACGGTACCCGCGCATCGTCCAGTAGCGCGCAATCATATCCTTAATAAACGATACCAGCACGGTTCCATGATGCGGCTTCCCGGTCGGAAACGGCGGGCCGTCATAAAATACAACTTCTCCGCCCTTTTTCTCCTCTACCGACTTTTCAAAGACCTTCTCCTTCTTCCAGAATTCCAGCACTTCTCTCTGGATCACCGACAGCTTCGGCTTTCCTGACAACTCCTCATACTTCATTCCATGCACCTCTTTCTTATAATTATAAAACGATGACATGCTTTCTTTCCGCCACAGTGCGGTCTCCCAGAAGGTTCTGTCTGCTGGAAACAGTGTTTCCATACGTCAAAAAGCCCCCGTCCTATCTCAGGACGAGGGCTGAAGCGCTCGCTTATAAACCACCTGTTAGAACATACCATCATATGCCATCCCTTTAACGGTGGATCACCGGCAAAACCTAATCGCAGCTAATATGCGCTGCTTTCAGTCCGCAACTTGGGAGTGATGTTCGAATCCTTCTACTCTCTGTCAGGCTCTCACCATCCCCGACTCTCTGTAAATTTCGAATAAATTCTACTGTCTCCGTCAACGTTTTCCCGCATTATAAATGAAACACAGTCTCCTGTCAAGCCGCATTTGCTGCATTTCAGCTAAATTCGTGTTTAACACACTACAACGGACGCCCAGCATGGGCCCGGGACACACCACGCAAACGCGGGTAACGCTCCGGCGAGCTAACTGCTAACTACGACTATTGGTCACAAGGAATCCACCAGGCTTACGCC
>JAUNGL010000130.1 GCA_030524665.1 Lachnospiraceae bacterium | reverse complement strand
TCACTGAAGATTTGAGTCATTCCGACTTTTGTTGCTAAAATCGCTTTCTTCATTCTTTTCCCTCCTGTTTTTCTACAGCGGATTACCTTTCGGTAATCATCCTAGTTGACAGGGAATGATATAAGTGGAACAAACTGTTGCTTCTATATCAACCTGATAGGATTTGCTTCGAAATAATTATTTCTGTTTCATTTTGATATCAATGTATACGCCAGCCGGCATTTCCAGTCTGGACAAAGCATCAACCGTTTTCTGGGTCGGTGTGATGATATCAATCAGTCTCTTATGAGTTCTCTGCTCGAACTGCTCTCTGGAATCTTTGTACTTGTGTACCGCACGAAGGATTGTAACTACCTCTCTCTTCGTCGGAAGCGGCACCGGTCCGCTCACCTGTGATCCATTCTTCTTTACAGTTTCGATAATTTTCTTTGCGGATGCATCAATAAGCTGATGATCATACGCCTTCAATGTAATTCTCATTACCTGACTTGCCATAAAAAAAGTCGCCTCCTTATTCGCACTTTGAATCAGTACGACAAGCGGTGACTGTACACTCTCCCACGTGTGTCATGCACACACGGTTCCTCCATCTTACAACGGACTGCTGCATATTGCATTTTGTACAGTGACTTGTCGCCAGTTTCCTAACTTGACATTCGCTCCACGGAAAACCTGCGGCAAACCGCAGCAACCTCACGCTTCTTCGCTATCATGTCACAGCTTTTGTAGTATACAGGAAAACCTCCGCGAATGCAAGAGGAAATGCAGAGGTTTTCCCGAAAAAGATTGTTCTTTTTTCAATACAATTTATTTTTTCGTTTCCCCGTTCAGCACCACCAATGCCCCCAGTACCAGCAGCACTCCCGCCGTTCCTATAACAGTCATCTTTTCATGAAAAACAAATATTCCCAACAGTGTTGCTACTACCGGCTCCACGGTTGCCATAATGGATGCCTGCCCGGCCTCTACTTTGCTCAGGCCGAACGTGTATAAAATATACGGCAGTACGGTTGTCACCACCCCATACCCGATTCCATACAGCACATTTCCCGGCGTTTCACAGAGAAATTCTCCCAACGGCTTCCAATCGTTCAAAAACAGCACTGCTGCCGCTGCGCACACAAATGTGTACAACGTCACTGTAAACGGATGGTAATTCCGTTCAAGCGCATATCGTCCAAAGATCGAATACAGTGCATACCCGATTCCGCTTCCGAGTCCGGTCAGGATTCCTGCGGTGCTGACCGCCGTATCACCGCCGAAAATTCCTGTCACACAAATACAGCCTGCAAATGCCATCAGCAGGGCCACCACTTTGCGTGCCGAAAAACGTTCTCCAAACAGAAACCTTGAAAGCACCATTACGAAAACAGGCGCCGTATACAAAAGAATCGCGGCTACGGAAAGAGAGGCAAGTACGATTGTCCGGTTATAGCAGTAACCGAAAAATACAATACTGCAGATACCTGTCCCTAAAAAACACCACAGATCCTTCCATCGGATTTTCAAAAGCTTCCTATTATATATGGCAAGAAATGCAGTCATCAGTATTACTGTCACCACAATGCGAAGCGACAGAATCTGCATCGCATCCAGTCCTGCCGCTGTACCTCTGCGCACCCAGAGTCCCATAGTTCCCCACATAACTCCGGCCGCCAGAATACTTATCACAGCCATAATATGTTCATGCGTACTCTGCACTTCCGGCTGTTTTCCTTTTCTATTTTCCTGTTTTTCCATTTCAACAACTGACCTTCTACTGTTTTTATGCTCAAGGCAGTTTTACTGTACATAAACGTACATAAACGCACAAAACCGCCTTTTGCCGAATCTTTTTATCCACACACTTTCCCGGATGCCACATCATCAAATTCCCGGAGCATCTCAGAATCTGGTCCCTCCGTACACAGGGAAACAATTACAATCACCACCAGACTGACAGCAAAACCTACTGCCAGTGAATACAGCCCAGTCGCTGTACCCGGAGTCTGACCGCCAATAATCGGAAGATAATCCCAAATGATGACTGTCAGACCGCCTGAAATGATACCGGCCGCCGCTCCTGCCAGATTCGTTTTTCTCCAATACAGAGACATCAGAACCGTCGGACCGAACGCGGAACCCAGTCCTGCCCAGGCATTGGAAACCAGTCCCATGATACTGCTGTCCGGATCAAGTGCAATTACATACGCCAGGACTGCCACAACGATAACTGTCACACGGCTCAGTGTCAATACCTTCTTCTCATCCGCCTTCGGATTCACAATCCCTTTATACAAATCCTGTGCCACCGAGGACGCTGTAACCAGAAGCTGAGAGTCTGCTGTCGACATAATAGCCGCCAAAATTCCGCAGAGGAAAATACCTGCAATAAACGGAAGTCTGTACTGTTCCGTAAATAGTTTGGTGATCAGTTCGATAAATACATTCTCCGCAGATGCTGTACCTTCTGTTCCCAGAACCACCGGATACAGATAGCCGCGTCCGATGACACCGATCACACATGCCATACCAAGAGAAATCGCTACCCACACAATTCCGATCACCCGCGATTTCTTCAGCTCTTTTTCATCGCGCACAGCCATAAATCTCGTCAGAATATGCGGCATTCCACAATAACCAAGCCCCCACGCAAGCTGGGAAACAATCTCCACGGCCGTATAATTCCGGTCTCCATTCCGGACCAGACTGAGATATGCACCTGCACCGCCTTCCACACCACTCTGTACGATATTTTCCATCAGCGTATCACTGCCTCCCACTGCAAAATATGCAATCAGCGGGACAACCAGGAGTGCAACAAGCATCAGGCTCCCCTGAATAAAGTCTGTCACACAGACTGCCATGAAGCCGCCCATAAATGTATAGGCCAGAATCACCGCCGCTCCGATCGTCAGCGACACCGTATAGTCCAGACCAAATACCGAGCTGAATAGCTTGCCTCCTGCTGCCAGCGCGGAAGCCGTGTACACCAGAAAAAAGATAACCACTACTACAGAAGAAGCAGCAAGGAGCACACGCTTTTTATCATGAAAACGGTTCTCAAGATATGCGGGAAAGGTCAATGCATTATTCGCACGGATTGTATACCGGCGAAGCCTCCCTGAAATACAGAGCCAGTTAAATACTGTCCCCAGAAATAATCCAATTGCAATCCATGACTGTCCCGTTCCCAGTGCGTAAACTGTTCCGGGCAATCCCATTAAAAGCCAGCCGCTCATATCGGATGCCTGTGCAGAAAGAGCTGCTACCCAGCCTCCGAGCTGACGGCCCCCCAGAAAATAATCTTCACTGCTGCTGGTGCGCCTCATGTACACAGCTCCTACCGCCAGCATCATCGCAAGATAAATAATGAATGCTGCCAGAATGATCATCGTTCCACTGTTCATTTTTCTCTCCTCCTCATTAATACAGAGTAAAACCGCTTGTCCACGCAGCATCTTCTTATCGGCACTGCCCGCATATCCTTTCTCGAAAAAATATGCAAGTGGTATCATTCTTTTCCCTGAAGATCACGGAGATCAATCTCCGGGATCTTCGCGTGTTTCGTCATCAAAGTGACGCGTTAACATTTTAGTCTTTCACTGTATTAAAATTTATTTCCCATTATAATCATGCATCCCTTATTGGTCAACTGTTTTCATCAAAAAATACTTGCTTCCATTTTACGCACATGCTATCATAGTCTACCGGGTTTTGCTGTCAGCCTCCTTTGCAGGTGCTGACACACAGCAGGGATTACAACGTTACTGTTCATGGACCGCAGGGCCGTGTATCGTAACAATACAACAGCAACAGGAGGATTTATATGACACAGGAACAGCAGATCAAACTAATTGAAGAGCTTTCTCTGAATGCATGGCCTTCCCACAAAATAGAACTTTACGACGGATGGCTGATCCGTTTTTCACATAATTATACATACCGTACCAACAGCGTAGAACAGGTAGGGCCCTCTTCGATTCCGCTCAATGAAAAAATCGAGTACTGCGAGTCTATTTACCGCAATTTCAGGACTCCTTCCAGCTTCAAGATTAACCCTCTGCTGGATCCATCCTTCGACGCCGCACTTGCGAAACGCGGTTATACGATCCGCCATACAACAGAGGTCATGATGCTGGATTTGAACGATGAAAATTTCCATCCATATCCCAGCATCGCCGAAGAATATGAATTCTACGGCCGTAACTCCGGGCTTCCTTCCTGGATTGATTACCCGCACGATACAACGGTCTCTCTGCGCGATACAATCACAGATGAATGGATTCAGGGACTGTTCCGGCTGAACGGTACTGTTAACCCCGTACTTCGCCGTATTGTTCCTTCCATGTACAAGTCTATTCCGAAAGAAACCATTGTGGCAAGCATCGAACAGGATGGCCGAATGGTCGCTTCCGGGCTCGGAATTCTGGACCGCGGTTATCTGGGACTGTACGCCATTTACGTCGAACCGGGATGCCGCAGGAAAAAATATGCGCGTTCTGTCTGCAGTGCCATTCTGACAGAAGGGCGCAAGCGCGGCTGCCAGAAATCCTATCTTCAGGTCGTCAAAGGCAATGTCAATGCCAGGGCGTTGTATGAGTCACTCGGCTACCGCCGCTTTTATACTTATTGGTTCCGCTGGAAGGAAGAAGCATAAGAAAGGAGAATTCCCATGTGGATTGCAGATCAATGGAAAGATTATGAAGTAATAGACACCTCACAGGGAGAGAAGCTGGAGCGCTGGGGCGATTACCTGCTGGTGCGTCCGGATCCCCAGGTGATCTGGAATACAAAAAAACAGCATAGAGGCTGGAAGCATCCGAACGGACATTACCACCGCAGCAGCAGAGGCGGCGGTGAATGGGAATTTTTCGATCTGCCGCAGCAGTGGAGCATTTCCTATGGCAGCCTTACCTTCAACCTGAAACCGTTCAGCTTCAAGCATACCGGTCTTTTCCCTGAACAGGCCGTGAACTGGGACTGGTTTTCCGAAAAAATCCGAAATGCCGGGCGCCCCATTAAGGTTCTGAACCTGTTCGCCTACACTGGCGGAGCCACGCTCGCTGCCGCAGCAGCCGGCGCAAATGTCACACACGTCGATGCCTCAAAGGGCATGGTGACATGGGCAAAGGAAAATGCTGCCTCCTCCGGACTCTCACAGGCTCCGATCCGTTGGCTCGTGGATGACTGCATGAAATTTGTCGAGAGGGAAATCCGCCGCGGCAACCATTACGACGGAATCATCATGGATCCGCCCTCCTATGGGCGCGGGCCGAAGGGCGAAATCTGGAAAATCGAAGATTCGATCCATCCGTTCATCCAGCTCTGTACAAAATTACTCAGCGATGATCCGCTCTTTTTCCTGGTCAACTCCTACACGACCGGACTGGCACCAGCGGTGCTTACCTATATGATATCCACCGAACTGAAACAGTTCGGCGGCAGCGTCGATTCACAGGAAATCGGACTCCCGGTGACCGAGAGCGGACTTGTGCTTCCATGCGGAGCATCAGGTCGCTGGGAACGATAAAACTATAAACTCAGATTCAGATCAAAATCCACCTGAATCCTGAGCAATGCGCGCACGAAATTGTGCCGATGGCACAATTTCTGCTCAATCATTTGTCCAAAGGGCTGCCAGACGCAGTCTGATGGATTCCCCGGGACCTGGAGCGTATTACTGTTCGCAGACCGCAGGGCTGTGAATAGTAACATTATAATAACCGATAACGTACCAGCCCCGCCAGAATCTCCTGCTCACGCACCGCTGCCGGGCATCCGGCTCCATAATTCGGAGGTGTCATGGATACCAGACCATCCTTCTGCAGTTTCAGATACGCCTCATGTGCAAGCTGCACCGCGTTCTTCTTTCCATCTGCCAGACGTTCCAGTATGTACTGTAAAATATATCCTAACGCAGCAGTCTGCGTTTCATCCGTAATCTGTTCCAGATAGCGGAGATCAATTTCAGATTTATCCAGAGACAGGGTGTCCCATCCGTGGACACGCATTTTTTCAATACGCTGCCTGCGAACTGCGTAGCTCAGCCATTCCTTCTTCTCCGGCACACTGCCGTCCGGCCTGCTGTTTCCGCCTTTCTTCTCAGCAGCTTCTCCATACTGCTCTGCCAGCTCCATAGCCCGCTTCGTGACGTCCTTTGCTTCATAGCAGTCCATCTGCACCACCGTATCTGCTACTGACAGATACGCACCCGAACTTCCCACCACCAGAACAGTAGAAATCCCCATTTCTTCATACAGGGCGCGCACCCTCCGAATGAATGGCGTAATCGGTTCTTTCTCATCCGCCACCAGCTTTGCCATCACCTCATCACGCACCATAAAATTCGTTGCCGATGTATCCTCATCAATCAGCAGTACCCGGCTGCGGCATGCCAGAGCTTCGATCGTATTGGCTGCCTGTGACGTACTTCCGCTGGCATTCTCTGTCGTAAACCGCACCGTATCCGCTCTGCTCGGAAGATGGTTGATAAACATGGAAATATTCTCCTGATGGATACATCTTCCCTCCTCCGCACGAAGTTTGAATGCAGTACTGTCTGTGATGACATATTCTCTTCCATCCCCGCTGATGTGGTCATAGACACCTCTCTCAATCGCTTTCAGAAGTGTCGATTTCCCATGATATCCGCCTCCGACAATCACCGTCACGCCACGTCGGATTCCCATCCCGCGGACAACTCCGCGGTGAGGCAGCCTCAATGTAACTGCCAGGCTATCCGGACTCCGGAATGCAACCGCGGTCTTCATCGGACGCTGGGATATCCCGCTTTCTCGCGGAAGCACAGAACCATCTGCCACAAAGGAGACAAGTCCCCTCTTTTCCAGTTCATTCCTGATAAACTCCTGATCATCTGCCAGATAGACTGCCCGCTTCAGCTCACGCTCCATCTCAGGGCAAAACGCAAATGACTTCTTTGCCACAACCGGAAGCATTTCAAACAGAATCTCTTCCAGTTCCCCCGCCGCAATCGTTCTTCCGTATGCCGGGAAGCCCACCTCAATGCGCACCTCAATCTGTTCCGCTGAGATCAGAACCGCAGTCCGCTCCAGTACCTCCTGTCCGACACGGCACGCGGTAACCAGGCCGCTTTTTCCAGAACCTTTTCTCCCGCCTCCTGCTTCTGCACGCAGGCTCCGGTGCAGACGCCGGAGCAGATAATCCTCCGCCGCAATCTTCCTTACACGTGTAGAAAAATATTCTGCCGGAATATTCCCTCCATTCCTGTAAAAAATACGCACTCGTGACGGTGTGGCAAACGGGTCTCCCTGCACATGGTCAATGCTCAGACGATATGTACCGAATTCATAGCAGTCTTCCAGCACCTTATATGCTTTATATCCTTTATGATCGATCTGTTTCAACTGACGTTTTAACTCATCTCTGCTTTTCATGTCGTTTCTGGCTCTCCCTTTTCTGATTTCTGTCCATTTCTTTGTATTGGTACAATCTCAGCTATTTTATCATGATTTTATTCTGGTAACAATTCCAATCTTCTCACTTTACCACCTTTATTGTTACTGTTCCTGGGACAGCTACCTCGTGAACCTGATCTGTTCTTTGGGAATCAAAGTATAGTCATACATGACCTCTGAATGGTTATCCAGGACAAGTTTTTTGTCTAAAATATTTCCGGTCGATCGGTCAGTAATTAGTTGATAAATCCGGGAAACCCTGTAGTATTTACTTCCTTCTTTTCTGAAATGATGGTCTTCCTCCACCAACCGGTAGCACCATGGAAATTCTTTTTCACTTCTCAGTTCTGCATACAAGGTTTCACCTTCACACCACACTATCAGCTGGATATTCTGATCCGTATTGTTTTTAAAGCGATAATCGATATAATTATAACTGACAGATGTACCCGAACTGAACGGTATCCGTTCTCCTTTGTCGGGAGCCAGTGCATCAGAGTGCTTGTGAAATTCCGTCACTTCCAGCGGGCTATGTAAAATCAATAAATGTATTGTATTAGCCAAGTTGCAGAGACCTCCTCCTGTCCCTGCCACCAGCGCATTTCTATATATGATCCGGCCATCTTTATAGCCCCTTTTCTTTGACGTTTTTCCCACCATTTTCCAAAAAGAGAACACTTCACCAGGCCGAACAATTATGCCATTGATTTTACTGCAGGCCAATCTGATATTAACTGCCTTGTTTTCCTGCAGTCTGGGGTCAATGCCGTCTGCCCTCTTGATCATACTGCAATCATGGCTTGAAATAACATTAGGCAGAACCTCTTTTGTTATCGTCTTCGCAATTTTTTCATGACTAAGTAAATTTCTCAAGTGTCTCCTGCATATCTCTTTCTGCACAGATATTGCATAACAGACAGGATGAATTTCACAAAAAAGCCTCTTTCTATTTCCCATTTTCTCACAGCCCCCTACCTGTAAATATCCCCGATCCTGTGCTGGCAGGACTTATTCAAGCCGTAGAGCTTCAGGATGATTTTTTCCAGGTTTCTTCTGATTCCTATTTTTTTCTCATCTTCATACCGCATATATTCGACCAGTATATTGTCTATCCCGCTTCTGTTGGCGCCATAAATATCTGTGAATATCTGATCTCCGATGACTACGGCTTCCTCCTTCTTGATCCCCAACATTTCGACCGCCCTCAGAAAACCGGCTGTTTCCGGCTTTCCGGCATCATGTATGTATGGAGAATCAATATTTCTGAGGAAGCGCTGAATCCTTTCCTCCGTATTATTGGATAATAAAAGAGTCTTCAAACCGATATCATGTATCGCAGAAAACAACGCATCAACTTCCCCTGTTGAATCCTCCCCATGATGCACCAGTGTATTGTCTATATCAAACAGAACCGCTTTATATCCCATCCTATACAATTTTTCATAATCAATTGAGAACACACTTTTGGCATACTCGTAAGGATACAGTATCTTAAGCATGGCACTCCCCCCCCTGTATCATATGAATCATCTGCCATAAGGAGCTTCCATATATTCACATACCTGATTGATCTGTTCACAAAAAGTCCCATGAAATTTATTTTCAAAGAATGCTCCACCGATTGTAAATGCCCAAGGAGAGGCATCTCTTATTTTATCCAGTCTTTCACAGCTATTTACACTTCCGGCAATACATACCGGCGCACTCACCTCTGATACAAACCTTTTTATCAAAGCTGCAGCATCGCCTGTATATCGATAACCCAACAGGTCAAATCCATAAACTCCTCTGGCAAGATAACTGTGCGCTTCTTCTATCATTTCTTCAACAGTCCCCTCCAGAATGGATGGCCGGTCAGTCACCGTTCCCACAAACGGCATGTATTTCAGATGATTTTCCCGGCAGAATTCATTTACAGAATCAAAAAAAAGTGTACCCATGAGGATATCACATCCGCATTCTGCTGCCTTTCTGGCTCCCTCCATGCATTCTTTTTCCTCGTACGCAACCACTTCCAGCACCGTTGTTTTACCGCATTCTTTCATGCGGGCAAATAGTTTTTTCATCTGCTCTAACGGAATTCCTTCTTCCTTAAATCCCCAAAATTTTGCTTTTGCATTTTTGCATTGTTCAAAAATCTGACAGGCATTTTCCACGGTACGGTCATGGTATGTTAACATAACGATTAACTCCGGATTATAATTCATAACGCCCCTCCACATTGAATCCTGATTTATCTCTTTGTGTCCTGTTTCCATATTTCTAATCCAGTATACCATATCGTACAAATCTTAACAGCTTGCGAATAAGAACCTAAAAAATTCTTAAA
>JAUNGL010000129.1 GCA_030524665.1 Lachnospiraceae bacterium | reverse complement strand
CAAGCAGCCAAACCCCGGATTTCCGGCGTCCGTTTGTAATTAACTAAACACGAATCTCACAAAACCTCATCTTGGAAATCCTCCCTCTTTCTGTTACAATACCTATAATGATATCAGATCATCACAAAAGAAAGCACTACACATAAAACCGGATATTTCGTCTGCCTGTGCAGCGACAAGCCGTCTTATCACAGAATCAAAGGAGCTGCTGACCAAATATGAACAGTACCAAAAAGAATGCCACAAATCCAATCGTCAAATCTGCCGGAGCATCTTCCCGGAATCAGAATCATATGGGCCTGACACCTGCTGACAGACCCGGTTGTGTGATTATGGCGTCCGGCCTGGGCAGACGTTTTGGTGAAAATAAGCTTCTGACTTTGTTTCACGGCGAACCTTTGATCTCACATATTCTGGAGATCACGGCATCCCCGGTGTTTTCCTGTCGGATCGTCGTCACACGGCACAAAGAAATCGCCGAACTGTGCCGGCAGCATCAGATTGACTTTCTGCTTCACCAGATGCCCGGACAGAATGACACCATCCGTCTCGGTCTGCAAAACCTTCTATGCCGGACTCCTTCTCTACCGGGATGCTGCTTCTGCACCGGGGATCAGCCTTTGCTTACCCAAAAGAGTCTTGAGGCCTTAGCTCTCACATTTTCCTCACAGCCTGACCGTATCTGCCGCTGTGCTTTTGAGAACCGTCCAGGTAATCCTGTCATTTTTCCGGCGTCATGGTTTCCGGAACTTCTACAGCTTCCGAACGATACAGGCGGAGGTTATCTGATCCGCCAGCACCCGGATCAGGTGTTGTCTGTTCCGGTTCAATATGGCTGGGAACTGGAAGATATTGACTGCCCGGAAGACATGATACGTCTTTCTGCGATCCGCACTCCCCCGTGCCTCTGACGATCCGATCTGTTGCTCTTCCTGGCCCCTCAGTCCGTGAACAGTAATCGGTATCCAACAACACATCAAACTTTTCATTATTTTATTTTCCAAATACGCTTTCTTCTGTTATAATGGCAGAAAAAAAGAAAGAGACGGTGATTCCCATGCCAACTGCTATGATTCCTTCTTTTCTTATCTATTGCTATATCACCGGGATTACTCCCGGCCCCGCAAACCTGTGCTCTCTGTCCGCCGCGCTCCGTTACGGCAAACGCCCTGCATTGCGCCAATGGCGCGGACTGTTCACTGGATTTTTTATTGTCTCTATGGCATCTGTGCTTGTCACCTTTTTGCTTGGAACTGTCATGAACCAGTATGTAGGCGCCCTCTCCTGGATCGGTGCGGCATATATCCTGTGGATGGCATGGCATATCCTGCGCTCCTCCCACACGGATGCTGACAAGGATGCGAGCCTGCCCTGCTTCCGCACCGGGCTGATGGTGCAGCTCACCAATGTGAAAATTATGGTTTTCTGCCTCACAGCACTCTCCTCTTACGTTCTGCCATATACACGTTCCTTTCCTGCGCTGTTTGTCGTGGGACTGTTTCTGCCCTTCACCGGGCCGGTGGCAAACCTTGTCTGGCTGTTCGCGGGAGCCTCACTGCAGAAGCTGTTTATCCATCATCGCCGGACAGTGGATCTCGTCATGGCTGCTTCCCTGACGCTTTGCGCTGTCAGTCTCGTGTGGCCGCACTGAGATAAACTCGCTCCAGTCCACTTTCTGACAGCCGGTAAATCACGTCGCATACCTCCCTGATATACTTTCTGTCATGAGAAATGCTGATAATCACGCCATGATACTCCGCCAGCACTTCCCGGATCACCGGATTCGAAAGCGGCGAAAAGTTCCGTGTTGGTTCATCCAGGATCAGGACATCCGCGCCGGAAAGACTCATTTTCAGCAGAAGGATCTTTGCTTTCTGGCCTCCGGATAGTTCTGCGATCGGGTGGCTCATTTCGTCCGCCGTATATTTCATGGAGCCGAGATACGTGCGTATCCTTGTCACTTCCTCTTTGTCTCCCGTCTCAGCAAGATACTCCACCGGATTCAGATTCAAGTCCAGCAATTCCTCATAATTCTGGGGCATATAGGCTGCCCGGATATCCTGCCTTTTCAAAAGCTCTTCCGCAATCAGCTTCAGTAGTGTCGTTTTCCCGGCCCCGTTGCGCCCGATCATACAGATTTTCTCCTGCCCCCGGATTTTCAGCGCTACATTCTCCGCCAGCATTCTTCTTTCCGCATCATCTCCGCCGTCTCTCTGGGAAAAAAGCTGCGGCAGCGTAAAATCGAGTATGACCTTACCTGAAGGTATATTGATATCCTGTCCGAATTTTAAAAAGATCGCTTCCTCTTCCTCCGGCATCTGCACCATGTCCGCAGCTTCCCGATCGTATCGCTTTTCCATAGACTTCACTGCTTTCATCTTTTTCTTTAACAGTCTTCCTCCGTGCGGATCCTGCCGGGAGATTGCATTCTGCGCATGTTCCACCTGCTGCTGGATGCGCCGGAATTTCTCCAGACGAATCTTTTCCTGACGCTTTTCATTCAGCGCAGCCTGCTCCTGATTCCGGAATCTGGCACTGCGCTGACTCATATATTCTCCATATGACATCCGTGACACCGTATACCGGCTCACCGTTTTTCTGCGAAGCTGTTCCAGATGAATCACAACATTCGCCGTTCGCTCGATCAGTGTTTCATCATGTGAAATATACAGCACTGCCTGCTTCGATTCGAGAATCAGACGCTCCAGCCATTCCAGCGTTTCAATGTCGATATCATTCGACGGCTCATCCAGAAGCAGGACCGTCGGCTGTGCGATCAGTATCCGCGCCATCTGAACTTTCACTTTCTCCCCGCCGGACAGTGACTCCATCCTCTGTTCCCGATAATAAAAATCCGGAGAAATCTGGAGATTCTTCGCCAGAAGACTCAGTGTTTTCGGCTCCTGCTCCCAGAAGGCAGGTTCCGCACAGAAAAATTCATAAACACTCTTCTCTTTATCCTCCGCTGGCAGCTCCTGCGGCAGGTATCCCAGACGTTCTCCTGTGCAGATGCGCTCTCCCTCTGCATCCACATAGGATTCCACGAGCTCCGGAGAATAAATCCACTTCAGCAGTGTGGATTTTCCATTCCCCTCCTCCCCGATCATCACTGCCTTGTCTCCCGGATTCAGCACAAAATGAAAGTTCTCCAGAATCCTGCGTAAATCTTTTTTATGTGTAATCGTTAAATTCCTGACTTGCAGCATAATAAACTCTCCCTCCAAACGTTGCAATTCAGCCATACACCATGCAAACCGCAGACCTGTTTTGCCAGGCAGACTATCTCTGCTAGAGCCGTTCACGCGCTGCAGAGCCGTGAATCATAACGCTCCTGTCACCCGCTGCCCGGTGTATGACATGAAAAAATCTGTCTCCGCAGCCGAAGACAGATTCATGTACAAAAAGAAATCCATTATGCCGATATGGGGCTTCGGAAAAATAACTGTCTCTTCCAGACAGCTATGCAAATGTACAGTCATCCAATTCGGCATACGCAAACAGAGCCCGTATACAGGCCTCCTACCTAAAAGTATCTGTCTGTTTTACCAAATTAGACTATCTGAACATTCCCTCACCCTGCACATACAAAAGCTATGCGCCTTTCGTTTTGATTTTCCAAGTATATCACAGAAATCTGGGGTTGACAACCCGTTTTTCCCGCGAAACAGTAAGGCGTTACTGTTCGCGTACCACAGACGATCAATAATAACAAGTCTTCTCTATATCCCGGAAGTTTTCTCATTCAAACTCTTCCCCGGCAAATTCATCTTCCGGCTCCTCATCAGCCTGAAACTCATACGTCACTTCCCTCCTGCCGACAGAGGAAACTGCTCCCTGAGAGGTGCGTCTCTTCCGGGTCAGCATAATTCCTGCCACCAGTGCGGTAAACGGCGCCACGGTGACCAGCCCGAAGCTTCCCACCACGGTATCCAGGATTTCCGCTGCGACATATTTATAATTCAGGATATGGTCGACCGGCGTTCCCTGTGCCATGTAGACCATCAGGGATGTCACACAGCCGCCGGAATAGGCCAGCAGCAGCGTAGTCGTCATCGTTCCCATAGCGGCCCGCCCGACATTCATCCCGGAGACAGCCGCCTCCTTCCAGGAGATATCCGGCTTTTTCCCAACCACCTCATGCACTGCTGATGTGATATCCACCGATAAATCCATCATCGCTCCGGAGGCCCCGACAAAAATACTGCTCATAAAAATAGAAGTCAGATTCAGATCCTGATAACCGCTGTACAGCAAAGACTCCGAGTCCGGCATGATTGCCCCATGAATCTTAAACAAGTCCGTAAAAAGCATTCCCAGAATACAGGTTGTGATAATACCGAGCAGGGACCCCAGCGTCGCTGTGACAGTTCTACAGTCGAATCCATATACGAAGAAAATAATCACGAGTGTAAGGAAGACCGTAATGGCGATGCCTGTCCATACCGGTGAATATCCATTCAGGTAAGCCGGTATCAAAATCTTCCAGATCGTGAGGACTGTGATAATAAAAGAAAACACAGCCAGCAGTCCATTTTTTCCCGCTACCACAATCAGCAGCGCGGCAAAAATCAAAAGCAGGAATACTTCTTTATCCAGTCTGTAATGATCGGACATGACACAGGAGGATATCGTGTCTCCATTGCAGCTGATCCGCACAAATGCCCGGTCGCCTGCCTTGTAAATCTTATCCTTTTCCAGAGAACCACTGAGAAAATTCACGCCTGTGATCTCCTGACCCTGAAACTGCCCGTCCTCAATCAGAATTTTACAGGACTGTTCTCCCGACTGAACCAGACCAGACGGGATAATCATAGAATTGTCTACTTCCGTCACTCTTCCAACCGCCCGCACTGACCCCTGATAGATCAGTGCATCCTCGTAGCCCGTTGGAAGGACTGCGAGAATGCCTGTCAGTATAAATCCTATGAGGAGTATCAGGAGCGTTGATTTCTGTTTCCGGAAAAAAACACCCTGCTTCATCTTATTCTACTCCCGTCAGCTCTGCCATCTTCTGATAGATTTCCGTATTATCATAGTAGCCTTCAAACGCTTCCTGACCAACACCCTGTACCAGAACCTCTACCGGAAGTCCTGTATGTGCATAAGAACCGAAATTGATACCGCTCTTATTATTCAGGATATGTGTGATTGTGACTGTCAGAGGTTCATAGCTGCCGTACTTGATGTACTCTTCCTGTCCGAATTCCGCTTCCTCTCCGGTTCTGGACATAGTGGTCTCATACGCCTCCTTCAGCAGATCATATTCATACTGAGTCATTACCAGCGAACCGTCATCTTCAGACTCCGGATGAGAATCCGCATTATCCTTCTGGTTCGCCGTTTCCTCATCAGATACCGGAGCCTGCAGGCCGAACAGTTCGGTGACATCCTGCATCACTGTGTCAAAATCCGTCTGCTTCTCTTTGTAAGCTCCTACGTAATCAGAATCATATTTTGCAAAAGAAATCTTCTGGTTATTGATATTGGTAAGGAATGTATCATAGTCCGTACCGGCAAAACCAATCGTCAGACCACCAGTCTCATGATCACCTGTCACGATGATCAAAGTTTCCTCCGGATGCTCATTGTAGAACTCTACTGCTTTATCTACAGCCTGATCCAGCGCGATCGTATCTGCCAGAGTGGATGCCGCATCGTTTGCATGACATGCCCAGTCAATCTTTCCACCTTCCACCATCATGAAAAACCCGTTTTCATTATCCAGCAGCTCGATTCCTTTTTCCACATAGTCTGCAAGTGCCCATTCGCCGTCCTGACGGTCCAGTTCATAAGTCATCGCATCGCTGTCTGCCAGATGCTCATCAATTACGATGACCTTTCCATCTTCCTGAGTCAGAGCTTCTGCTTCTGTCTGTGTCTTTACTACCTTATAACCAGCTTCCGCAGCCATCTCATACAGATCCTGCTGTTCCCCGTCTGCACCGGTAGCACTCTTCAGTCCGCCTCCTGCAAAATAATCAAATCCGCTCTCCACCAGTTCCTGACCAATCTCGTAGTAGCTGTTTCTGGATGCCTGATGCGCATAGAAAGCAGCCGGGGTTGCGTGGTTCAGGTTTACACTGGAAAGAATTCCGATTTTATAATCCTTCTGTGCTTTCAGTTTCTCTGCGATTGTCTCATACTCCTGTGTGAAATCCTCACTGACATTGATGCTTCCGCTCCAGGTCTTGTTTCCGGTTGCGATGGAAGTCGCTGTGGAAGCAGAATCCGGTGCAAAGGAAGTACTGTCATACGTCTGTGCGGAACCTGCAATCGGGAAATTCATCATTGTGAGGTGGTTCGCGCTGGTAAGGACCGCTTTCTCTTCTCCATCAACGGTCACCGTCTTTGTATTCTCCTCATTCGCATTTGCACTCATAAAATAATTCGTCAGCTGAATCTGCGGATAGCTCATACCATCACCGATAAACAAAAACACATATTTCGGTACATTTGCATCTCCGTTTTCCTCTGCATGGACTCCGGCTGTCATCAGAGACATCGCCGTGGTTGCAGCAAGCAGTGTAGCCGCCACTTTTTTCATATTCATAGTCTTTTCCTCCGATAAAACCCTTCGCAACTGTTCCGCCCCCGCACACTTTGGAATATTTCGCAGGGCTGCATTTCCGAACAGTTACTTCTTTATTTGGTATTGTAATCCTCCCGTTCCTTCCATGGAGCCCGCCTGTTCTGATCTTCTGACTGCCTTTTACCGCTGCCCGCAAGAATCATCTCAATGCAAGACATCCATCAGCTGAACTGTACCGCGATTACAGTTGTGATTCTATCGGAGGTATGTAAAAAATAAAATCCACCGGATGTAAAGGCCCCGTAAAAAGCCTGTGAACTCCCCATTCTCAGTTTCTCTGCCTGTTTGTGTCATCACCGTTTTGACATAAAAATAGCCGACTGATTCTCCGAAGAAAATCCATCGGCTATGTACCTCTTCTGCATATACCGGATGCAGTTTATATACAAATCAGGAAATTGTATGTGCAGAAGCGGTCTGTTACACCGTGCTGCAATGGTTTATTTATAAAGATCGTTCAGTGTTAAAAGCGTTACCTCACCCCTGTCTGCTGCCTTCAGAAGTGCTGGTGTAAAACCTCCCTTAGAAAAGATATAGTAATGGAATATTCCATTTTTGCGAAACACGGAAGCATAGCTGCGAATCAGTTCCAGTTCTTCCATTCCAATTTTCTCGTTTCGATATTTGCAGGAGCCGATCAGATACTCATTTCCTTCTACCGGTGTTCCAACAATGTCGATCTGTATTTCCTTTCTGGTTTTTGCATCGGTTCCCCACCATTGACCAACATTACTTAGCAGGAAGGGAAGATCCGTTGCATAACGCAGTATATATTCCTGGCACATTTTTTCAAAGACCAACCCCATATAGTCCGGGTAATATCGCTTTACTGCCTGCTCATAGACCTGACGCATCCGTCCAGCGCTGATCACAGACATATTTCGCGGAACAAAGCGGTACCAAAAACGGAAGAAGTTATCGTCAATGGCGTAAACTGTTTTCTTTCCGGGTTTCTCAGTGACAGGCATTTCCTTCTTCAAGATTCCCAAATCCAACAGCACCTTCAAATATTTTGCACATACGCCAGATTCAAGCCCGACTTTTGTAGAAATTTCATTGGAATGACTGGCTCCGCCTGCAATCGCCGCAATAACGGAATTATAGATCGCTGGTTCCCGTAGCTCTTGCTTCAGTAAATTTTCCGGTTCTTCAAACAGATAACTGGAAGTATCAAACAGGTTTTCAAGGAGTGCTTCGTCTAAATCTGTTTCCACATCAAGTTTGTTGATATAGTGCGGAATACCGCCGGTTACACCATATAATAGGGCCTGATCCGGTGCCGACAGCTTCGGATGAAAGGCTGTGATCTCCCGGTAGGTGAGCGCCTGTATTTTGAACTGTGCCGTGCGGCGTCCATAAAGGGGGCTTTCATAGCCTAACACCTGGTATTCCATGAAACTCATAGAGGAACCACACAGGATCAGGTAAAGCTGCCCATTCTGCCATTGATGGTCAATAATGTGCTGGAGCCGTGATGAAAATGATTTCTGAGCCTTTGCCAGATAGGGATACTCGTCGATCACGAATACCATTCGTTTATGGGCCGACATGGTTGTGATTTCATCCAGAGCATCCCCATAGCTTTGATAGGTAGGGAAACTGGCGCTGTCTGGATTCTTGCAGCTATAAATGGCTTTCGAGAGCGCTTCCAGATTTTCCTGTGCGGACGCATTTAAGGCGGAAAAATAAATCGTTGGCTTTCCTTTGCAGAACTCGTTGATTAAGGCGGTTTTTCCTACACGCCGTCTGCCATAGATAACAACACACTCAAACCGGTTCTTGCCATAACGCCGGTTCATTGTTTGGAGTTCTTCTTCTCGACAATAAAACATGACTTCCTCCACTTTTTTGCATATAACCAACTTACGAGTTGGTGTATCATGAGTTTATTGTACTCAATTCTATAGATTTGTCAACCTCCTGCACCTACAACACGAATACAATTTGAACCTACTTTTCAAGCATCTTCCTCCAGCCACCTGCAACTTTTCCGAAAAAGAGAACAGCACAGGTCTATTCCCGTGCCGCCGGGGGCAGCATCACCGCCGAGGTGACCGCCATCAGAAACAGGGTGTAGCCGCTGTAAACATCCTTTCACAGAAAAAAAGGACAGCAAAGTCAGGCACGATCTCTCACACGCCAAACCTGCTGCCTCCAAAAAAGGACATAATCTTGCAGCGTCCCTTACAATAGACTTATTTTACCAACTCTTTGACCTTTTGCACAACCATTCATGCAATCAATCCCTGCCTTTCGAGTAATTTCAGGGCAAAATGAGGACAACATATTTGCCTGCCAGTTTATCCCTATTTCAAACCTTTAACAAAAGGAATCAGGCAAAGAAGAGCGACAATCCCAACAATTCCGACGACAATCCCGACAATCATGTGATTCCATACCATTGTGAGGCACATTCCAACGCCTAATAACAATGCACCTGCAATGCCCATCAAAGATGCTCCTATGGTTTTACCAGACACCTGAATCGGAGCCTTATGTTCCATTTTTCTCCATACAATGACCATAATCAGCAGCACAATGACGCCAGTCACACCCATGATCACACCCGGTTTAAATGCATTCCATTCTGTGATCAATGTCATACACATTCCCAGCGCAAATAAGATTCCCCCGATTGTTCCTAAGATCATAGATACAAATGTACTCTTTTTCATGATTCAAGTCCTGCCTTTCTTCTTGCATCTGAAACAGCCTGCTTTGTTTTCTGCATATTCGCTTCTGCTATTGTATTCTGATTTTGGGAGTGCTGCTCTCTCTTAGCGGCACCGGCTTCTTCTCTCGCCTTTTGCTCCGCTGCCAGTCTGGCTTTGGCATCTTCTACAGATTCCCCTTCCTTTGTCAGGAAGTTGTCCACAAATTTATCTGCTATTTTATTGAAGCCGCCGACTGCACCTTCTTCTATTTTTTTGTACCCGCCTACGACTCCTTTTTCGATTTTTTTGTATCCACTGACAACTTCCTCCGCAATTTTTTCATTTGCTTTTACCAGTTTTGATTTCGCCATGTTCTGATTCTCCTTTTGTTTGATTGTTTGTTCCTGTAATATATCAATCAATTGTTTGGGTAAAGTTTGAGTTTTGTTTGAGTTATATTAATTCTATTTTTACGAAAAAAATGCTATCCATATTTACGGACAGCATTTTTTACACATAAAATCAGGTTATGGTAATTACAACAGCGAGTGGCCTTTTTCACAAACCTGATACATTTCTTCATACTTCGCTTCAATCAG
>JAUNGL010000005.1:51063-52636 GCA_030524665.1 Lachnospiraceae bacterium | reverse complement strand
AGGAAGAACGGGAATCCCGGTCCCTCATCGCGCATCATGAACAGCCCGAGCTGCTTGCCAAGCTTTCTGTGGTCACGTTTCTTTGCCTCCTCGAGACGGGTCAGATATGCTTCCAGATCTGCCTTCTTAGTATAAGAAGTACCGTAAATTCTGGTCAGCATCTTATTTTTCTCGCTGCCTCTCCAGTAAGCACCCGCAAGGCTCGTCAGCTTGAATGCCTTCACCGGCTTGGTGGTCATCAGATGCGGACCAGCACAGAGATCTACGAACTCACCCTGCTGGTAGAAGCTGATTTCTGCATCCTCCGGCAGATCTTCGATCAACTGTACTTTATATGGTTCGTCCTTTTCCTTAAAATATGCAATCGCCTCATCTCTCGGCTTCGTAAATCTCGTGATTGGAAGCGCTTCCTTCACAATTTTCTTCATCTCAGCCTCAATTTTTTCCAGATCCTCTGTCGTCAGCGGAGTCTCGCTGTCCACATCGTAATAGAATCCGTCTGCGATCGACGGTCCAATGGCCAGTTTCACATCCGGATACAGACGCTTGATGGCCTGTGCCATAATATGAGAAGTTGTATGGTGGAATGCACCTGCACCTTCCGGTGAATCAAAGGTCAGAATACTCAGCTCACAGTCCTCTGAAAGCACTGTACGCAGATCTTCTACCTCACCGTTTACTTCACCGGCAGTCGCCACACGCGCCAGACCCTCGCTGATATCGGCCGCAATCTCAATAATAGACATCGGCTGCGCATACTCTTTGGTCGAGCCGTCTTTTAATGTGATAATCATCTTTTATTCCTCCTCTTCCTCTTCTTCAGGTTTCGTATTAATATCCCATGAGTTATTACTGCAAAATTCCCATCCACTCTTGAATGGTGACGTCAGCCATCCAAGCAAAACTCCGAACAGCAGTACATCTGCTACCAGCAAAATCTTTTCTGTCAGTGTCCAGTCTCCGAGAAAAAACTCTTTTACTTTTTCCTTCATATCTATTTCCTCCTTTTTAATTTCTCCTTTTAATTTTCCTTTTATTTCTGCCGGATTTTAAAATCCGTTCTGCCTCCTACCGGATTTCATTACCCTCGGCCCGCGTCATGTAAATATATCTTCTGATCACTTAACCTTACTATTCACAGACAACAGGTTCAGGAATCGCAGCCCCTCATAAAAAAGACTCTCGCTTTGCGAGATTCCGCACCACTATGCGTCGCATAACTGACGTATTTCTTCTGTATTTTCGTGCGCATCCTTGCAGAGCATTTTTTCTCATAGGAAATCCGGAGGAATTTTCTACAAGAAAAAAATCCCCGGCAGCATTTCTACTGCCAGGGACGATTCTTCATCGCGGTTCCACCCTGCTTGCTTTGCGAAGCAAATGCCATATCGCAGGCACACACCGTATGCCATCTCTGTGCTTCCGCAAAACCAACTTCATTCGACTGTAACGGAGTCACCGGGCCGGATTGGGGCCACTCAGAGGTAGTCTTCAAATGATTCCGCATAAGGGACTTCCAGCATACGCCCTCTCTCTGGATGCTTCCACATTTTACTCGTCTCGTCAACGTATT
>JAUNGL010000005.1:47759-50963 GCA_030524665.1 Lachnospiraceae bacterium | reverse complement strand
CTCGGCATACGCAAGTCTCCGCGCGGAGAAAGGGCCACGGAACCAACCTTGGGGCCGTCCGGGATACAGGAGCGTTTGAATTGCTGTGAGAAAAATCTCCAGTAGAATTTCTTCAGCCATTTCAGGATGGTCTCGTTGTCATATGCGCCTGCGAACGCCAGCTTCGCCACGCGGTAAATCTTGCGAGGGGGATAGCCGAAACGAAGCAGATAATACAGGAAAAAGTCGTGCAGCTCATACGGTCCCACGAGGTCTTCGGTTTTCTGGGAAATCTGGCCGTTTTCCGGCGGCAGAAGCTCGGGGCTGACCGGAGTATCCAGCACATCATACAGGATTTTGCTGATTGCATCATCTCCGCAGGTATCAGCATAATAGCGCACCAAATGACGCACCAGCGTCTTCGGCACGGAACAATTCACCCCGTACATGGACATGTGATCTCCGTTGTACGTCGCCCATCCAAGCGCCAGCTCTGACATATCACCCGTTCCGATCACCATACCGCCATTTTTGTTTGCGATATCCATCAATACCTGAGTCCGCTCACGTGCCTGACAGTTCTCGTACGTCACATCATGCACAGAGCTGTCGTGACCGATATCCCGGAAATGCTGGTTCACCGCCTCACGGATATCTACTTCCAGAAGCTGTGCCCCAAGGCGCTTCGTCAGCTCACATGCATTGTGGTAGGTGCGGTCTGTCGTTCCGAAGCCCGGCATTGTCACTGCGATCATCTGGCCGCGCGGGAGTCCCAGCATATCATACGCTTTCGTCATGACCAGCAGGGCAAGTGTAGAATCCAGTCCGCCCGAAATCCCTACAACGGCACATTTGGAGCCTGTGTGCTCGATCCGTTTTTTCAGGCCAAGCGCCTGGATCATCAGGATTTCCTCGCAGCGCTTCTCACGGTCTGTTTTGGAGGACGGCACGAAAGGAGCCGGATCAAAGCTGCGTGTCAGCACAGTCTCCTCCTGCTCAAGATCAAACCGTATCTTCTCATAATTTTCCATCCCCTGCGCCTCGAACGTTGTCATCCGGCGCCGTTCTGCACGCAGACGGCTGATATCAAATTCTGCATAGGTCGCTCCGCAGGCAAACCGCGCAGACTGGGCAAGAATATGCCCGTTCTCCGCCAGCAGGTTATGTCCGCCGAACACGAGATCCTGTGTAGATTCTCCTTCCCCGGCACTTGCGTAAATATACCCACACAGAAGCCGCGCGGACTGACCTGAAATCAGGGACTCTCGGTACAGATTCTTGCCTGTCACTTCATCACTTGCGGACAGGTTGACAATCACGGTTGCTCCTGCCAGCGCATGAGCGGTACTCGGCGGATTCGGCGCCCAGAGATCCTCACAAAGCTCTGCCGCCACTCGAAGCCCGTCCAGCTGACGGCAACAGAAAAGCTGGTTGGTGCCAAACGGTACCGGCCTTCCCTCAAACTCTACCCACTCGATTTTTTCATTGCCCGGAGTGAAATGGCGCATCTCGTAAAATTCATTGTAATTCGGAAGATAACGCTTCGGCACAAGTCCCAGCAGCCTTCCGCAGTACAGAACTGCAGCTACATTGTAGAGCTTCCCGTCCTTCTCCCACGGGAGCCCGACAAACACAAGCGCCTGCTTTCCATTCGTATGAAACATGATATGGTGCAGCTCATGGCGTGCCTCATCCAGCAGCTTCTCCTGCCAGAACAGATCTGCGCATGTATACCCTGTGATGCAAAGCTCCGGGAATACCAGAATCTTCGCCCCGTTTTCATATGCTTCATCCAGAAGCTGGCAGATCTTTGCACCATTATAATTGCAGTCCGCCACCCGTATCTGCGGGGTCAGCGCTGCTGCCTTGACAAAACCGTCCTTCATATCGTTTTCTCCTCTCTCACTCCCAAACCATTTTCCGGAACATCTGTGTATTACCTTGATGCCCGCAGAAGAAGCTTCTTCAGTTCCTCCACCGTAAATGCATAATTTTTATTGCAGAAATGACAGTTCACCTCAATCGTCTTCCCGTCATTGATCATTTCCTGCAGATCCCTTTTTCCAATGCTCACAAGAGCCTTTTCCACCCGCTCCTTCGAGCAGTCACAGTGATACTGCACCGGCATTTTCTCATTGATCTCCAGTCCAAACTCCCCAAGCAGCTCTTCCAGAATCTGCTCCGGCGTCATTCCTGCATCCAGCATGGCGGTCACAGACGTCACCTCAGAAAGCTTTTGTTCAAGCCTGTCCACTACCTCATCCGGAGTAAACGGCATTAACTGAATAATAAATCCTCCCGCCTGCTTCACGGTGTTATTTTTCTCCATCAGCACTCCGAGTCCCACCGAAGACGGTACCTGCTCAGAAGTGGCAAAATAGTAAGTCAGATCATCCCCGATCTCACCCGTTTTCAGCTCACATTGCCCGACATACGGTTCCTTCATCCCCAGATCCTTGATGACACTGAGCACACCGATTCCGAGTGCGCCGCCTACATCAAGCTTGCCGTCCGGCCTTGCATGAAGGATTACCTCCGGGTTTACAACATATCCCTTTACATTTCCCTTGGAATCCGCTGTTACGGTCAGCCCCTTAATCGGACCATTGCCATTGATCTGAAGTGTCAGGATATCCTTCTCCCCCTTCATCATTGGTCCCATCATCGCCCCTGCGGTCAACAGACGGCCCAATGCCGCCGTCGCAACCGGACTGGTATTGTGGAATGCCCGTCCGGCTTCCGCCATCTCCCTTGTGGTCGCCGCAAATGCACGGATCTGGGCATTTGCTGCCGTAGCTCTTACCATGTAATCCATAGTTATTCTCATCCTCTCGTTTTGACTTACATTATTTTATCATCTACATCATTAGTATTTCCAGTTCATCCCATCGAAAACAGTCCAAAATTTCTAATAATCATCCCGGCAGCTACCCCTGTCACATAGAGCACCCCAGTAAACATCAGATTCTCCTTCGTTTTTCGGTTTTCCCGGTACAGCACCAGCAATCCCGCTCCTGCTCCGCAGAGCAGCCCTGAAAAGAGGGCTCCCGCACTCAGCAGTCCCTCGAGATAAAGCTGTGTCACCAGCACGGACGCAGCGCAATTCGGAATCATGCCTATGATCGCCGTGACAGCCTCTTCCAGCACCGGAATTCCTCCCAAAAGCTGTGACAGGCTCTTAGCCTCCACCTGTTCCATCACCAAACCAATGACGAAAGACAGCAG
>JAUNGL010000005.1:13906-47659 GCA_030524665.1 Lachnospiraceae bacterium | reverse complement strand
ACAGGCTCTTAGCCTCCACCTGTTCCATCACCAAACCAATGACGAAAGACAGCAGGAACAGAAATACTGCTATGTTTACAGTATGGTGGAGTGCACTCCTCCAGATGCTTTGCCCCTCTCCGCAGTGGCAGTGGTCATGTTCACAGATTGGTGATTCATGTGTCATAACCTTCCGCTGGTACCCAAGATATTTTAACACAAGATCAAACAACAGTCCTGCCAGAATCCCGACCGTTGCCTTTGTCAGAACTATTTTACTCATTATACCCACAGACACGCCTTCTGATACCATGATCGGCAGCATCTCATCTGAAGATGACAGAAATACTGCCAGCAGTGTTCCCGGTGATACGACACCTCCGGCAAACAGTCCGGCTGCCGCCGCGGCAAACCCACACTGCGGAATTATCCCAAGCAATCCCCCGACAATCGGTCCGGCTGCTCCTGCACGGTAAATGATCTGCCTGCTTTTATCACTCATCTTATGTTCCATATACTCTACTGCCAGATAAGATAAGAATAAAAACGGCAGCAGCTTCAGGCAGTCCAGTGCGCTGTCTGACAAGATTTCCAACATAATTTATCCGCCTTTCTATTTTACATTTCGATACGTCTCTGTATATTTCTATAAGGCATATTTCCCAGTCACCTTACTTCAAGATAAAGGGGACAGCATAGCTGTCCCCTCTATTTTCTTTCAATATTATACATATTCAATTACCGTTGTCAATGCCCGCTTCAAAATTTTTCAATCACTTTCATCAAGCCCCTTCTCCTGCTCTCTCTGGATTTCCGAAAATGCAGAGAGCATCGGCGCTTCTTTTTCATGCCTGATTTTTCTTGCTACATAATTGGCTGTTATCTTATAAACCACCGGTGAAAGTGTGATGACACCGATCAGGTTCGGTATTGCCATCAAACCGTTAAAGGTATCGGAGAGATCCCATGCCAGATCCAGACTCATCGTTGCACCGCCCAGAATGAATACGATGAAGATCACACGATACACGATTACTGCCTTGGTACCGAACAGGTACTCAAATGCCTTCGTGCCGTAATGGCTCCAGCCAAGTACAGTAGAGAATGCAAACAGCAGAATCGCAACAGCAATAAACATTGGACCCACCTTGCCAAATACGGTGGAAAATGCCTCACCTACCAGAGCAGAGCCTTCCGAATTGCTCAGAACTGCTCCTGTCTCCAGGTCTACCAGACCGGAAGAAAGCACCGTAAATGCAGTCAGACTGCAGACTACGATCGTATCAGCAAATACCTCAAAGATTCCCCACATTCCCTGACGTACCGGCTCCTTCACGTTGGAGCTGGAATGCACCATAACGGAGGAACCGAGTCCCGCCTCATTGGAGAATACACCACGTTTCATACCCCAGGTCACAGCGAGCTTCACGCCAGACCCTACGATACCGCCTCCGACTGCTTTCATTGCAAATGCACCCTTAAAAATCGCTCCGAACACGGCGCCGAACTGATCGATATTCACGATACAGACAATCAGCGCACCGATAATATAGATGATTGCCATAAACGGCACCAGCTTCTCCGTTACGGATGCAATTCTCTTGATACCTCCGATGACTACCAGACCGGCCGCCACCATCAGCACGATACCTGTCACTATATTCGGAATACCGAAAGCAGATTTCATATTACCCGCGATAGAATTGATCTGGCTCATATTTCCGATACCGAAGGAAGCCAGCAGGCAGAACAGGGAAAACAGAACCGCAAGCACAGCTCCAATCTGTTTACAGCCCTTTTTCGAGCCAAGACCGTCACGGAGATAGTACATCGCACCTCCGCACCACTCACCGCGCTCATTTTTCTTGCGGTAATAAATACCAAGCACGTTCTCAGAATAGTTCGTCATCATTCCAAAAAATGCTACAATCCACATCCAGAAGATCGCGCCCGGACCTCCTGCAATCAAAGCGGAAGCCACTCCGACGATATTGCCGGTGCCAATCGTCGCTGCCAGAGCCGTACAAAGCGACTGGAACTGTGAAATCGACTGATCATCCTCTCCCGTATGCTTCGTAATGTGCTTATCCGTAAAGATACTGCCGAACGTATACTTCATCCAGAAACCGAAATGAGAAAGCTGGAATACCTTCGTCAGGCATGTCATCAGGATACCGGTACCAACCAGAAGTACCAGCATCGGAAGTCCCCAGACAAAATTGTTGACCTTTCCATTTACACTTGCGATTAAATCCAACATAATACATTCTCCTCTTTTTGTGTTAAAGTTCAACCCTCCGGAGCAAGCCGCTTATCCGCGCATGAACCTGCTCAGGAATTCTTTCGTTTTGTGGTTCTGCGGATGGCTGAAGATCTGCGACGGATCGCCCTCTTCTTCAATCACACCGTCAGCCATAAAGACGACATGATTCGAGACATCACGCGCGAATGCCATCTCGTGCGTCACAATAATCATCGTCAGTCCTTCGTGTGCAAGCTGCTTCATTACATCAAGCACTTCCCCGACCATCTGAGGATCCAGTGCGGAGGTCGGCTCATCAAACAGCAAAAGCTCCGGCTCCATTGCAAGTGCACGTGCAATCGCCACCCTCTGCTTCTGTCCTCCGGAAAGCTGTCTCGGCTTCGCATTGATGTAAGGCGCCATTCCTACTTTTTCGAGAAAAGCAAGCGCACTCTTCTTCGCTTCTTCTTTGTTTTTCTTCAGCACCTTGACCTGACCGATGACGCAGTTTTCCAGAACGGTCATGTTATTGAACAGATTAAAGCTCTGGAACACCATTCCTACCTTCGCGCGATATGCGGCAGCATTTGTGTGCGGTGCTGCAATATTCTGATCATGGTAAAGAATCTCTCCTGTCGTCGGTGTCTCAAGGAGATTCAGGCAGCGCAGAAGTGTCGATTTCCCCGAGCCGGATGCACCGATGATACACGTCACATCTCCCATGGAAACAGAAAAATCAATATCCTTCAGCACAACATGCTTTCCGAATGCCTTGCTCAGATGGTTAATCTTAATCACCGGTTCCTTACTCATGGTGCTCCTCCTTCCTCTCGGTGTAATTATACAACCCGCTTGTATGAGCAAGCGTGTCTGTCGTAGCCAGATCATAATTGTCACTTCCATCCAGCTTCTTCTCCCACAGACGGAGCAGTCTGGAACAAGTAAATGTCAGGATGAAATAAATCACCATCGCTACGGAATATGACTCGAAATAAGTATACAGCGCACCTGCCACACTCTTCGTCGCATAGAACAGCTCGACGATACCGATCGTGGAAAGTACACACGTATCCTTGATATTGATAATCAGATTGTTGCCGATCTGCGGCATGATATTGCGCAGTGCCTGCGGCAGAATCACGTAAAGCATTGTCTGGAAATGATTCATACCGATCGCCTTTGCACCCTCCGTCTGACCCGGATCGATCGACAGGATACCGCCGCGCACGGTCTCTGCCATGTAGGCGCCTGTATTGATGGACACGATAAAGAAGGCTGCGAACCACATCGACATATTGATATTAAACACAGCGGCCGAACCAAAATAAATGAATGTCGCCTGCGCCATCATCGGAGTTCCGCGGAATACCTCCACATACGCTCCGAGTATCAGCCGGATGACCTTCAAAAAAACACGCTTGATGATGCTGTCATTTTTGTCGACCGGTATCGTCTGGACAATACCGACTGCAAACCCGATCAGGCATCCGATAAAGGTACTGACCACTGCAATTATCATAGTATTCGCAGCACCGTTCAGATATGACATGCCGTTGCGCTGAACGATATACACAATTCTCCCAAAAAAATCCTGGGGCATGATAATTTCTCCTCTCTCATTCTTTTTACAACCAGAACCGATGCTGAGTACTACGGTCGCACTGCTGTCCGGCAGGACCGTGAGCAATAACAAAAGTACACATTGGGGATATCCGATTCTGACTGAATGCTTACCGTCCTGTACAGAAAACTGCTGCGGCACTTTCTGTACGTCAGGCGAAAAAAAGAGACACGGAAGCCGTTCTGAAGCTTCCATGTCCCTGAAGTCACATTATTCTGCGTCTGAAAGCGGCTGAACAGCGATTGCTGCATTCATCATTTCTTCGAAATCCTCAACGGTCATTTCTTTCAGGACGCTGTCAATCGCATCCTTCAGCTCGGTATTGCCCTTCTGCAGGGAAACACCGATGTTGATATCCTCATCGGATACTTCGAACTCTCCCTCGGTACCTGAGAAATCGAGAAGTGTGAAATCCGGATAAGCTACCAGTGCTGCCATACCGGTCGGCATATCGGTGACTACAATATCGCATTTGTCTGCATCCAGAGCTACCAGCATTGCCGGAGCGGAATCCTGTGCCGGAAGGATATTTGCATCCGGGATCTGCGGCAGGCAGGAATCATACCAGATCGTATTCTGCTGAGAAGTACATGTAGCTCCTGCCAGATCTGCCACACTCTTTGCTTCTGCATACTCGCTGTCCTTCTTGGTCAGGGTAATGATGGAAGCATAGTAGTACGGCTCCGTGAAATCAACAACCTCCAGACGCTCTGAAGTGATGGACTGTCCTGCAATTACACAATCCACGGTTCCTGATACAACAGCCGGAACGAGTGCATCCCAGTCAAGCTTTACAATTTCCAGATCATATCCCAGTTCATCGCAGATATGCTGTGCCATCATGACATCATATCCGTAAGCATACTCAGTGCTGTCCGCGATCGGCACCGCACCGTTCTCATCGGTCGGCTGAGTCCAGTTGTACGGTGCATAGCCGCACTCCATCGCCACTCTTAAAGTCTTCTTCTCTTCTGCATTTACCGTGCTGCCTGCTGCTGCGAGCACTGCTGCCGCACAAAGTGCACCTGTTACGATTCTTCTGCTTTTTTTCATACCTGTTTCCTCCTCATGTTTCTTTGCAGCCATTATCATTCCGCGCTGCATATTTCTTTTGATAACTGCTCATCATTTTCACAGTTACCTTTTGCTTCCAGCAACTCCTGTACTGGCCGCAACGGAGCATGTGTTACTGTTCACACCCCTGCGGTTCGTGAGCAGTAACACGCTTCGCGATGCACAGAAATTGTACCTTCGGCACAATTTCGCGCGCGCAGTACTCGGGATTTCCGTGCATTCTGCCCGGAAACACCTCGCGGAACAGCTACCCTGCGAACAGTAACGAGCATGTTCCTCTACCTCCGCGCGCTGTCCCGTTCTATGAGTTTTTACTTTCACATTTTAGCAATTTAATTGAAGAAAGTCACTCGATAGAATAAAAAGGGACAAAATTACCCCTTAGGAGCGTCTTTGTTCCTTAATTAGTGCTTACTATAACACAGAATTTTACAAAATACAAAACCTTTTTTCGTAAATCAGATAAAATTTGCAAACACTGAGGCTCCGACTACTGTCAGAAGACCTGCAACCGCAATCGAAAGGCTGCTCATCGCACCTTCTACTTCTCCGATCTCCATTGCTTTTGCCGTTCCGATCGCATGGGCGGCAGAGCCGATCGCGACTCCTTTGGCTATTGGCTCTTCGATTTTAAACAGTTTACATACGTATTCTGCGATCACATTTCCGAGAATTCCCGTCACAATAATCACAGCTACCGTAACTGTTACCATACCGCCAAGCTCCTCCGATACCCCCATCCCGATCGCTGTCGTGATCGACTTCGGGAGCATCGTCACGTATTCTTCATGACTGAGCCCGAACAGCAGTGCCAGCACAAAAATAGAGACAAGGCTGGTCAATACCCCGGCTACAAGCCCTGCCAGTACTGCCTTCAGATTATGCATCAGCAGTTCAAGCTGTTCATACAGCGGAATCGCAAGGCAAACGGTAGCCGGAGTCAGCAGATAGCTCAGAATCTGCGCTCCCTGCCTGTAGCTCTCATAATCCACATCAAAGACTGCCAACACCACGATCACCAGAATCACGGATATCAGCAATGGATTCAGTATCGAAACCTTCAGTTTCTTCTTCAGCAGCAGCCCGAATTCATAAGCCAGAATGCTGACGGCCACCCCAAAAAAGGTGGAATTGCAAAGTATTTCCTTAACCATATTCCTGCCTCCTGCAGCAAATAAATGATTACTGTTCACGGAACAAGGAACCGTAAATAGTAACAATGAATGAACGTTCACTCTTCCCCAGTGATGCGGGGGTGTCTGTTATGAGATAAAAAGTTACTGTTCACGGCATCACTGGATGCCGTATTATTTTTCCTTTGCATGCTTCCCGCTGCCCGCTCTCTGCACCGCCTGCGTCACACGCCCTGCCGCAGCCATGACTGCCACGGTAGAAACTGCCGTAATCACAAGAAGGGGAACGAGAATCGGACTGATCCGCTCCCAGGATTCCGTCAGGCCGACTGCCGCCGGAATAAACATCAGCGGCATAATCTCAATCAGAAATTTCCCCGCCTCACGAACGGAAGCCAGCGGAATGATTCCCGTCTTCAACGCTGCGAGCATCAGCACCAGACCATAAATGCTTGCCGGTACAGGCAGCGGAAGGATTTCGTGAAGCACCTCCCCAATAAATGATACCGCCAGTATAATCGCAAACTGCTTGATATATTTCATTTTCTTTCTCCTGTCTTTCTGCTGCATGGCTGTCCCAATCCTCAATCCGTCAGCGTTTCCATATATATGATAACCCAACTTTATGACGCAGCATTTCTTTCCATACACCGTTTCTTCGCGGCAGCCATATCCATCACCTTTTCATAATCTCAAACTCTTCCTCTGAGGTAAAACGGTCCGCCAGCCCTTCCGACACAGCAACCGTCCCATCCTCCTCCACCAGAATCGTTTCAAATTCATCCGGGTGCTCCCGCCAGTATGCCTCCGCCTTCTCACGCCCCATAATATAAAGCGAAGTGGACAGTCCGTCAGCCAGTGTGCCGTCTTTGCTCACAATCGTGACAGATGTAAGCCCTGCTTCTGCCGGGGTACATGTAGCAGGATCAATGATATGGTGATACGTCTGTCCGTCTTCCTCAAAAGATCTCTCATATCCGCCTGAAGTAATCACAGCCTCATCCGCGACTTCCACCACACCGAGATACGCATCTGTATTCCACGGGTTCTTGATTGCCACCCGCCAGTACGATCCGTCCGTCTTCGTCCGGAACGTATGGACATTGCCCCCAAGATTGATCAGACCGGCTTCCACACCGTATTCTTCAAACATTTCCATCACTCTGGAGGACGTATAGCCTTTTGCAATTCCTCCGAAATCAATTGCCATCCCTTCCTGCAAAAGTGTGATTTTCCCACTTTCCTCATCAAACTGTACCTTGCTCATATCAAGAAGATCCTGTACCTGCGCAAGCTCCTTCTCATCCGGCACATGATATTCTCCCGTTGGGAATCCCCAAAGCTGCATCACCGGATAAATCGCGATATTAAAGCAGCCATCCGTACTCTCATACAAATCCTCCGAATACGCAAGCAGCTCTGCCATCTCTTCTGTCGCTGTCCCCTCGCCATCCTGATTCAGCCGGTAAACCACGCTGTTCTCATTTCCTGTGGACAGCATGGCATCCAGCCGCAGGATTTCCTTCGAAGCCGCCTCTACTGCCTTCTCCGCTTCCGGCCCGATAGCTCTGAGTGTCATAAAAGTGTCCATAGCAAAAATATTCTTCTCCGCCTCCACATCCTTTTGCTGTGCAGACCCGGCCGCAGCGGCACCGAGCAATGCCAGTGCGAGAGCAGCGGCAGCTGTGATTCTTTTTCTATTCGTCATATATTTCTCCTGTATTACATAAATTTATGAAACTCATTACAAGATCATATTGTATCACAATTATTTCCGTTTTACTACGTAATATTAATTTTCAGACAAGCTCTATAACTAATAAATACTAAAATGATAAACTGTCCTCATTATTCACTTGACAAGATTTTATATAACAGATTAAACTAAAATCATCTATTTTATAAGGGGGGAAAACATGTTATGAAACCAAAGAAACTTGTACGTCTTTTTACTGGAATTGCCGCTGTTTTTATGAGTTTGTCTATTCCACTAATGGTTTCAGCGGCCACCACAAAGATCCCGTCTACTGCAAAAGAATGGAAGGGACATTATTATCAATTGTATCACAACTGTATGAAATTCGCAGATGCCAACACATTTTGCAAATCGCTGGGCGGACATCTGGCAACGATTTCTTCCGCTGCCGAAAACCGTATGATTACAAATTATCTGGATTCCGAACACCCTGGCTGCAGTGCAATGATTGGTCTGTATGATGCAAATGGCAGTAATGGAACATGGGATACCTGGGTCACAGGTGAAAAAGTAAAATACCAAAATTGGGGTGCCGGACAACCTGACTGGACTGGACAGACAATTTGTGTGATCAACACGAGAGCAAACAGCACTTACCGATGGGAAGTCGGCGAATGGGATAATGGCTGGGACGGTGATTATTGGTTCCTTTGCGAATGGGATTCCGGCAAGACCTCCATTAAAAATGCAACAGTGAAACTTTCCTCTACCTCATATACCTATAATGGCAAAACCCGCGAACCTAAAGTTACCGTTCAATTAAATAAAAAGACCCTGACAGAAGGAACAGATTATACAGTAACCTACATTGCAAATAAATTTCCCGGATATGGATACGCCAAAATTGTCGGCAAAGGAAAATATACCGGCAGCCTAAATAAATACTTTAAAATAAAACCAAAACAGATTACAGGTGTCTCTGTAAAACGCACTGGAACAAAACAGATTACTGTGAAATGGAATAAAATGAACTACATCACCGGCTATCAGATACAGTATACAAAATCCTTCGGAAAGACTTATACGGTAAAAGCTGGTTCCAATTTAACTTCCAAAGTTTTGAAAAAATTGTCAAAAAGTACTTATTCTGTCCGCGTCCGCGCATATGCAACCAATAATGGAAAAACAGCATATGGAAACTGGTCATCTATTAAAACAATAAATGTAAAATAATTGACCTCGAAGTATTTATCATTTCTGCAAAAGCATAGAAATACATCTCAGGTTTTCAGACAGAAAAGCCGGGCAAACATTGCATGCCCGGCTTTATCATTCATCTATATTTTCTTACATCCGCTCCGGTGCCTCGAACCCAAGCAGGTCAATCGATGTCTCAAGCACCCTCCGTGTCAGATCCAGCACCTCGATCCAGCTCTTCTGCTGTGCCGCATCCTCCGCGCCGAGAATCTTCGTCTCATGGTAGAAATGGTTGAACGCGTTCGCCAGATCATAGATGAAGGAGCAGATCTTGTGCGGCGCCTTCTCCTCGTATGCCTGCTCCATCATGCTGTTGAACTTCACGATCTCAAGCATCAGCGCCTTCTCACTCTCGCTGGCCGGGCTCACGATATGCCCCTGCTCCACGGTGCCTCCTGCTGCGCGATATTTGTTCAGGATAGACTTGATACGCACAATCGTATACAGAATGTACGGTCCGGTATTGCCTTCAAAAGAAGTAAAACGCTCCACATCAAAGACATAATCCTTGGAAGCCTGATTCGACAGGTCTCCGTACTTGACCGCAGACAGTCCGACCAGCTTTGCCGTCTCACGCGCTTCTTCCGGATCTACCTCATGATTCTCCGTAATCTTGCGGAACATCTCTTCATTGATATCAGAAAGCAGATGTTCCAGTCGCATCACTCCGCCGGAACGTGTCTTGAACGGTTTTCCGTCCTTTCCATTCATCGTACCGAAACCGATGAATTTCAGCCCTGTCTCATCCTTCACCAGCCCTGTCTTGCGTGCACAGCGGAATACCTGGGTAAAGTGCATCTCCTGGCGCTTATCGGCGAGATAGATTATCTCATCCGGTGCGAACAGCTTCATCCGGTCAATGATCGTTGCCAGGTCTGTCGTCGTATAGAGTGCCGCACCATCCGACTTCAGAATGATACACGGCGGGATCTCTTTCGCATCAGACTCTTCCTTCACATCTACGATCAGCGCCCCCTGATCCTCATATGCATATCCGTCCCTCTTCATGGCCTCTACCATATCAGGAATATACGGCTGTGCATCGGATTCTTTTTTCCACAGGTCAAACTCCACATTCAGATTGCTGTAGTTCCTCTTCAGATCGGCAACTGAAACATTCAGGATATGCTGCCACAGCGCATGGTATCCGCGCACTCCGTTCTGCAGCTTTGCAGTCGCATCCAGGGCTTCTTCTTTATAGGCAGCATCTTCTTTTGATTTCGCACTCGCAGTCGGATAAATCTCCTCCAGCTCAGAAATCGTAAACGGTGCCTCTTCCGGATATGCTCCGGTAAAGCTCTCATCGAAATACGGAAGCTCCGGCTGGCGGTGCTTCACCTCCGTGATAATCAGTCCCATCTGGAGCCCCCAATCGCCCAGATGTACATCTCCGATCACCTTATGTCCCATGAAACGGCAGATGCGCTTCACACTCTCTCCGATAATCGCCGACCGAAGGTGTCCGACATGCAGAGGCTTCGCCACATTCGGCCCGCCGTAATCTATGATAATCGTCTTCGGAGCATCGGTTTTCTCCACAGACAGATTTTCATCCGCCTGCATTGCGAGCAAGTATTCTGCTGTAAATTCACCGGAAACCTTCATATTAATAAAGCCCGGATTCACTGCCGATACCTCTGCGAATACCGGCTTCTCCTTCAAAACTGCCACCACATCATTCGCAATCATGATCGGTGCTTTTTTATACTTCTTAGCGGCTGCAAGCGCACCATTACACTGATATTCACACAGGTCCGGACGGTTTGAAATGCCTGTCTTTCCATAAGATGCTTCATATCCACAGTTCTCAAAAGCGTCCATGACTTCCTGACTGATCAGGTCAAGTACCTTTTTCATCTTCATCCTCCCTTTTTCTGCTTTCATACTTTATTCCTTCCCGGCATTCCCTATACACAATGCCGCATAGAGCACTGCACGGTAAGGTATCATCAAATCATTGAGCTAGTATATCACACGGTCAAGTATTTCTACAACCTGTTTTTTCATTTTATCACTTGAATCGTTACTGTTGTGTTACTATTCACTGACATTGGACGTGAACAGTAACATTTTTAATATTTTTTTGCAGACGCACGGAACGGCTGCTTCATAAACAGCAGCCGTCGTTCTACCTCTTCTCATAATATTTTGCCGTCATCTCCCCCAAGGTTGTCGCTGCTTCCCGCATTGTCCGGTTGTTCTGATACAGATTCTCCAGATAAATTCCTGTCTCGCCATCCGACCTGCGGTCTACTTGCTCCAATGACAGACCGCTCTTCCCGGCAGGATATATAATCAGGCTTGCTGCAAACGCAGGATCCCCGGTCAGCCATTCATAGATTTCCTGTTCCAATTCGGGATACTGCTCCAGCTTTTCGTCCAGAATCAGTGCCTTGACGTGGCTGTAATCCATATACCGGTCGCTGTACGCTTCCACCTGTTTCTGTATTTCTGCAAGCGTACTTCCCCGGAAGACGGTCAGATTTCCCCGTTCTTCCGGTTCTCTGTTAATCTCTGGTTCCGTTCCCTGCTCCATTCCCTCCGCTTCCATACTTTTAATGATTGTACCTCCGGTGATTCTTCCCTGAGCTTCCTGACTCTCCGGCTCTGTCTCGAAGCCGTTTTCCGTCTGTTCCGTCTCGCTCTCTTCCTCCTGATTGGCTGCGTCCGCTTTCTCTCCGCCGCCGCTTCCCGACGCGCTTTCCCCGTTCCACGCATAGGTCATCGCAATTCCATCCCCTTCTGCCCGTATTTCAAGCGCCATCGGAAACATCCGGTCCTCCAGCTCTTTTGCAGTACATCCGGTGAGGATCAGACAAAGGAACAGCAGGAGCGCTGTCATTTCTGCCTTCTTCTGCCTGCCCCGAAAATACAGAATAAAATAAAACAGAAACATTACCGGTGTCAGCAGATACAGATTCAAGGCCCGGTAATAAGAGATCGCGGTCTCCGCATTCAAAAAGCCGCCGGCCGCGCAGAAGGCTACGAAAATCGCAATCCCCTGCAAGAGATACAGACCATAGTTCAAAGACTCCTCCTGTTCTTTTCCGTTATACGCTTTCCTGATCTCTTCTTCCCAGCAGTCCTCCCGCATTCTCTCTTCTATCTCTAATCCGGTCAGTTCGGCTGCAATCTCCTCTTCCCATTCGCTGCTGTCTGTCATCAAAGCTGCACGCTCTGTCTCTCTGCGCTCTATTTCAGCAAACACGTATCTCTGCTCTTTCACTTCTTTCCACAGACGTTCGAGGATCAGGTTCATATACCAGAAACCACTCCCGACCGTGATAGCCAGTGAGAACAATAAAATTGCAAGGAAAAACACATCCCACCGCTGGATAAAGCCGCCCGGCACCGTTACGTTGCTCATCACTCGGATCTGCGGGAATTTAAATGCCATCATTCCCCTCGTTCCAAAGGAAGCGACGGTCAAAAACAGCAGGATCCCTGCAGGAATCAGACTCCAGCAGGCAGCTCGCCGGATGATTTTCCCAACCTCCGTTCCCTCTTTTTTACCATTTTTCCCGGTCTGCCCGAGAAATGCAGCTAATATTGGAAGAAACATCCCTCCCAGACTGGCAAATACCTCATAGCTCCCAGACATCAGACGGTGGTCAGCACGAAGCAGCATTTCTTCCCCGGGCTGCAGCTTCAATCCATAAGCACCAACCGATACCATTACGAGGAACAAAAACAGAAGAAGCGGAGTCAACAGCTCACTGACCCGTCCCCGTACTTCGATCCCGCTGTATGCCAGATACAGCCCTGCTATCAGCGGGAGCACGACCAGAACAGGAATCGGTACATCCGGAAGCAAATAGGTACCTGCCAGCTCCGCACACAGATTCATAAATACGGCGGTGTGCGCCAGAAAGTAAAAGAATCCGATCAGATAGACAATCCACGCGCACCCTTTTCCGCACAAACAGCCGATTCTGGTGAAAAAATCTCCAGACAGATTTCCCGTATCTATTCCTGCCCCCGTCTGTTCCTGACACGCCCGGGCAAGTAACACGGAAAACCAGAGCCATCCAAGCAATCCGATCGCAAGACACCCCACGATACTTCCAAGGCTCCTGCCAGTCAGATACACCGGAAGCAGCAGACATAATCTCGCAAGTCCATCCATGATAAGTAATGATTTCATCTGGCGCGCTGATATCTTTTTATTATGTGAAAACATAATGTCTCCTTTCCAGCCGGATTAGCTGATACCCGTTACCTGCAATTCCACGTCTCATCTCCGTATTCCCAATCCCCATCTCATTGCTTTTCCTGATTCTTCTCCGGACCCAATCCTGTTGTTTCTATATATTGTCTCTACTGTTTTTCCATCACACTGGCCTGTTTATGCCCCGGCCTGGTTCGTCTTCATCCTGTTATTTCTACTGTTTTTCTGCCTTCTTATTCATGGATGTGTTTACTCTGCGATACCTGACTCTGGCTCCCGGTCTTGTATACACTGGTCTGCGCGTCAGTTTCCACAGCGGCCCCCGCAATATGCCGTCACTTACTGCCGATATTCCATCCTCTGAAGAAGCAATAAAAGGCATCAGATACGGTATTTCAAAGCTCTCGAGTCGTCCCAGATGAATCAGCAGAAACAGCCATCCGAAAATGAAACCGTAAATCCCGAAAAAGCCGCACAGGAAAATCATCCCGTACTTCAGCAGACGGAATGCTTCTGACAGCTCCTCATTCGGAATCGAAAATGATCCGAGTGCTGTCAGCGCAGTTACGATTACCACAATGGGGCTTAAAAGATTGGCGCTGACAGCTGCCTGCCCGATGATCAATCCACCGACAATCCCAATCGTATTGCCGATCGGCCCCGGCATCCGAAGTCCTGCCTCCCGAAGCAGTTCAAAAGACACTTCGAGAAAAAGGATTTCTACGATTCCCGGAAACGGCACTCCTGCTCTCGCTTCCGCCAGAGACAAAGAGAGCGCGGTCGGCAGCAGCTGCGGGTGAAATCCGGTCAGCGCCAGATACAGCCCCGGCATGGAAAATGCCAGGAAAACCGCAAGATAACGGATACAGCGCAGCAAAGATGTAATTTCAAAATTCCCATAATAATCGTCATCCGTCTGCATCAAACTGTTCAACGTCGTAGGCAGCAGAAGTGCTACCGGAGAATTATCTGACAGCAGCGCAATCCTTCCATTCAGAATCGCCGTCGATGCTTTATCCGGCCGTTCTGTCGTCTGAAATTTGGGAAACGGCGACCATGAAAAACGCCCCGCAAGCTGTTCCAGAATTCCGCTGTCCGGCACTGCATCGATCAGAAAAGAATTCAGCTCTTTTTTAATTTCTCCCAGAAGTTCCGGCCTCACCAGATCTTCCATATAGACAAGCGCTGTCACTGTATTGGAACGGACTCCGAGGAAGTTTTCCTCTACCTTCAGCCCGGTACTGCGGATCCGCTTCCTGATCAGTGCCGTATTCAGCTTGACTGACTCACTGAATGCTTCACGCGATCCCCGCAGAACCTTCTCCGATTCTGCCTTTGCCACCCCCAGCCCCGGATAGCCTTTGCTTCCGATTTTTAATGCTTTGTTGTATCCATCCAGGAAGAAGATTGCATTTCCGGCCAGCATCGCATCGACCGCCTCTTCCAGAGAATCGAATTCTTTGACATCGGAAATTCCAAGTCCGTTGTTTGCAACCGCCTCACGGATACTTTTTGCCGGCAGCTCCCAGAGATGATTCAGGAGCTTCCCAATTACTGAATCTTCCAGCATCATATTGCTGACCGCAGTTTCAATATACACAATCAGACATTCCACCGGTTCCGGTGTGCCAAGCGTCATCGTCCGGAACAGAATGTCATCACAATTTTTGCAGAGCTGCTCCAGACGCTTCTGATTCTCACACAGTTGATCTGAAATCCGGTCTTCCATCACCTGTCTCCCCTCTATATATAAAGTTACCATTCAGCCGTATGCCATGCAGACCGCAGACCTGCCTTTTCATTTCTAAGCATAGCCGAATGTCACATAATAAATACATGCGTATAAAAAAGGATATCCCTCTATTCAGGATATCCTTCATTATTCCCATTTCTTTTTTGATTTATACTCAAACCACCGCTTATTCCTTCGTCATCAGCTGACGGATAATATTCTCCTTCTGCCCTTCCACGTGAACAGCCGTTGCACGCAGTGCCATTTCTTCGTTATTTGTTTCCAGCGCTTCAATGATCTCTTCATGCTCCCGCACCAGTACCGCGTGTGATTTCCGATCCTTTAAGTACTCCATCCGATACCGATACATCTGTTCTCTCAGATTATTCAGGATCTGCACCAGACGTTTATTCCCGGTCATGCCGTAAATCACTTCGTGAAATGCCTCATCTGCCTGTGCACACGCAATGAGATCATTGCCGTACAGAACCCGTTTGAATTCTGCCTCTGCATGCTTCAGGCGTTCCAGCTGCTCCGGTGTCACATTGCGGCACGCACGCTTCACCGCAAGCTCTTCCAGTGCCATCCGCACTTCCAGCACATCCTCCAGCTCCGAGACTGTAATCTCCGCCACTACAGCTCCCTTGCGCGGAATCATATCGACCAGCCCCTCGAGCTCCAGCTTTCGGATCGCCTCACGCACCGGAGTCCGGCTGACTCCCAGCTTCTGCGCCAAATGAATCTCCATCAAACGCTCCCCCGGCTGTAGTTCTCCCTTCAGAATTGCCTGCCTCAATGTCTGGAATACCACATCCCGCAGCGGCAGGTACTCGTTCATCTGTAATTGAAACGTTTCTACCATATGGTGCCTCCATCCTTTATCTTCTATAGTCACTTTTCACCGTTCCTCTGGCTTATAGAATTCTGTCAAAAATACTTCCGGTGCAAGAGTTCCATTCCTCAATACTTCATATGCATTCTGTGCCTTTTCCCTGCTGTCAAAAAGTCCGAATACGGTCGGACCGCTTCCACTCATCATCGCATTCACAGCTCCCAGACGCAGCATCTCATCCTGAATCTCCCGGATCACCGGATGAGCAGGAACCGTAACAGTCTCCAGTACATTGCCCATCAACTCTGCCATCTGGTAGAAATCACCGTTTCGGATCGCTTCCACCTGCCCGTCAATATCCGGATGAAAGGCGAGACTGTCTGCTCTCAGATTTCCATAAACAAATCCCGTCGATACATGAATTCCGGGCTTTGCCAGCAATACCAGACAATCCGGTGCGTCCGGCAGCCTGGTCAGCTTCTCTCCAATCCCTTCCGCAAGAGCAGTACCGCGCATAATACAATACGGGATATCGGCTCCCAGCCGTACTCCACGCTTCATCAGCTCTTCCTGCGAGAGCTGCAGACCAAACAGATCATTCACCCCTGTCAGGACGGACGCCGCATCCGAACTTCCGCCTGCCAGTCCCGCAGCAACCGGAATCTGCTTTTCCAGATGAATCCGAAGTCCCTTTCCGATTCCGAATTCATCCATCAGAAGCTTCGCCGCACGGTAAACAAGATTATCCTCACCTGTCGGAAGCTCCGGATGATTGGTCGTCACCTGAATCCCCGCTTCGTCCGTTACCTTCAATTGAATCGTATCATGCAGTCCGATACTCTGCATCACCATCCGCAGATCATGATAACCATCTTCACGCTTCCGCAAAACATCAAGTCCAAGATTGATCTTAGCCACTGCCTTCAGCTCAAGTTCCTTCATCTCTGTACTCCCTTGTATTTTTCTGTACTTTGTATACAATGTGCTTTTTACTTTATTTTACACATATTGCGGGCAGATGTCAAGATTATACATGCTTAGAAAATGCTAGAAATATGCCAAGAAATATGCCATTTTTATAACAGTTCAGTACGAACAGACACCGGGAATTAGCATCCGGGCTGCTCTGTCGATTTGCAAAAGGCATCGGAGAGCAGCAGCAGGGGGCGCAGAAGGCGAATCATTCACGGAGACCCGGAATACCAAGCAAACAATTCAGCGGGTGCTTTTAGCGAAGACGAGATCTGCTGCTTACGCAGACTAAGAAGCGAAGGTTCTCCGGAAATTCTATCTGTCAGAAGGGGTAATAGGCGCAAGCCTGATAGATTTCTTGTGACCAATGGCCGTAGTATGTTATGAAAAAGAATACAATAAAAAAGACAGACACACGAATTTATTTCTTTCTGCGTCTGCCTTTTCTTTCTGATCAATCAGTCCTTCTCCGTTTCATACGGCCAGCTCATAATTCCGCCGAATTCGTAAATATTCGTATACCCCATCTCCGCCAGCTTTGCCGCCGCCTGCCTGCTGCGGTTTCCGCTTCTGCAGTAAACCAGAATCTTCTGGTCTTTATCCGGCAATTCCTTCGGCTGTTCCGTACCGATTGTTTCATTCGGAAGCAGCACTGCTCCCGGTATATGGCCGTTCTGATATTCTTCTTCCGTGCGTACATCCAGAACGATGATATTCTCATCGGAATCCATGGATTCTTTGGCCTGCTCTGCCGTTATCTGCTGATACGTGATTTTCTGATTCTCCATATTGCTTTCCTTTTCATGCTCCAATTCTTCTGCAGCAGCTATTGCTTCCGGTTCTTTCCTGCCGGTCAGCTGAAGAATTGCTTGCACCGTCTGCATTTGCTGCTCTTCACCGCTAATTTGTGCCTCTCCATCTCCGCTCTGCATACCATAATTTCCAAACTGTGCGTGATTGCCGCCCTCGATACAAATCTCAGAATACGCTTCGGGCATCAGTTCCCGTCCGGCCTCTACTTTCTCCATGTTCAGGATACCGTCCTCGCTGCCGTAGACAGACAGCACAGAAATCCCGCTGCCTTTCAGGCTTTTCGTTGGATAGGAAGCCAACAGAATGAGTCCGTCAAATTCTCCCGAATGCCCGGCTGCATAGACTGCCGCCATAGCGCCTCCCAGTGAATGTCCGGCCAGATACCATTCTTCATAATCATATTCTTCCTGAATCCTGCCTGCTTTATTCTGTCCCAGAATTGCCAGATTGCAGGGCATCCGAATCAGAAAGCAATCCGTCCCCTGCTCTGCCAGTTTACAAAGAAGCGGCAGATATGCGGTATATTCCACTTTTGCTCCCGGGTAAAAAATCATTGCAGAACCCGTGCCGCCGCCATCCAGAAATAAGCCCTCTGCAATTTCTGTCACCGTGACCTGTTCCGTACCTGCCAGATAGTCTTTCGCATGATCATCACTGTGATAATAATCATTTACATAATAGACCCCGCCCAAAACAGCCGCCAGCAAAAGCAAAACCGGAATCAATATTCGTTTTTTCAATCTTTCCATACTCTCTCCTGATTCAGAACCACTTCTGTGAGTTTTTCACGGGATTCGCGGCAGCTTCAGCTGACATCTGCTTTTCCGAATCCATACACTCTGCACTCTGCCCATAAGGCGGGCAGGATAATCCTCGCGGGATAGCTGCCCCGTAAACGGTAACTATTCTGCTTCTTCCTCGTAAATCCTGTTTTATTTCTCCATGAGCTCTGACGTAATATAATCTTCTATTTCCTGCAGAATTTCCTTTACACGCCTTTCTGTCTCCGGATCTGTAAAAACCACCCGATCAAACGGCTTGCGGTAATATCGGTTCTCTGCGAGAAGCTTTATACTTTCTTTGAAATACAGGTCAAAAAAGAATGCCAGAAAGGAGACCCATTTATCCAGTCCAGTTCTCCTCACTTCCTTTTTTACACACCGATGTTGAAAAATACTGTCGTAGACCTCATCCGTAACTGTCTCCTGTGCCACCTGCTCCTCTGTCTCTCCCATCGTATCCACCATATCTTCACAGGCAAATACACGGAAAATATCACATTTATCGGCATCACGGATCAGCTTGCACAGAAGCAGTGTCTCTCCCTCCAGTCCTTCCTCGATCTGAAAACGATTGTGGTTTCGGATCGCTGTCAACACCATACGCTGCTCCATCTCAGGAAGCTCCCGCAGGAGCTTTTCCTGTTCCAGTACCTCACATCCAAGCTCTGCATGGTCCACACTCAGGTGATCCAGAAATGTATCGTATCTCCGCACCTGCTCGAATCTTCCAATATCATGAAACACTGCGCAAATATGTGCCAGACGGCGCTGACGCCCGCTAAGCTGCAGTGCTTCCGTAAGCCTGTCCATGACATCTGCCACTGCAAGCGTATGCACAATTTTCAGTTCAATTTTCCCATTGCTCCGGTCATACCGTCCGGCGTAATCCAGAAATAATTTTTCTGCGTCCATACTTTCTCCCTGCAAAATCTTCGGCTCTTTCTGCCCTTTAAGGGAATCATAGAGTCTTGAACAGTCACCTTTTTTACTGCGAGACACGCATCATACTTTACACAACTGCTTTCCATCAGATCTTTATTTATTTTTCGGCTGGAGAATCGCAGTCTGTGCTGCCATATCTTTTGTGATTTCAAGCTCACTGCCGTCATATGTTACTGTATCAGAACAAAGTTCCGTATATTCCTGGACTGTCCCGATCACATCAAATCCAAATCCGTCTCCCCGGTAATGCATCGGTACCACGACTTTCGGCTGGATCTGGCTGATCAGTTTCCGGCACTGTCCTGCATCGATCGTATAATAACCTCCGACCGGTGCCAGCACTACATCCAGGTCCCTCAGCTGTTCCAGCTGTTCCGGCTCCAATTCACATCCCAGATCCCCCAGATGTGCGATCCTGCACACACCATCATCCAGAATATGTATGAGATTTGTACCGCGGAGTGCACCCTTTTGGTCATCATGATACGTCTCTATCCGGGTGATCGTAAACGGCGATTCCTTTTCCCCGCGAAGCACTACATTCTGCCGCGCATTGTGGTCACCATGCCCATGACTGCATAATACAAGATCAGCTTCCTCTCTCATCGATGTCAATCCCGGCACATAGCCATCCTCATATGGATCCAGAATTATCGTATACTCTTTCGATTCCACTTTAAAACAGGAATGCCCTATCCATGTCAGCTTCATAATCTTTTCCATCCTTTCTTTTTCTATTCCTTCCACTTTCATCCGATGACTGGTTCTGCTTATGCCAGTTTTCACTTGTAACCTCACTAAAATTCTCTCAAAACCAGCTCCGTAATCCCCTGGTTGGAGCCCATTTCTATCCTTTTTACTCTCGGCTCCCGTCCATAGCTGAATTCCTCCCAAATCCCATTTCGGATTCTCGTTCCTCCGTGATATCCATGAATGACACGAATGCGGTATACGCTGCTTCCTGCTCTCTGCACCTGCTGCCCGATTTCCCTCACAGCGTTTTCCACATTCATACCATGGACATCTACCTCAACAATGCCTGCTGTCATCTTCCGTCCTTCTCTTACACTCTCAATCACTGCTTCTGTTTACGTTACGCCAATACCTGGAATTACAGTCCTGTCAATCCGTTACAGTTCAGCCATACAGGCTGCAGGCGGTCACACACTTCGGGTGATAATAGTTGCAAAAATGCTTACTTTCTGTGCCTGTTTCGCCAAATAAAGATGATGAACACTATAATAATCATCAAAATCAGAAATGGTATCACTGTGCTGTGTTTTGCTTCTGTATTCTCTGTGCTTTCTGATTCAGCATTCTTTGATTCCGTGTCCTCTATGTTCTCCGTGTTTTCCGCCTCTGTTTTCATCTCAGTTTCAGATTCGCCCGCCTCGTCCCGGGCTTCTGTCTCTGTTTCCATATCAGATACAGTATATACATGTTCAAATTCAGGCTGTCCATTCGGATATGTAACCTCTGCTTCCAGCTGATCCATGTTTTCCCCTCCGACAGTCACTTCTACCTTTGCAATATATGCTGCCGCTTTCAGCGCATCCTTCTCATCTGCCTGTATCGGCGTTCCTTCGTCCCCGACCGGCACCCTGGTTTCCTCGTCTTCTGTCTGCGCTGAGGTTTCTTCGTCTTCCATCAGCATCGCGGTTCTTTCGTCCCCGGCTGGCGCCCTGGTTTCCTCGTCTTCTGCCGACGCCATAGTTCCCTCGTCTTCTGTCTCCACTAACGTTTCTTCGTCTTCCGTCGGCGCCGCTGTCCTCTCGTCTTCCATCTGCTCCAGGATTCCCTCGTCCCCGGCTGGCGCCGTTATTTCTGTAATCCGGAAATAATACGTTCCGGGCTCTGTACAGATGATATCCGGAAATACAACCTTTCCGTCCAGATCATTCACCGCTGTCCTGTGGATTCCATTTTCCACCTCAGTTTCACCGGTTTCATCCGTCACCTGCGTCAGTTCGAAAGAATATTCTCCATCTTTCAGATCCCCGCCGTTCAGATTTACAATCCCTTCAATGTCCACCGAAGCGGAGGCAGTATGTGTCCCCACAAGCTGATCCCCTTCCGGCTCAAATGTATACTCTTCCGGTACCTGCGCACCAACCGTATAAACGTACTCTTCCTTTCCATCCACACTGTATCGGTCCAGACCATCAAAGCTATACTTCCAGTCATCAGCTTCACTGATCTGCACACTGTCAACCGGAACATCCTCACGATGGAGATTCTCAGTCACACTTTCCTGCTCTCCGTCATGTTCCGGATCAGGGAGATACTGGCTGCGATAGAGATCTATCGTCAGACTTTCCGGACGCAGCCCATCCGCATCATCATGGTCGTGCCAGATTACCTGACCGCTTACACTGGTTTCTCCGGTAATCGTATTTATTGCATCATAGCCGTCGACCATTGTATCATAACCTTCTATCGGCGCTATTTCAATACCATATTTGTATTCCGCAGCACTGCCGTCCGTCTCCGTGCAGTATCTCGGCAGTTGATCCCATTCGTAGCTCCAGTCATCATCCGCTGTCACGATTTTCGTATCAACTGTTTCATCATCCTGCTGCAATTCTACGCTGACCTCTTTCGGCAGCACGGTCCCTTCCGGAACCTTCCAGCTCACTGCACCGCTCACGGATGTTGTTTCACGTTCAGCCATGCTCGCTGCATTTTGATCGATCTCTATACAATGAACCTCCTCATCCATAAGATAACCGGTCGGTGCCGTCAGCATTTTCACATACAGCCTGCCTCCATTTTCCTGCAACTCCTGGTTGATGACACATTCCAGATATGCGTCGCCCTTTGAACCGGTTATCATCCGGACTGCTTCACCATCCTGCTGCACGGGCTTACTGCATCCCTCATCATAGTAAACGCCAAATTCGGCACCCTGCACTGCCTGATTCGTATCATCTGTCAGGGTGACCGAGACAGAACCCTTCTGCATTTCTATCGCGAAGCTCAACTCTGTTCTTCCGGCATCCAGCATGGAAACAGCCGCAATATCCTGCTGGCGCTTTACGATTGTTGTGTCAGTCCCTTTATTCGTCTGCAGCAAAACAAGATTCCAGACTTCCTGTTCGGCCCCTGACAGGGTTCCCTCCACCGGTACAGTCAATTCTGAAATACCGCCTGGCTCTGAAGAAACAGCTTCATCCGTAAATGTAAACGCAAAGCTCTCCTCGGGACGGACAGTCACTTCTGTACCTTCCGGGACATTCTCCGCCTCTCCGCCGCTTCTGAGCATGGTACAGCTAAAACCATCCGGAACATCAAATGTCAGCTCCAGTTCGTCATTCCTTTCATTTCCATAGAATGTATAAACTCCATCGTTCGCAGTAACACTCAGTCCTGGCTCCTTTTTGCTGCTCAGAAGCTGATACCAGCCTTTTGTCAGAGCAATTCCCGCAGGATTCATCCCGTAGGTCGCACCGAAGAGGTTCATATCGCCGTCTGTGATCTTCGCCTTCTCCAGCTCCTGCTCCGTGAAGTGAATCAATTCCTCCTCCCAGGTCTCTCCATATTTAAGCTCGAACTGAAGCCGGATATATTCATCAAAAGGTGTCCCATCCGTGAAATAAGCATAGCTTGCCGCTGCATGAGTCAGAATATAACAGAGTTCCGCCTGCTCACTTTCACTCAATGCAGTATACACGTTCTTATAATATTCTGCATCCGTCTGCACAAGAAACGCAACAAACTCATCCGCCTCGTAACCTTCACCGCCGTACCCATAATAGATTACCTTATGCAGATTTTTCTTATCTCCGACCGCCGAAACCTGATCCGTCATATCATCGCTGTGATCCCCAGGCAAAGGCGTCAGAAAATAAGACTGAATACAGTACGCCAGCTGATCGTCATTGATCACCGTCCCATCCATATCCTGAGTTGTAATATAGAAAAAATAAGCTGTCCCGGGAATATCCGCGCGCTCTATTTCATAATCCCCGTAATCCAGCCAGTCTCCGATCCTCAGCCGGGCAGAGAAAGCCGATCCATCTTCTGTCCGAAGCACCGGTGCGGTCAGCTTCCGCAATTCCATACCCTCTGTTTCCTCCTGTGCCAAAGCACGCCCTGCAGTTATTGAAAAACCATTCTGCAATACCATCGCTGCCGCCAACACAGCTGCCGCTGCTTTTTTCCACTGCGACTTCTTCCTTCTCATGCCCGCTTCCTCCTTAGTATTTATTCTGATTAAAAACTGTTAAATGTCTTAAAAAATACAGGGCTTTATCCAGTGGTATCCATTTTTTCAGATATCACAGAACAAAACCCCGTTTTCTCCTTACCGCAATGATTGCCCGTAAACATCCCACTGCATCTTCCGCCATCGACAGTTTCCTTGTTATGGCATTCGTTTTCGTCGGTTCGATGACCAGTGAAGCAGCGGCTGCACTAATACACAGGTTCTATGATGATATCCATAATTCCGCCACACACCATACCCTCTTCTTCTGCTTTCTCATTTGTCATATCAGAATGGAGCAGATACGGTTTTGTCTCTCCTCCCTGCAGCATCGACACCGCCTTTCGGATAGTTTCTGCCTCTGAAAGTCCGCCCCCGACTGTACCCGCAATAGTTCCATCTTCAAAAACGGCCATCTTGGATCCGACTTCTCTGGGCGCAGAACCCTCCCTGTTTACAATCGTAGCTAACGCTCTGGGCCTGTCGGGAACAGCCGCAGCACCCGGGAGCTGCTCGTCTTCCAACATAGCTTTCAGAATTTCCTTAGGATAACCTCCTGCTCTCTGGCTCCGACTCTTCACCTGTATCACCTCCGCCAGTACAGCTACTGCGATCTCTGCCGGAGTCTCCGAACCGATATCCAGTCCAATAGGCGTATACACCTGATCCAACACCTCTCTGGATGTTCCTCTTTCCGCGAGCAGATCCATCACCATCCTGGTGCGCCTGCGGCTGCCGATCATACCAATATAAGCATGCGGCTTGGCGGCAATTTTCTCCAGACAGGCCTGATCATGTCTGTGTCCCCGTGTGACAATTACGAAATAGGTATCCAAATCTCCTTTGATCTCATCCAAAGCCACATCATACGCATTGCAGATCACATGATCCGCCCCGGCCTGCTGTGCATTCTGTGCAAACTGTGTCCGGTCCTCAATTACTGTCACCTCAAAACCTACCATACTGGCAATTTTGATAATGGGAATGGCAACGTGACCGCCGCCGCAGATCACCATCCGCCTGCCATATCCGATCAATTCACAAAAAACCCGTCTCCCGGCTATACAAAATACACCGGTTTCATGCAATGCAGCCGCCTCCTCACAGTTCTGTGAAAAAAAACCGCCGTCTGATGATTCCCAGAGTACCTTTCCTCCTGAAACCAGAGCCTTTTCCCCCAGCAGTTCCGGATCAATCGCTGTAAGAACCATACCTGACTGACTGCTTCCGCATTCACGGATTCGCTCATATAATTCTATCATTTTCATCTCAATTCACTGCCCCTGTCATATCTGTATTTTATGTCAGCTAAACTTTCATTTATTTTCCAAAACCACAGTTCGGGAAATGACAAACAGGACACGACAGACAAAGACCGCCTTCTCCCAACCGGTTTATCTCTTCCACAGTGATCTTCTCGCCTGCCATGATACGCGGCAAAATCAGATCAAACACTGTCCTCTTGGCATACATCACACAGCCCGGAAGACCAATCACCGGGATATCCCCTTCATAATAAGAGAGCATAAGCATTGCCCCCGGCAATACCGGGGCTCCGTAGGTGATCACTTCTACGCCTGCGTTTTTGATAGCCAGCGGAGTCCTGTCATCCGGGTCCACACTCATGCCTCCGGTACACAGGATCATATTGCAGCCCTCTGCCAAAAGCTTTTTGATTGCCCCGGTGATCATTTCATGACTGTCATCACATATCTCATGGCCTCCGATTTCCGCTCCATACTCCAATACCTTACTAATCACCACCGGGGTAAAGGTATCCTCAATCCGATGCTTATATACCTCGCTGCCTGTAGTAACAATTCCAACCTTCTTTTTCTGATACGGCAAAACCCGGAACAGAGGAATCCCTCCAGCTGCCTGTACGGCCTCCTCCATTTTTTCCTTTTTAATGACCAGCGGTATGACTCTTGTTCCGCAGAGTTTATCTCCTTTATGCACCGGGAAATTTCCATGCCGGCTGGCGATCATAATCTCTCCCAGAGAATTGATGCGGTTCATCTTCTCCGTATCAATTTTCAGCAGACCATCAATATCTGAGATCAATTCGATCTTGCCCTCTTTTACCTCAGACGGATGCATATTTTCGCCCTGACAGATCTCCCGCAGTATCTCCGCCGCATCATTTTCATGCAGCATACTCTCATCACATTCCCACACATACAGATGTTCTTTTCCCACTGACAAAAGAACCGGAATATCCTCCTCCTTAACCACATGACCTTTTCGGAATACCGCATCCTTCGTGACTCCCTTGATAATCTGTGTAATGTCATGGCATAATACCTGACCTACCGCATCTTCTGTTCTGATTAACTTCATTTCGTACCCTCCCCAGACTATCTTTCATCACATGGACCACAAACTACACACTTCGGGGAATTAGTGCACCTCTGCATAAAAGCTTCCTGCGCCCAAGACGTTACTGTTCACACGTCTGCCCAAATGGCAGCCGTCTGACCAGTAACAACGCTTCGCGATGCACAGAAATCGCATTTCATGCGATTTCGCGCCTCAAAACTCGGGATTCAGGTGCGAAACCGCACCTGAACACCTCGCGGGACAGCTCCCCCGTGAACAGTAACCCCAAAACTACCTCCTGCCCAAATTATGTGCAGGACAAATCCTCGCTGAATAGCCGGAGTATAAACTGTAACCATCTTAACCCTTTGATTGAAAAGTCTGTTTTTATTGATTTTTTGTGCAAAATATAATATTATAGCTATATATTTTCTTTACACTATATCATTTTTCACCAAATAAATCAACTGCTTCGATTCAATATTTAGAGGTATCCTATGAAAAACACTATGATTCTGGTCGGATTTGGGCAAATGGGAAAAGCAGTATTACCGCTGCTTCATTCTTCTCATTGGGAAATTCTTGGATTTGCAGATAATGATTCTCAAAAATGGACGCAGGACTGCCCTTCTGCAACACATTGTGTCATGTCTGTAGAGGAGGCGGTCACCCGCCGAAGTGATGTGATGCTGCTATGCCCCATCAGCAAGGCAAGAGCAGCCGTTTTAAAGCAGCAGATTCTGGACCTCGGCTATGAAGGGTGCATTTGTCTGCTGGCTGACTTTTATGATGCAATAGATATCCGTGGGGCTTCGATACAGAAAATGGCAAAACGCATCCGGAACCATTCCATTCCCGGCGCCATTGCGGAGCTGGGAGTTTATCAGGGAGCGCTTTCAGCTCTGCTCTCCCTGCTTTTCCCTGACCGGACACTGTACCTGTTCGATACCTTTGCCGGTTTTGATCCCAGAGATACGGCTCAGGAGCAGAGCCGGCAGTTTTCCTCCGCCAGAGAAGGAGACTTCTCAGACACCTCAGCCGAGGCTGTTCTGGCACGCATTCCCCACCCGGAAAATGCAGTCATTAAGAAAGGATTTTTTCCCGAAACTGCTGCAGGTCTGGAACAGGAATGCTTTGCTCTGGTCAGTCTGGATGCAGATCTCTACGCCCCCACGCGTGCCGGGCTGGATTATTTCTATCCCCGCCTGAATCCCGGAGGCGTCATTGTCCTGCACGATTACGATAACCAGCGTTTTCGCGGAGTATACCGGGCAGTCGAAGAATACGAAGCACTCCACGGACCACTCTGCCTGATGCCTCTGGCCGATCTGCATGGTTCCTGTATGATTCTGAAGCCAGATCCGCAAAGATAGAGGTGAGTACGTTTAAATACACTAAAAACGGACGGAACGCAGAGCAACCTGATGCGTTTCCATCAGCCTTTCAGGCATGGCTGTTACCCAGCATCTCGTTTATCTTTGCTTCGATGGCCAGTGCCTGACGGAACCGCTTTGCGTGGAACATCTGCGCGGTCTGGTCAAGCTCCCGCTTTCCGGCGCTGTCGGCAAACCGTTCTTCCAGTGAGACCCGGCGGTCCTCTATGCAGCGCTTATCCGCATAGAATACCACAGCTGCCTCATCCAGTACGATCCGGTCCAGCTCATGATGCTGGCGGATGACACTGGCAATTTGGGGATATCCTTCACGCAGCAGCAATTCACTGCCTTTGCTGGCATGACTCTTCTGTCGCCGCTCCACATCGTGGAGCAGGGCAGATGCCCGGATCAACTGTTCATCCAGCTGCATCCCTTTTTCATTCAGGGCTTTGGCAATCCGCAGTGCTTCCGCTGCCACTGCCTCACAGTGCCGGATCACCCGTTCCGGAGTTTCTCTGCGCCCAAACAGCTCTCTGATCTCTGTTTCTTCCGGCACCTGACTGGCCTTCACGCCATACTCCCGCAGCTTCGGGCTGCTGCCAGCGCGCACCTCAAAAATATTAAGCCCGCAGTACGGCTGCCTGAGTCCTCGTGAAGTCTCCAACGGAGTGTTCATCCGCTCTGAAAGGTAAGCACAGATTACCCCTGCATGAGACACGATCACAATATCGCCACTGGTTTCTGCGATGATCTGATCCACTGTCTCTGAGAAACGTCTCAGTGCACTGCTTCGTGGTTCTCCTCCGGGCGCCTCGTCTTCTAACCTTTTATGAAGGCTGCCAAGCGGCTGATTCTCCCAGCTTCCCATATCCATCTCTGTCAAACCGTCCCGCACATGGATCACTGTATTTTCACCTGCTGCCAATTGCGCTGTCTCCCGGGCCCGTTTCAGTGGACTCGCGTATACGGCCTCAATCGCTTTATCCCGAAAATATGTCTGTAACTGCAATGCCTGCCTGCGTCCGGTCGCCGAAAGAGGCAGGTCCGTTCTGCCAATGCACCTTTTTTCTCCTCCAGGGAATTCCACAGCACCGTGCCTCACAAGATAAAGAGTCCGCACTTTTTCCTTCCCAACCAGATTTCGATAATCCTCGATGGTATCAATATCATTGTAAATGCCGTCGTTTTCTGCTTCCACTTCAGTGATTCCACAGCTCAGCGACTCCAGAGCCCCGCGAAATCCCCGGTCCCCTGTATATGCACAAACCGCCGGGATCAGCCCCGCATCCATCACAACCGGATGTCCCGGCCTTCCACGATATACCGGCCGGACAATACTTCCCTCTGTCTGAAATACCCGCCGGAGCAGCGAAGAAGACAAATCCGGCACATCCACCGGCACAAAAGCCGCACGGTCACATAGTCCGGACAGTCTCTGAAGGCCCAGCTTTACAGAATCAAACATCTCTGTCACTTCATACTGATAATTTTCAACCAATAAAACATCCCTATCTTTCAAATGTTCCCTCAGTTCCTTCGCCCGATAACCAATTACCACCGCAATAGGATCTGCCCCCGCCTCATGAAGAAGGTTCACCAGAAATCTTATCATCGTAGTATTTTTGTATGGGAGCAGCGGCTTAAAATCACCCATTCTCGAAGAAAGCCCCGCTGCCGTGATCAATGCACCGGTTTTCAATCCTGTCATTAACTCTGTTCCTGATTCTTTTTTCAAACCCCCGCCTCCTTCATTTGTTACGATTCTGACGCCATTCAGACCACAGCCCCGCAGACGATCCGCTGCTTATGCAGCTCCCCGATAGCTGAACAGTAACGAACAGTAACACAATTGTACAATTCTGATGTTCTCTGATTGATTATTCTGATCATAATTGCTATAATTTTTATAACATTGTTACGATTCACAGCCCTTCCGTCTGCGAACAGCAGCTAACATTTCAAAAAGGTTTAATAATCCACAGTAACCCCGCATTCTCATCAGAACGGAGGTAAGAAAATGAAAATTTATGTAGATAATGCCGCAACCACGAAGATGTCCCCTGCCGCAATTCAGGCAATGCTCCCCTGCTTTGACCTCATCTACGGCAATCCCTCCAGCCTGCATTCGGTCGGCCAGCAGGCTGCAGAAGCTCTCTATGAAGCCAGAACACAGATCGCCGCCTGTCTCGGCTGCCATCCGAAGGAAATCATCTTCACTTCCGGCGGCAGCGAAGCGGACAATCAGGCCATCCTCTCTGCCGCAAAAATCGGTTCGCGAAAGGGTAAAAAGCATATTTTGTCCACCCCCATTGAGCACCACGCAGTCCTTCATGCCCTTCAGAAACTTCAAAAAGAAGGATTTTCCGTAGAATATCTCCCGGTAAATAACCTCGGCGAGGTGACTCCGGAACAGGTGGCAGACGCTATCCGTCCGGATACCGCCCTGGTCACTGTTATGTATGCCAATAATGAAATCGGCACCATTCTCCCCATTCCGGAGATCAGCCGGCTTTGCAGAGAGCGCCAGGTACTATTCCACACAGATGCAGTCCAGGCAGTGGGCCATATTCCGATTCATGTGAAACAACAGGAAATTCCGCTGCTTTCACTCTCTGCCCACAAATTTCATGGTCCAAAAGGAACCGGCGTGTTATACGCACAGAAGGGAACTCCGGTGGCCAGCCTGATCGAAGGCGGCGGACAGGAAGGCGGCAGACGGGCCGGTACGGAAAATGTACCTGCGATTCTCGGAATGGCCGCTGCCCTGAAAGAAGCCTGCCTTCACATGGAAGAAAATTCTACTAAAGTAACAGCTTTACAGTCCAGGCTTATGGAGGGCCTGCTGCAGATTCCCCATTCTGCCCTGAACGGAAGTCCAACGCACCGTCTGCCCGGAAATGTAAATATATGCTTTGAAGGCATCGACGGTGAACGGCTTCTCCTTGCCCTGGATCAGCAGGGAATCTGTGCCTCTGCCGGTTCTGCCTGTACCTCTTCCTCAGCAGACCCCAGCCATGTGCTCCGTGCCATCGGCCTGCCCCGCGAATTAGCCCGCGCTTCTCTCCGCATCTCACTGTGTGAGACCAACACTGCGGAAGAAGTGGAAACAATCATCCATGCTGTCACTCAGACAGTGGCCTCCCTTCGGAGCTGCTCTCCGCTCTGGAACGATAAGGTTGAGGGCCGCAAGCCGTTTCTACTGAAGTGACGCAACAACACGCTTTCCACTATACAGGGATCTGCATTCGCCAGTACACTGCCTTGCAGCTATTGTCACATCCAGATTCCTGTATTTTTCTCTAATCAGTCCGCAGATAGCTGTTTCCGGACAATCTTTCACTGTGAGCAGTTCCAGATGCAGGCACGGAGACGGCTGGACGTTGCTGTTTGCAGACGGTAGGGTCGTGAATAGCAACCTATAGTCTGCATGATAATCGACCACCTCCGGAAACCCAAAAAGAATATTGTCCAGTTCCTCGATGGTGGGGATTCCTGCTTCCTCTTTCCGCCTCACCTGATCCAGACGGATCGTCTGGCTTCCGCAGGGACACGGTTCTGCAAGAATTCTGGTATAGTCTCCTGTACGGTAGCGGATTAAAGGCTGCGCCGCCATTCCAATCGTTGTAATGACCAGTTCTCCATACTGCCCATTCGGGAGCACTCTTCCCTGTTCATCAATAATCTCCGCGATCACATGATTCTCCCTCAGATGCATTCCCTCATGGGCCGGACAGGTAACTGCACCGCCCAGAGCCATTTCTCTGGAACCGTAATGCGGGAACAGTTCTGTTCCCAGCAAAGCCTCACACTGAGTCATGACCGTTTCAGGGCAGGCATCCCCACTGACTAATGCCCGCTGCAGACTGCCTTTCCCGCAGAAACGCAGAATCGAAAGCAGCTGCACCGGCATTCCTACAAAAGTATCAGGCCGCTCCTCCCGAATCACCTTTTCATACTCCGAATAAGTGAGAAACGGTCCGATCCGGAGGGCGTCCGCTCCCAGCCGCTCCACAGCCTCTGCGATCAGCTCCCCCAGACCGTACGGCCCGGAAAACGGCATACAGATCATCGTTCTGCCGCCCGGATAAATAAATTCTCCAAGTCCTGCCATGAATAAAAGGACCGTATGTTCCAGATCTTCTTTTGTGTAAAAAAGACGTTTGGGCTGACCGGTAGTCCCACTGGTCCGGTCTGTGATGACTCTCTGCACCTCGTTCTGGGAACACAGCAGCATCCGGCCGCTGTTTCGCTGCAAATCCTCCGCCGTGGTAAACGGAAGATCAGACAGCTCTGCCAGAGAATTCAGTTTTTCGGGAAGCTCCGAATAAAATCCTCCCCTCTCACATTCCCTGCGCAGCAGCTTATTCAATTTGCCAAGCTGGAGCATCTCGATTTCCCTGCGCTCCAGAGAATCCAGCCCCTCCAGTCTCATAATCATTTCATCCAGTCTGCTTTTTTTCATCCTTACTTCCTGTAGAGATATTCTCCCTTTCTATTTGTTAAATTATAGGCACAGAATGGCACCATACCGTATTCTGCGTCCAGTTCACAGATATAACAGCGGCGAACTCTGTCCAGATCAAAATTATAAGCGTCCTGGAAGATCATACCGGACACGGCAAGGGTTCTTTTTCTTGCCTCTTCCAAAAAGGCATCTAGCCCGGAAGTATCGGACAGCGGACCGTCCGCCGGCATCTCGTACCGTTCTTCCTGCCCGCTCCACTGCCTGGCTACAAATTCTCTGGAATCGTCAGAGCTGGTACAACAGCAGCAGGTACTCTTTTTCTTCAATGCCCGCAAAGCTCCGCTGTCTCCCTTCATATAGCTGGCATGGAAGGAACAGTATGGATTCTCAGCACCTCCGCCGGCAAAATCCCCGGCCTTCATCTGCCCATCCGTCTGTGCCTCAATCAGCCGCAGCATCCTGGGAATGGTAATCCGGTCCCCTTCGGCATCCAGAGAACATCTTCCAAAATAACTGATCGGCTGGAAATGTACGCCCCGGATCTCCGGCATCCGATCCATGGCAAATTTCAGAATATCTCCCACCTGATTTTCATTCACTCCCGGAGCAATCACCGGTACCAGTACCACACCCAGGCCAGCCTCCCCGCAGTTACGGATTGCCCGCTGCTTCTGTTCCAACAGCGGACGTCCCCTCAAAATCTGATATACCTCATCCGTCACACCGTCAAACTGAAGAAATACCGTATTCAGACCCGCCTCTTTCAGCTCTGCGGCATAACCTTCCTCCTCAGCCAGCCGGATTCCATTCGTGTTCAACTGGAAAAACGTAAATCCCTTCTCCCTGCCCATCTGGATAATTGCAGGCAAGTCGTCACGCATCGTCGGCTCTCCGCCGGAGAGCTGAATATTGAACGGGCCTCCGTGATTCATGAGAAAATCAAACTGCCGCCCGATTTCTTCCAGAGACAGATCACTGGGGGGATTTTCTCCAGCAGAGGCGAAGCAGACCGGACACTGCAAATTGCAGCGATTGGTCAGTTCCAGCAGCATACAGCAGCCCTTACTCAGATGCTCCGTGCACATTCCGCAGTCATTCGGGCAGCCATGCTTCTCCGTCTTTTCCGGATTCACAGGTGATTCCTGGTGTTCGTTCTGCTGGTTCCAGCGGTAGTAGCTGGCCAGATCACCCTCCCAGATCAGTGTCCGGAAACTGCCATGCTCCTGACATTGTTTCTGCATGTAGATTTTATGATCCGTATCCATGATCCGTTCTGCCTTAATCGTTTTCAGACATACCGGACAAACGCTCTGTGTCCTGTTGATGACACGCCTCATATGATTCCTTCCTCCTGCAAAAGTTCCATACACTTCTCAAATGAGGCGGCAATAATCTGCGGGCAGTACTGTACCCGTTTCGCCGGATTTCCCCGGATAATATCACTGCACTCAATTCCGCCATGCTCCATCTGCATTTCTTCCGTAAACCAGTCGGTAAATGCTTTCATGACCGGCTTGTGTTCCTCAAGATCCATCTCATTTTCGCCGCCCTTACCCGTAAAATAGGAAATCAGGCAGCAGCCCCCAGTCATACAGCCGCAGCAGCCATTGGAATAACCCACTCCGCCGCACAGTCCTCCCATCGCCCGCACCAATCCGTCATTCTCCTCCTCCGTCATTTCAAGAAGCAGAATCGCCATAATCTGAGAACAGTAATAGCCCGAAGCAGAAAGCTCCATGATCCTGTCAAAAATATCCATATCGATCTCCTTTCGCACACAAAACTCGGGATTCAGGTTCGTAACCGCACCCAACGCCCCTTCGCCAGGGACGGCATCCTGCCCAAAGGATGGGCAGGATAAATCCTCGCGGGACAACTGCCCCGTGAATAGTAACCCAAATTTCATTGTTTCTGTCCGGCTCCCATGCTCTGACACTTTTCTGGTTTCTGTCCGGCTCCCATACTCTGACATTTTTCTGAAATCAGGGAAAAATAGCCGCATCTTCCTGTCCCGGCAGGCGTCGCCTGCATGGTCCCGTTCCAGATTGCCTCTATGTAATATTCCCTCCACGCGGGTGTCTCGTCTTCAAAAGACAAAAGCCGTAATCCGTTCCGCTCCAGAATTCTCCGCAGTTCGATCTCTCCT
>JAUNGL010000005.1:0-13806 GCA_030524665.1 Lachnospiraceae bacterium | reverse complement strand
AGACAAAAGCCGTAATCCGTTCCGCTCCAGAATTCTCCGCAGTTCGATCTCTCCTGCGAACCAGACATCAGAAAACAGAAGCTTGCCTCCGGGCTTCAGAAGTCTGGCTGCTTCCCGGAAGGCAGCTTCCGCATCGCCGCTCACATGAAAGGCACACTGACTTAAAACTCCGTCGAAGACTTCCGCCGGGAAGCCGGTGTTCAGGAAGTCTCTTCTCTCCACTTCAGGTCCCCGCGGACAGAGGTCAATCCCCTCTGCGCACAGACCCTGCGCCCGCATCAGGCGGACTGCCCTTCCATCACCAGCCCCCATGTCCAGAATCCTCGCCCCCGAATCGAATCCAGCCAGAGCCAGCAATTTTCTGGTATGAGCATCTCCGCCCGGATGCCGGTTCATTTGTCCTCCAGTGCTTTTTCCACAGCCAGCACCTTACCCAATGCCAGTTCTTCCGGAACGTAGACAAATCCACACACCGGGCAGACCGGCAGTTCTACCGGAAATCCGTTATCCAGATACATAAATTTTGCTTTTCCTTTTACCAGAGGCACCTGACATTTCATACAGATCAGCTTGCCTTCCGGATCGATTGTATAATAATTTTTCTCCGATACCGCCATATTTTACCCCATTCTTTTTTCCACATTCATCCGGTGGCTGTAGGCCCGATGCACCAGATAACCGTCATCTGTTTTCGTATATTTCACCCAAAAGGTTACATTTCCAAGCCGCTTTCTGGATACCAGCAGTCCCGTCTCCATGTCCAGAAGGGCCTCTCCTGTCTCATGACAGTCTTTCATAACCTCTTCCACATCACTTTTCAGGATCATGCGGTCATCCATCATTTCCAAAGCTTCCTTTGTGTAGTCTAATTGGAACCCTAACTCCACAGTCCGTATCTCCTCTCCCCAAAGCAATTCCAGCAAATGATTCTTCAACTTCAGCCGGTTATATCTCTTCTCGCTGATATCCGGCGGTGCTCCTGCCTCAGTGCCATAAATCAGCTCCAGCACATGAACCGACTCCCGCCCTTCCCGCGCAAAGCGATCCCTGCAGGCCATACAGTAGGAAATGTAAGGGAGCCCAGAACGCTCCAGACACTTTTCTGTCATCTCTTTGGCCACTTCCCTGTTCGCATAGGCTGTCAGTCCTCCATAGCCGCAGCAGGGCGAACGGTCTCCGGAATATTCCGTATCAATCAGTTCGCAGCCCAGCTGCTCCAGCAATCTGCGGATCGCTTCCTGCGTATGTGCGTCTCCTCTGGCTCCGCAGCTGTCATGCAGCGCATAGGAAGAATTGTACTTTCTATGATTTTCGGGAAGTCCGATATCCAGAAGGACATCCCACATTCCCCTGATCTCCGCCTTCACGTATGACGACAATTCCTTCTTACACATCGGGCAGCCTGCTATGATCTGCGGATTTCCCAGCTCTTTCAGATTTTTCTCTATAAACTCCTTTGTTTCATCATACATCTCATATCTGCCCGCCCAGTCACAGATTGCGCCGCAACAGCCCAGCATCAGGGCCACGCCGCCCTCCAGCCTGGAACACAGATCCAGATAGGCAGCCTTCACGGTCTCCGGAGCGACTGCTGCTGCCTGACATCCCGGGAAAAATACATACCGGCAGGTCTCAAATCCCGGCTGCTTTTTACACAAAAATGCCTCCTGATTCGAAAATAACATATCATGCAGCGCAAATTCATGTGGAGCCAATGGCATCTTTCCGGTGAAAACCATGTTTTCCCGCGCGGCATGGCAGATCTCAGCCATATCATAACCATTCGGGCAGGTCACCGTACACTGTCCGCAGAGTGAACAGGCATTGATCGGCTTATTCATCATATGGTCTCCCATAATGATGCTCACATTGTTGTAGATTTCCCTCGTCAGAACCCGCGGAAACTTCTTATAATGCTGCAGATAGGCACAGCCCTTGATACATTCATCGCAGTGGCATTGAATACACCGCTTTGCCTCACGCACAGCATCCTCCCGGCTGTATCCATCCGCTCCGGCCGGAACCTGCCGTGTCTCTGATACATCATCCAGATTTGTGATCAGCTTTGTCTCACAGCTGCCTTCCTCCCCGCGGCTGTTATCCGGCGCCAGCTTCTGCGCCAGACGGTCGACGGTAAGCGCTGCTTTTTTGGCTGCAAAAGCCGCCTCCCGGACAGACAGATTCTCCCCTCCGGTCACCATGTTTATCTCAAAACACATCATCAGCTTCTCATCGTGGGAGATCCCACCGAATAATTCTCTGGCAAGTGTCAGAGAGATACATGTCACATTGTATTGATCACGCAGTTTCTCTGCCGATGACTGCGTCAGCTCTGCACCGCATTCAAACCTGATATCCAGGTTTTTCAGCGCTTTCAAATCTTCCAGCATAAACGCTTTCCGCGCTTCTTCCTCTTTCCGCTGCGGCAGCTGCTCCTGAAGGCAGGAAAGGAAAAAATCCTCTGCAGATGCTTCTCTGCAGAAAATGGTCAGCGGGTAATTCTTCTGTGCAAGCTCCCCCGCCAGAAATAACGTGAACAGATCACTTCCCAGTATGCAGACGGTCTGCTTTTTCTTGAACCGTAACATACCCTTTGCTTTTGATTTCTGCCCGTAATTTACAGCCGCATATTCCAGCTGTCGGATCGCAACAGCATCTCCTGCCTCCCCCAGCTTGCATTTCTCCTGGCAGGGCGCATCACATCCGGAAGACAGGATATGAGGGAACATGGTTATCTTTTCATATAACTGCCGCGCCCGGTTAAAATCATCCGAAGCAACAGCCCGGACCAGCTCCTTCGTATCCAGCTTCAGGGGACAAGCCGCAACACAGTATGCAGGCTGCTCATGGATACACAGACTCTCCCTCGCCACCAGTTCTTCCTTGGACATCATCTGCTTCTGTCTGTAAACATGAGTAGAGCGCTCTTCAAAATCCATTGCACCGCCTCCTTTCTGATCTCACTTTCCGGTCTTACTTTCTGATTTCATTTTCTGAATTCATTTTCTTTTCAAAATTTTCATTCCATTTTCATTGTAAACCAAAGAGAGTTATGTTTCAACCATAGTATAATTATCAAAAAATCGTAAGATGTCTCCGCGACATCTTACGATTTCTACACCCTTTGAGCAACAGTTCCATCACGGACAGGAGCCGCTTTGACAGCGGACATCCTGCGAGGAATCGTCCATACCGTTACTGAATCACCTGCAAATGCTTACTGCGCCTCGTATGCATCCAATCCTGCCTGAGCCACAGAAGTATCTTCCTCAACGGAGCCTCCGGAAACACCAATGCCGCCAATCTGTACACCGTCTGCATTGTAAATCGGTAATCCGCCGCCAAACTCCACGATCTTTCCGGCATGGTCAACAGCGATTCCCTGAAGCTCCTGGCCTTCCTGAGCCAGCTCCTTCACTGTGGAAGAAGGCATCTTCAGCGCTACAGCAGTGTATGCCTTGTTCTGGGAAATCTCCAGACTGGCAAGCAGAGAATTCTCCATGCGATGAAGCAGAACAAGATTTCCACCCATATCCATCACAGAAATAACCATCGGAACATCAATTTCAATAGCCTTCGCCTGTGCCGCTTCCACCATAATCTGAGCCACATCCAGCAACTCACCGGTAACCGTGGTTCCTTCTACTGCTTCTGTTACCTCAGTCTCTGCTGTCTCAGCCTCTTCTGCTGCTGCAACCATTCCAAATACTGTCATGATCATGGACATAGCCATTACGAGTGCAAGTAACTTTTTCTTCATGATATCATCCTCCTTCTTTTAGATTTGTCACGCTTCACAGTCCTCCGGTTCGTGAATCGCGACTCAACTTTCTATGTCGACTGCCGTTTTATAATTACTGCCCTTCCTTTCAGAAGGGCAGAATTTTCAGTTCTTCAGTTCTTTCAGTACCGACGTATTTCAGTTCTCCAGTTCCTTCAGCGCTGCCAGAACTACTTCCGGAAGAGCCGGGATACGGGTGATACGTGCACCGGTTGCATTGTAGATTGCATTCAGAATAGCCGGGTGCGGAGCATCCAGAGGTGCCTCGCCGCAGCCTGCTGCACCGTAAGGTCCATTCGGACGCGGAGTCTCTACATAGTGCAGTTCGATATCATCCGGAACATCCTTCGGATACGGAATACCGCATTTTGCAAGTGTGGTATGCTTTGTCAGATCCTCAAAATCCTCTGTCAATGCCAGACCGATACCCTGTGCAAGACCGCCGTAGAAGTTTCCGTCTACCAGAAGCTTATTCATAATGGTTCCTACATCCGTTACTACCGTAAATTTCTCAACAGTAACCTTACCTGTCTGGGTATCAACACATACCTCCGGAAGGAAAATTGTATACATATAGGTTGCGAACGGTTCACCCTGTGCTGTAGCCTGATCTACCGGGTGGTCTGCACAGTAGGAGCATACCCACTGGCCGAGAACCTTCGTCTCAATGCCTTCCTGTTTCATCTCTTCGTAGGTACGATAGGTGCCGTCTTCCTTCTTCATATTTGCCAGCAGATTCTCTGCTGCCAGACGACATGCATTACCGGACATTACCTGAGAACGGGAACCGCCTGCCGGGCCGGAATTCGGAGTATACTTAGTATCATTCATCACCAGTTTTACATCTTCCGGCTTGAATCCTGCCTGTCTCAGTGTCTCATGTGCGGAAGCAAGTGCGCCCATGTCAGCGCCCTGTCCATGATCTTCCCAGGAAACGAAAATCGTAACCGTTCCATCCGGATTCAGCTCTGCATAAGCCTGTGAAGAGTCAACACCGTCAAGACCGCATCCGTAAACACCATTTGATACACCAATACCATATTTATAACGTCCATCCGACGCTGCATTCTTCTCAGCCACTCTCTTCTTGGCAGCCTCATACAGCGGGCGCGCCTGACGATACATTTCCTCTTCGCAGTATACATCAGGAGCATAACCGGTCGGAATCGTGGTACCCTCTGACTCTTTATAGCAGTTCATCTCACGGATATCAAACGGGTCAATTCCCATCTTCGCCGCCAGCACATCAATTGCGATTTCAGAACCCATGAAGGACTGCGGAGAACCGTAAGCACGGAACGCAGAACCCCATGCATGGTTTGTAAATACGGTTGTATTCTTGTTGCGGATGGTCGGAATGCCGTATCCTGCACCTACAAACTGGCTGAGACGATGTGTCAGAAGATCACCGAACTCAGAATACGGACCATGGTCTACATAGTTATCGCCCCAGAGAGCCAGCAGCTTGCCCTTCTCATCAGCTGCAAGCTTGATATGCATGAATGCCGGGGAACGCTTTCCTGTGTAAGTAATATTCTGGAACTGGTTAAATACCAGTGATACCGGACGTCCGCAGATCTTTGCAGCCGCACCGAGAATTGCCTCATTCGTCGGTGAGAACTTGTATCCAAAGGTTCCTCCTGCATGATTCTGTACAAGGCGAAGCTTCTCCATCGGAACACCGATACCATCTGCGATCATCGGCATGTGCAGATGAATACCAATGGATTTGGAATGAACGGTTACCATGCCGTCCTCATCAATGTAAGCATATCCGCAGTCAGGCTCCAGATGCAGATGCGGCTGACGTGAGCAGTAGCTCTCGATCTCTACTACATTCGGCGCGCTGTCGAAATCAAAATCCGGTCCCTTAATACAGCTTGTTTCATAGTATGCATTCGGCGTACCCGGATGAATCTCAATCGCATCCTCTGCCATAGCTTCCGGTGCGCTCATATATGCCGGGAGAACCTCGAGTTCAACCTTAACAGCATCCGCTGCCTCTCTCGCATGTTTCTCCGTATCTGCCGCAACGATGGCAATCGCATCACCGAACTGGAAAATCTTTTCATCACAGAGAACCGGACGATCCCATCCATCACACTTATTGTTCAAAGGCAGCATGACAAGACCATTGATCTTGTTCTTTCCTCCTGCTGCAATGATATCCTTTGCGGTAATTACCTTAAATACGCCCGGCATTTTCTCCGCTTCTGATGTATCAACAGAAATAATATTGGCATGTGAAACCTTTGCCTGTGTCAGCGCCAGACGAAGTGTTCCTTCCGGCATCTTCAGAGCATCATCAGCACCGAAGTCCCAGGTACCTGTCACCTTCTGCGGTGCAGACGGACGGACATATTTTGTTCCGACAATACTGTCTCCTGTCTGTTTGAAGATCAGGTCTTCCTTGGTCATCTCGCCGCGCATAACAGCTGCTGCATCCATAACTGCATCTACCAGAGGCTTATATCCGGTACAGCGGCAGAGATTGCGGTTCTTCTGGAACCAGTCCCTTACTTCCTGTCTGGTCGGGTTTGGATTGTTGTCCAGCAAAACTTTGGAAGTAACAATAAATCCAGGAGTACAGAAACCACACTGTGCACATCCATGTGCCATCCATGCAACCTGCAGCGGATGCATATCATGAATCGTACCGATTCCCTCAATCGTGGTAATCTCTGCATTATCACGGATCCTGCCCATCTTGTAAATACAGGATCTCGTTACTTTTCCATCCATAATTACATTACATGCACCACAGTGTCCCTCGCCGCATCCGATTTTACAGCCGGTCAAAAGCAGATGCTCACGGAGTACGGTTGCAAGAGTCTCATTCTCATCTACCACAAGAATCCTTGTGACACCGTTGATTACCAATGTTTTTCTTACCATATATTGCCTCCTTCTTTCAAATAATAATTTTCATGTTACTGTTCGAATACCTTTATATTCACGATCCTCCGTCTTCGGAAGAAAGGTATGCCCTGCACCGCCCATTTTCTCAATGTTTGCAATTATCGTGATCTGCACCTGCTCCGGTCAGGTCCTTCAAACGCTGGAGCCCCCGCTCGGAATAAAAAACCAGTTCGGAAAAGCTTCCGTCTAATTGTTCCCCCTGCATCCGAATACAATTAGCATTCTCATAATAATCAATTGGCAGCTCTCTGCGGTAAACTCTGCCGGTTCTCTGATCTGTAACCTCCACGGTAACTGTTTTAGCTGAAATTTCAAAAATTTTTTCTTCCACCCTGATACCTCCCTGATAATATTTTAGTCTCCCTTCACGTCTACGGCAACTTGTAAAAAAAAAGAAGTCGTCAAAAAACCTCTTTCTTTTTTGTCTATATTTTACAAATTCATTTGATATATCATGTATATTTTAGATAAAACGACGGCAGAGCAAACTTGTGCTCTGCCGTCTTTCTTGTAATTATGAACAATCGCTTTTTAGAAATCAACCTCTGTGCCGTAGTAAGTGCAGTTGAACAGTTTTTCCATAGTCGCAGCGTCAATTGCTCTCGGATTGGATCCTGTACATGCATCGCCGATTGCCAGCTCAGAAATCTTTGCAACCTTCTCTTTGAATTCCTCTTCTACGATTCCGAACTCTTTCAGTGTATGCGGAATATTCAGCTTCGTATTGAACTCGGAAATCTTATCGCAGAGACTGTTTACCAGAGCCTGCTGGGAAGCTCCCGGCAGCCCCATCTTGCGTGCAATGTCAGCGAAACGTGCCATTGTAGCCGGATCTTTGGAATTGTATTTAATTACATACGGCAAATAAATTGCATTTGCACATCCATGCGGAATATGTCCGGTAGAGAATGCTGCACCTGTCTTATGTGCCATAGAATGTACAATACCCAGAAGGGCATTGGAAAATGCCATACCTGCCAGACACTGTGCATCATGCATAGCTGCTCTTGCTTCCTGATTGCCATTGTAGGATGCCGGAAGATTATCCAGAATCATCTCAATCGCCAGAAGAGCCAGACCATCGGTATACGGGCAATGCAGTGTCGCTACATAAGCCTCGATCGCATGAGTAAGTGCATCCATACCAGTATATGCAACCTGCTTTACAGGAAGAGCTGCTACCAGATCCGGATCAACGATCGCAACATCCGGAGTAATATTAAAGTCTGCCAGCGGATACTTTACACCCTTCTGATAATCTGTAATAACGGAAAATGCAGTAACCTCCGTAGCGGTACCCGAGGTGGATGTAATCGCACAGAATTTCGCTTTCTGTCTCAGTTCCGGGAAATTAAACGGAATGCACAGAGCTTCAAAAGTAACCTCAGGATACTCATAGAAAGCCCACATAGCCTTCGCTGCATCGATAGGAGAACCGCCGCCCATGGCTACGATCCAATCCGGCTCGAATTTACGCATTGCTTCTGCACCGCGCATAACTGTTTCAACAGAAGGATCCGGCTCTACTCCTTCGAATACATCAACCTCCATGCCTGCTTCCTTCAGATAATTCACAACTCTGTCCAGAAAGCCCTGACGCTTCATAGAGCCTCCGCCTACAACTACCGTTGCCTTTTTGCCTTTGAGGTTCTTCAGTTCCTCAAGACATCCTTTGCCATGATAAATATCTCTTGGTAATGTGAATCTTGCCATGATACTTCTCCTTTCTTGTATTAAAATTTTTCCAGAATCTAAAATAATAGTCCTAATACCATTTTAAAATAAACCGACTCTTTTCCGCAACTTACAAACGGATACAAGTCGGCAAAAATTACGCTCCATTTTTGTGCATTTTGTATATTTTCTTTTCTTATTCTTCGAAAAGCATAGGCTCCATCACCAATACATTCTCAATCCGGCAGGAATTTTCTTCGTATATTTTCCACAATTTCCCCAGATAAATCGCCCGTGTCCGCAGCCAAATATCCATATACAGGCATAACTGTCTGTTCCACTGTTTCGTGGAAATGAACCAGCCCAACTCTGCCTACACCTCTATTCTTCGAAAAAGCCCTCAAAACAGCTCTCAAAAAGCTCATTTGCCTGCAGCCGCAGTTCTTCTTCAAATCTCCGGAAACTCCGGATGAACCAGCGCCCCTCCTCGGTCAGATTGCTTTTCCCTCCTCCTGCTCCGCCCTGACTCCGCTCAATCAGGTGATGGTGCAGCTGAGTCTCCAGCATTCGTATCATATTCCAGCCGCCGGAATAAGATATTTTCATCCGTTGACAGGCGGCCCGCACAGAGCCGGTCTCGTCCACCAGATTCAAAAGCAGGGCCACCTTAGCATCAAAAAAAGGTTTCTCCCTGGCAAGGGATACATGGACAACGGGACGTACTAGCTTGGCGTTGTGCTGCTCCAGAAGCATGCGATATTCCCCTGTTGCTCTGAAATCATTGAAAATCCCGGAATCCTCCACCGGAATCATGGTCATTTCCACACCACATCTCGCCAAAGCTCCCCGAATCCCATCCCTGCCGGAATCAGAAAGGATCTGGTCAAACAGGGAAGCTGCAATCAGAACCGGATGACCGCTTTTCCCCTCACATAACGGACAGGCCAGAGGCTGCTGACAGGCGCTCAGCCGTCTCACTGTCTCAGAAGTAAACAGCGGAATATTCACCGGTGTCAGAAAAACCCGGTCACATTTATCTTTCAGGTATTCAAGACCTATTTTCACAGAATCAAACATACTGGTATCTGCATAATCCGGATTACGCAGGAATACTACTTCATTATTGGAAAGATGGTGCTCCAGCTCCTCAGCCTGATATCCGGTCACTATGGCAATCATACGGATGCCTGACTGATGGTAGGTAGCAATAATTCTCTGTGCCACAGATATGGAACCCAGATTTCTCATGGGGCTGATCGCATCCGCCTGTTTGTCCATACCTGCGGCAACAATAAGCGCTGCTGTTTTCATAAAAATCTCCGTTCCGCCGCCATGCCAACGGCACAAACAGGCGGCTTATGTATATTTTGCGATAATTTCCTATCACTAAATATACATGATATCGCAGATTTTTACAATAAAGAATCCCCCCGTTAATACACCTGTTTCTTCCGGTATCCCAGATAAATCAACGGCACAGCAGCCACTCCCAGCACTGCATAGATTACAGGCAGAAGCGGTACTGCCCCCATCACCTTTCCTCCGATTTCATACAGTTTGAAATACTTCACCACCTGATTCAACTGAAGCAGCTGGTCCGGCAGCAGACCGAGTATTTTATTCAGTATCGAAATACTCGTGCCGCTCAGAAATGATGGCAGAAAGATCAGCACAAACGGTATGACTACCGCAAATGCGGTCGAATTTGTCCTGGCTGATGCGAGCATCACGAGAATCAGCATGAACAGACATCCAAGGTATCCCCCGAAAACTACCAGAAGATAAAGCTGCCAGTTTGTCATGTTGTAAAAGCTTTTCCATCCTGCCATGGTGGACTGGATCGGACAGCCCGCACCGTCCGCTCCGAAAATTCCGAGGACAACTCCCGTATACACCAGCACCATCCCCCAGTAGACTGCAGTACCAGTCAGTATCCCTGCTGCCAGCTTCGCCCGGATTGCCTTTCCCCGGCCATGATACGAAGAGAACAGGATCGCACTTGATTTCCACTGAAATTCCCCGGAAAAGATTCCCGAACAGAGAAATCCCAGAACCATTGTCGTAATCATAAGAATCGCAGGCGCCCACTGGAACAGGTATTTCCATCCTCGCTGATAATCGTATCGCATCGGTGTCTCCAGCTCCTCGTATTTTTTGATTAAAAATTCCTTCTCTTTCTCCGAAAAAGCATCTTTTCCGTCCGTGTCCAGAAATTCTTTCAGGTTCCGGATACGGTTCGGATAAAAATCAACTGCAACCTCCGGTGACAGAGAATCAATCCGGTAATAATCATAATCATTGAAACCTGCAAAAGAATAATTGATCAGCATACGGATATCAGAAAAGCCCTGTGTCCAGCTATATGCAATATCCTGCTGCTGAATATCCTCCGACTGCCTCTCCGGTGTCGCAAGAATTCTCTGGTTTTCCTCGATTACCTGCCGGATTTTGTCTTCTGTCAGTTCTCCCGCCCATTCCTTCTGGACATCTCTCATCTTTCGGATTGCCGCAAAACCGTTTTCCCCATCTCCTGCACTGTTCACAAACCTTTCATCACTGATAATGAAATACATCACAATCGCCAGCACCATCGGCAGAAACAGCAGCGCAATCCTGCTTCCCCTCCGCGCAAATACCTTTTTCAGTTCATAGTATACCATCTTCCGCACCTGCTTTCTCTCCAAAATAATAGAGGAACACATCCTCCAGTGTCATGGCCTCTTCCCTGGCAGAAAGCCCAGGACGGTCTGTCGACAGTACACGCAGCTCAGTTCCCTGCGGCACTGTTTTCATATTCGCGACCTTGAATGTCTTCTGCCACGTCTCCACCTCATTTCTTGACACTACGACACTCCATACCTTCGTCGGCACTTCAGCGAGGATTTCCTCCTGGGTCCCGGAATGAACGATCCTCCCGTCCTTCATCAGCAATATCTCATTGGCAATATGTTCAATATCCGAAACAATGTGCGTGGACAACAGCACCAGCCGATCCTGCGCAAGATCACTGATCAGATTCCGAAAGCGGATTCTCTCATTCGGGTCCAGTCCCGCCGTCGGCTCATCCAGAATCAATATCTCAGGATCATTCAGCATCGCCTGTGCAATCCCGACACGCCGCTTCATTCCTCCGGACAGCTTCTTCATCTTCTTATTTTTCGCTTTCGTAAGCCCTACCCGGCGCAGCAGCTCTGCCATACGCTTCCGCGCGACCGCAGGGCGCACTCCTTTGATGGATGAAATATACATCAGATAGTCCTGCACCGTAAAATCAGGATAAAACCCGAACTCCTGCGGCAGATAACCAAGAATCTTCCGGTACTCGCCATCCAGTTCAAAAATATCCTTTCCATTGCAGGCAATCATCCCTGCCGTTGGCCGAATCAGCGTACAGAGCATCCTCATAAATGTCGTTTTTCCCGCTCCATTTACCCCAAGCAAACCATAGACACCATAATTCATCGTCAGATTCACATGGTCCACCGCTTTCACATCCTGAAACTCTTTCGTCAGTTCCGTCACTCTCAATTCCATAATGGATTCACCTCCCGATATTCTTCACAGCACCTCCACGTCCGGACAATGCTGTAAACCAGATATACAACCGATAACGCGACAGCTCCCGACCATACCGGGACGGAAAGCATCTGATAGATACTTTCTTTCAGTACAATCACCCATACCGCGATCCACACGATACAGGACAGCAGTGCAAAATATCCCGTTTTTACTCTCCTGCTGCAAAAAGAGCGGAATATGATACAGCAGGTCACATCAAACGGGAGGAAAAACTGGAGAATCATCTCCCCGATCCCGATTCGGACCGTGAAGGCTACCGTCATGAAGAACACACTGAGCAGCAGAAGATCCACCATCCCGAAGAGTGTCATCCTCGCCGCATAAATTTTCTGAAGCGTGAAATACGCTGCCCCTTCAATTTCCATAGACTCACTGCTCCTGTTTTTCCACAGCTCCGGCAGCAGAAACACAGCAAACACGGAGGACAGTACCCCCATCCCTTTCCGGATATAAATACTGCTGCCCATCTGAAACAGCATCCACCAGAGCACGCAAAGGACTGCTGCCTGAGCAAACCACCAGCGTTTCTGGATATACACTGCCTGCTGAAACAGAAATTCCAGCCATGTAACAGAAGCTTTGGTTTCTCCTTCATAAAGCGCTTCTTTCGATCTCACAATCGTCGTCAGAAGCTTCTCCTCTTTCATCTGAATCTTCCCCATTTCTCCGGCATAATCATACAGCCTGTCTTCCAGTGACATTGTATCCATCTCCCTTCTTTCAATTCTTTATTTCACACCGTAGCCGCCAGGGCTTCTCGCGCCATCGTAATCGTTCTCCCTTCTTTCAACTCTTTGTTTCACACCGTAGCCGCCAGGACTTCTCGCGCCATCGTAATCGCTCTCCCTTCTTTCAACCCTTTGTTTCACACCGTAGCCGCCAAGACTTCCCGCTCTTTCAATCCTTTCTTTCACATCCTGCTTTCAGGTATATTCCGAGCAGCTCCTTCGCTTTTCTGACCCGATATTTCACGAGCGGCAACCCGACATTCAGGATTCCCGCAATCTCCTTCAGCTTCAATTCCTGAAAATAATGCAGAATGATAACTTCGCGTAGCTCATCCGGCAGTTTCCCGAGTGCACGCTCCATGTCCATTCTCTCATCGACCATCTCGAGCGGACTCTCCCCCGCCTCCGGCAATTCCTCAAGATTCAGTTCTTCTTTTTTCCTGTATCTGTCTTTGCAAAGGTTTCCCGCGATCACGTACAGATAATTTGCCGCCTTTCCGCTATGCTGGTAAGTATGCAGGGACCGGAAGAACCGTTCGAACGTCTCCTGTGTCAAATCCTCCGCATAGCCGTCATCCGCCGTATGGTATCTGCAGTATTTCAAAATCAGAGGGTAGTATTTCCGCACAAAAACCTCGAGTGCATCATCCTCTCCCCTCTTCATTCTGTGTATCAGAAGAAAATCACCGTCCACGTTCTTCCCCCCTTCCGCATATTTTATCACGTTCAATGCCCGCAAACATTTTTCGGCCCGATTCCTGGGCAGAACACAGGTCCAAACCAGTCTGTTTCATCTGGAAAGTACTTTCTATCTTATATAACGATGAATCTGTGAAAAAAGATAGCCGTATGATCCTGTTTTCATAAATTTTTTCTCCGGATATTTTCATTGCATGTTATACTTCAGACTTGACGCTGCTCCCGATTGTATTTGCCGCCTCTGATTTATGTTGACAATCACTGCAAAAAATAAAACGGCTATCACCTACTGCCAATAGGAGATAGCCACCTCTGTAAATTTGTATATGTCCAGATTCGTGTTTAGTTGACGATGGACGGACGCCGGGAAGCCGCATTTGGGCTGCTCTGTAGGTTCACAAAAGGCATCGGAGGGCAGCGGCAGGG
>JAUNGL010000128.1:3127-9900 GCA_030524665.1 Lachnospiraceae bacterium | reverse complement strand
TGAAGTCAGCCCGTTCTCCCCTGCGTCAATGCCGTCTGCACCTAAGTTCTTCTAAACACCCTGCGCTATGCTTCCAGTCCATCCCTCTGCCCGCCTGCACCTCCCGTCCTGGGGCATCTGCCGTTACGTTTCCAATAGCTGATAAACCAGAACTGTATATTTCAAATACCTATCCATTTTACAGAATAGATGGTTTTATCCGGTTTCATCAACTAATGGATACCCACTATGGGCTGTACTACAATAACTGCCAAGCAGAAGTTGAGGCTTTCCCAAATAAATCGGAATATTCGAAACAGATCTCTTCACAAATTGAGAACCATCTTTTCTACAGGTGTTTTTTTAAAAGGTTTCTGGGCAATCAGGCAATCATCTGTCTGTTTTTATATACGTATTTTAGAGCATGCCGCTGCGGCACAAATAGTACATGGATAAGTGATTTTTCGACGCTTATTAAATAGTATGACTTTTGGCATCCATATTTGTATGGCGGCTTGCTGTGGATAGTGCCTTTTTGTATTGATAGTTCCATATTTGTGTTTTATAAACTTACACTTTTGAAATCAGCAGGAAACGTATGGTTTGGCTGCTTCGATCACTTAGATGGCCTCAGGGAGTGCGGGCGGGGCAGGCGAAAGGCTGTAATGAGTGGTCTAGAAATACTTAGGCTCCGGGCTTTCCCGGAATGTCATAAAATCCGGCTTTCAGGGCCGGATTTTAAGTGAGCCGTTGTCTGAGAGAGCTGGCATCAGGCCAGCGAACGAGTTGGCGAACGCTGACATGGAGGGGAAGACCGGAGCCTTAGTATTTCTCCACGAATGATTCGCCTTTCGCCAGCCCCGCCCGCACTCCCTGAGGTCTTTTGTATACCTACAGGGCAGACAAACCATATGTTTCCTGCGTCCGTTCGTAGTCAATTAAACACGAATTTCGCACGCTTTTTAAAACTGGCTCTGATACAGCTTATAGTAAGCCCCCTGCTTCCGCATCAGCTCCTCATGGCTTCCGGACTCCACGATATGATTCTCATCTACATAGAAAATCCGATCGGCTCCGCGGATCGTTGACAGTCGATGCGCAATCACAAACGATGTACGTCCCTTCAGCAGCGCATTGATACCAGCCTGTACCATCATCTCTGTATGTGTATCGATACTGGAGGTTGCTTCATCCAGTATCAGAATCCGCGGATCGGAAACCATTGTACGGGCAAATGCCAGAAGCTGGCGCTGTCCGATGGAAAGTTTGGCTCCCCTCTCACTGATTTCCGTATCATATCCCTGTTCCAGTTCCATAATAAATCCGTGCGCATGAACCGCTTTCGCCGCAGCGATCATCTCTTCCTCCGTTGCATCCGGGCGTCCATAGCAGATATTCTCCCGGATAGTCCCTGAGAACAGGAAGGTATCCTGTGTCATCACTCCCATCTGCCTGCGCAGGCTGGCGAGTGCCACTGACTGGGTGTCATAATCGTCGATACGGATCTGACCGGATGTTACATCATAGAAACGGCTGATCAAATTTACAATGGTCGTTTTTCCGGCTCCGGTCGGGCCTACTAATGCAATCGTTTCTCCCGGCCTGATCTCAAAGCTGACATCTTTCAGAACCAGTTTGTCTGGTTCATCTGTGTAAGCGAAGCTGACATGCTCAAAGGTCACACTGCCCCGTACCGTCGGAAGCTCAAGTGCTCCATCCCGGTCAGTAATTTCTGCCGGAGTATCCATAATATCAAAAATACGCTCTGCTGCCGATATGTTTGTTACAATTTTATTGTAAAAGCTTGCCAGATTCCGGATCGGGCTCCAGAACATTCCAATGTAAGTGGAAAATGCCAGAAAGGTACCGATCCCGATTTTATCCGCTCCTACAATGCGGATTCCGATGAAATACAGCAGAAATCCTCCCACTCCCCATGTAATCTCCACGAGTGCGCTGAACAAATCTGCCACCCGTACCGCATCGACGAAGCTTGTCTGATGTTCTTTCGCAAACACAGCAAAATCTGCCTGTGCCTCCGGCTCCGCAGCAAAGCTTTGCACAATCCGGATTCCTGACATATCCTCATGGATATACGCATTCAGATTCGAATTCTTCTTGCGGTGGATCTGCCAGAGCTTATGCGCCTTCACCTGAATCAGGAACATACACAGTACCAGTACCGGAAGCATCAAAAGCGCTGCCAACGCCAGCTTCCAGTTCTTTACCAGCATAATGACTGCGACACCGATCACAGTAAGCATATCCGGAATCAGCTTCGTCACACTGTCGGAGAGTACATCCTTCAGTGAGTTGACATCCCCAATGATTCTCGCCAGTATCTTTCCGGTCGGCCTGCTGTCAAAAAAGTGAAAGCTCAGGCTCTGAATATGCGTGTAAAGCTCCTGCCGGATCGTCAGAAGTACCCGGTTTGTCACATCTGCCATCCATATCATACAGGCTCTCGTTCCCGCCCAGAAAATCAGGAACAGGATTACTGCAAAGACGGACAGCCGCAGCAATCCTTCGATATCCCGGTTAGCCACATACACATCAATCGCGCGTTCTATCATGAGCGGTGCAGCCAGCGTAATCGCAAGTGTCACCAGCGTCATCAGTATGGTGCGCGCAAGTTCCTTCTTATAAGCAAGCATATATCCAAACAGCCTCCGCAGCGTCTCAGTCTTCGGCACTTCACGCTGCAATTCATCCTGCCTGACTGAATTTACTGCCATTCCTCTCCCTCCTTTTCTTCCATTTTTTCGTTCTGATCCTGTCCGGAACATTCCTTTCCCATTCCCTCAGGATCATTTTGCGATACTTCTTTTTGTGTTTTCTTCTGATCTTTTTTCTGCCCTTTCCCCGGTGCCTTTACCGTCTCTTGATACGCAGACGGGAATACATGCTGAATCTCCCGGTCAGCTTCCGGACTGTTGCCGGAGTCTTGCCCATCGATAACAGCCATATTCTCCCCGTACTGCACACACCAGGTCTGGTAATACCGTCCTTTCAGAGCCATCAGTTCCTCATGCGTCCCGCGCTCCGCAATCGTACTGTGATCCAGCACAATGATCTCATCCGCATCACAGACCGAAGAAATCCGGTGGCCGATAATGATTTTCGTCATATCACCAACCTCCTTCAGATTCTTCTGCAGAAGCTTCTCCGTCTCCATATCGAGTGCCGACGTTGCATCGTCCAACACGAGAATCGGTGTCTGTTTAGCAATGGCACGCGCAATCGAAAGACGCTGCTTCTGCCCGCCGGACAGGCCGACACCACGTTCTCCTACGATTGTCTCGTACTTCTGCGACAGCTTACTTACAAATTCGTGTGCTCCCGCCCGTTCAATTGCCCAGCCTACCGTGTCATCTTCCATCTGCGCTTTCTGTCCTGTCTTTACATTCTGCGACACAGTATCCGAGAACAGGAAAACATCCTGCGATACGACCGCCACAGAACCTCTCAGCCTTGCAAGCGGAATACTCCGGATATCGGCTCCATCCAGAAGAATTCTGCCGCTGCTGACATCATAAAAGCGCTGCAGCAGATTAATCATCGTCGTTTTTCCGGATCCGGTCATTCCCATAATGCCGAGTGTCTTTCCGGCAGGAAGTGTCAGATTGATATCTCTTAATATCTGATGTCCATCGCGTTCCAGCGATACGTGGTCAAAAATCAGTGCACCATGTATTTGCATACCTGTTTGCTGATCATCTTCTTTCGGTATCATCCTTTCCATTCTCTTCGCTTCAGGCTCCGGGGATGCAATGGTCGGCTGTTCCTCCGCCACCTTACGTATCTTCTTCCAGGAAGCCACCGCAGAAGCGATATCATTACTCAGCCATCCAACAATCTCCATCGGCCAGATCACGTTATTCGCATATTCCGAAAACGCTCCAAGCTCTCCAAGTGTCAGCCGTCCTCCTATGACCAGAAATCCTCCGACTACGATCACCGCCAGTATCAGTACCTTGCCAATAAAGGAGATCAGCGGCTGATGATTCGCTACCAGTCTCGCCTGTTTCATGTTCAGATCATAGAATCTCCGGTTGTGGCGGCTAAACTTCTCTATCTCGTACTGCTCTCTGGCGAACGCTTTGACCGTGCGGACACCTGCCAGATTCTCCTGAGCTACCATATTTAACTGTGCCGTTTCGTCACTGATCTCATCATAGACGCTTCCCAGACCATTTTCCATGCGGACTGCACAGACACCGATCACCGGAAGCAAAAACAGCGGAACCAGCGTAAGCTCAGGACTCAGCCGCACCATACAGACCAGCACCATTACCGTATGGATCAACGCTTCGACAGCCAGAATCCCGATAAATCCAACTGCCACCCAGACCTTGTCGATATCATCCTTCAATCGGGTCAGAAGCTCTCCCGTATTATGACGGTCAAAAAAATCCATCGAAAGCGACTGTACATGACGGAATAAATCCACACGCATATCGCGCCCGATCGTCACTCCGATATAATCATACGTAAATTCCTTGGCGTACTGAAACACAGCCCGCCCGACGCCGATACCGATCAGACCGAGCAGCAGTTTTGTCAAAAGCCCCATCTGACCGCCGATAATGACATCATTGATAATACTCTTCGTAATCTGCGGTGACATCATATCAAGGCAGATACTGATCAGCATACTGACAAACCCGAATAAATACAGTTTCCAGTAGCGTCTCATGTAATGTGTCAACGGTTTCATCTCCAAATACTCCTTCCTTTCAAAATGACTCAGCCATATAAACCGCGGGCGATCGCTGCCTACACAACTTCTGCCTGTGGCCAAACTTAAAAAAAACGGAAGCCCATCCCTGCTTCCGGTAAAACTACACAGCTGTATGAAATTACGGTCTGTTCGGCTATCTTCCTTCTTTTCGCAACCCTGAAGGAGATGTACGGATGCAGACTGCCCTCCAGAGTATTCCGCCCTGTGACAATCACAGATATCCACACGTTATCTGCTGCATTTCCACAAAATTGACAACAAAAAACCGCAATCCACACAGACTGCGGTCGTTTTCAAAGCTTCTCCGACGGAACTGATGCCGTCAGAAAACCATACGGATACGAGGCAGGCTGCTTTTATGACTGATGAATCCAATAATCACATCATCAAACATTAAATAATCCGAATACAAAGACAATATATTCCTTAAATCTGCTCTAATCATCAGTCTGCCTCCTTTCCTTTATTTTTTATGATTATTGCCTGACACTTACTATAATTGGTAAATCGCTATCTGTCAAGATGTTTCCGCAGTAAATTTCATCCTGAAGATTCCTGTCCACAATCCTGTATCCCACGAACAGGAACATCCTGAATGACGGTTCACGTAATAACTGTTTCGCAAACAATAAAAACTTGCCGTAACAATCATTTCAACGACTGCCGATTAATCTTCGACGCCAGCACTCCTGCACCGAATCCATTATCGATATTGACAATACTGACACCGCTTGCGCAGGAATTCAGCATCGACAGCAGTGCAGCCAGACCACCGAAATTGGCTCCATAGCCTACGCTGGTCGGAACACCGATTACCGGGCACTGTACCAGACCTCCGACTACGCTGACAAGTGCTCCTTCCATTCCCGCTACCGCAATGACTGCATTTGCATCCGTAAATACCGGGAGGCGGTGCAGCAGCCGATGAATCCCGGCTACTCCGACATCATACACACGTTCTACGTAATTCCCATACGTCTCAGCCGTTACCGCGGCCTCCTCTGCAACAGGCAGATCACTCGTCCCGGCTGCCACAACGGCTATCTTTCCCTTTTTCTCCGCCTCTGTACGGTTCACAAAACCAATCTTTGGAACAGCTTCGTATTCCAGTCCGACAGCTTCCTTCAAAACCTCTGCTTTTTCCTGCGACAGCCGTGTGATCATGATATTCTGTATCTCCCGCTCCTTCATCGCAGCGGCAATCCCCGCGATCTGATCTGCCGTCTTACCCTCGCCGTAAATCACCTCCGGCATTCCCTGCCGCAGACTGCGGTGAAGATCAATGTCTGCATAATTACCTACCTGCATTTCAGGCTCCAGCTTCAGATACTGCATCACTTCCTCTGGTGACTTTTTTCCCGCCTGAAGCTGCTGCAACAAATCATAAATCTGTTCCTGTTCCATTCTATTCCTCCATTGCTTCTGTTTCTATTCTCACCCACACCGCTCTGCCACAACAGCAGTTTCCATAACTTCCCATTTTCACTCTGTTTTCTGAAATGCAACCCGTGGTGATCCATCCTCTACATAGATCCTGCCACAGCGTACAAACCCATTCTTTTCCATCACATGCTGCATGACCTTATTATCTTCATGCGTATCGCATTTCAGGTTGCCGCACTGTTCAAAGCACCACTGCATACAGAAAGATGCAACTCCCTTCTTCCGTCCGCGGCTCGCAATGCGGTGCAGCACACCGTAAGGTCTGTCATTTACCCAGTTTCCATTTTCAATTACTGCATACGTCGGATCTTCTCTCATATCATACATAAATACTGCTTCGATTTCCTGTTCTGTAACGTTCTCTTTCGCTTCCGGAACATCCTCTTCCAACTGATCCTCCACGCAGACATAGCTGACTCCCTGCGCAATATCCTGACGGATCAGCTCTTTTGCAGGATAGGAATCCGCCCACTGAGTCGGATTCCCCGTCTCTGCCATAAATTTACGCGCATGTGCGTAAATCTCCATCATTACATTCAAATCATTTTCCGTCGCTTTTCTGATCTGCATCGCTTTCTCCATATCACTTTACTTTCAGGTTTTCTGCATC
>JAUNGL010000128.1:0-3027 GCA_030524665.1 Lachnospiraceae bacterium | reverse complement strand
TTTTCTGATCTGCATCGCTTTCTCCATATCACTTTACTTTCAGGTTTTCTGCATCATCATGAAAGCTCGCCATCTAAATCTGCCTGTCCCCATACCACTTTACAATCGGCTTTCCTGAATCCTTCAGGATCATGCCGGAACATTTCCATCCAGATCAACGAACGGGACTGTCTCCTGCACTCTGCTTCGTCATATGATACTTACAGTTTTCTCGGTCCCTGTGCAACTTCTGTAATATAAAAGTCTGCGTCGTATCCGATCTTTTCTTTGTATGCCTTGCCAACCTGCTCCATGAATGTATCAACCGCCTCATTTTTTACGATATTGACAGTACATCCGCCAAATCCCACAGAGGTCATACGGGAACCGATCACGCCCTCTACCTTCCATGCCTCTTCTACCAGCGTATCCAGTTCCCTGCCTGTTACCTCATAATCATCTCTGAGCGATATATGAGACTCATTCATCAATCTGCCCAGTTCCTCAATCTTATGTTCCTTCAGAGCTTTACATGCCCGGATCACGCGCTGGTTTTCAGATACCGCATGACGTGCACGGCGAAATCCTACCGGGCTTTTTATCACGCCCTTAAAAACTTCTAACTGTTCCTCATCCAGATTGCAGAGTGCATGGACATCTGCTGCCTTCTGCAGGTCGATCAGAGCTGCATAGCTTTCATCAAGCCTTTTCTGATACTCCGGATGCGACAGCCCGCACTTCTTATTGCTGCAGGCAATCACAAGCTTCTCATTTTCCAGTACAAACGGCACATATTCATATTCCTCTGTTCTCGCGTTGAGGAAAATCGCCTGATCCTTTCTGCCCATCGCCATGGCTACCTGATTCAGTACACCAGTATTCACGCCATTAAAGCGTTTCTCCGCATTCTTGGCAATCATAGCTACCGTCTTATTGGAAAGATCAAACCGGAACAGATCGCGCAGAATTACACAGGTCAAAATCTCCAGCGAAGTAGAGGAAGCCATCCCGACATTCTCCGGGATCCTGCCGTCGATCAGAAGATCCAACCCGCAGTCAATACGCAGTCCAATCTGGTCAAACGCCCAAATCACGCCCTTCGGATAATTCGTCCATCCTGCCTCCTTCGAGTAAACAAGACTGTCCAGATCAGATTCGATAATTCCCTGCTCCGCAAAATTCACAGAATAAAAACGCAGCTTCCGGTCATTTCTTTTTCTGACTGCCCCATATGTTCCCATAGATATCGCACATGGCAAAACATGCCCTCCATTATAATCCGTATGGCCGCCAATCAAATTCACACGCCCTGGTGCCTGAAAAACCTCCACACCCTCATGATTTCCAAAAACTTCTGCAAACTGTTCCAGCATTTCCTGCTTCATTCCTGCAATCCTCCTCAATGTATAAAATCGTAACTGCGGTTCGTCCCGGTAACAGTAAACAGCACACAGTTACCCAAGCTCCATCCCAATGGATTTCCCCCTCATTTCGTTCCTGTACATCATAACATACTTTTTTTAAATACAACATATCTCCAAAAAAAATATTTAAAAAACGTTACCATTCAGCCATACAAGCCACAGACTGCCTTTTTCGAAGGCTAGATGCTGCTTCACATCATCTGTCTGTGGCTGAACTGAAAAAAAACAGCCGGAGAGAATCTCTCCGACTGCCTGATATCACTCATTCTATAAGGGACGATTACTTCAGAGTAACCTTTGCTCCTTCTGCTTCGAGCTTTGTCTTCAGCTCTTCTGCATCTGCCTTGGAAGCTGCTTCCTTTACGATCTTCGGAGCGCCGTCTACAACAGCCTTTGCTTCCTTCAGACCAAGACCTGTAGCTTCACGTACAACCTTGATAACCTTAACCTTGTTCGGGCCAACTTCTGTCAGCTCTACGTCGAACTCAGTCTTCTCTTCTACTTCTTCTGCCGGGCCAGCTGCTGCTACTACAACACCTGCTGCTGCGGATACACCAAACTCTTCTTCGCAAGCCTTTACCAGCTCGTTCAGCTCTAATACGGACAACTCTTTGATTGCTTCGATAAATTCAGCGGTTGTTAACTTTGCCATCTTATTTTCCTCCTGATTATGTTTATTCTCTCATTCCCGCGGACATGTCTCAATACATATTCCCTGTGCGGTGAAACAGCTCTGCTGTCTCAAAAGGTCTTAATAACGGAACACCTGAGTTCCTGCTATGAGACGGAAGATATTCCATCTCAGGATCATTACTCTGCCTGTGCTTCTGTAGCAGCTCCACCCTTGGATTCTGCGATCTGATTCAGTACGCGAGCCAGATTTGCAATCGGGGACTGGATGCTTCCAAGAAGTTTTCCAAGAAGTTCTTCTCTTGACGGAACGGCTGCCAGTGCTGCAACACCCTTCTCATCATAGTAATTTCCTTCTACAACACCTGCCAGCATCTTCAGTGTCGGCGCTTTCTTGTTGTACTTGGAAATGATTCTGGCCGGAGCTGTCGCATCGTCTTTGGAAATAGCGATCGCATTCGGACCATCCAGATGCTTGGAAAGAGCTTCGCAGTCTGTACCCTTGAATGCAAAGTTCAGCATCGTATTCTTGTATACCTTGTAGATCACACCTGCTTCTCTTAATTCTTTACGAAGCTCTGTGTCTGCCTCTACAGTGATACCTGAATAGTGAACCAGCACTACGGACTGAGCGTCCTGAATATTGGAAGCGATCTCGGCAATCACTGGTTTCTTCTCTTCAGTCTTCTTTGCTGTGTAAGCCATGTATGGTGCACCTCCTTATAGATTTGAGTGTACCGCCGGATTTTATGGAATAAAAAATACCCGCGCATCACGAAGACACAAGGGCATCACAAATTCACATCATGGAATCTATTCTCCTCGGCAGGCGGTCATACCTTACGCCTCACGGCACCTGCTGTCTTCGGCAGTCATCTTTCATATATTAGCATGTCTTTACTATATTTGTCAACTACTAATTTTGTATTTTTCAGTCATATTCGTGTTTAATTCAAGAACTGAATATTTCATACGATGCCCCAGAGCGGGAGGA
>JAUNGL010000127.1 GCA_030524665.1 Lachnospiraceae bacterium | reverse complement strand
ACGATTTTTCCTCTATGTAACTGTCAAACTCCCGGCTTTAAACGATTTTTCCTCTATGTAACTGTCAAACTCCCGGGTTAACTGTCCGGATGCATATTTTATTTGAAAAATAATGACCATAAATTGTCTAAATATCTACGTTTTTGACACTTGCCAAAGCGTGCCGTATTTATTATAATAAAAAAATGTATGAGAATATATTATGCTGTCAAGTTCTGTCATGAAAAACAGCGAAGGAGAAGAGGGTGAAATACATAAAACGGATTGTAAAGATGTTAGTCGCGTTTAACATGCTTATGGGGAGTTCTGCGCCCCTGATGGCAAGTGCAGAAAGCGTTGCAGAAGGCAGCCAGCAGATTGCAGCTGCAGCGGTAGATCCGGCGAATGCGGTGATTGCTGCTGTGATGATGGCGCTGGTCGGTGTGGCAGCTTTCTTTGTCAGACATAAGTTTATGTAAATTCTGTTTGGGAAGAGATGCTATCGACAAAGTTATATCATCCTTTCCCATTCTTTTGGCACTTAATGGATAATGGATGGGAGTAGAATATGAAATTAGTAACCGGAAAGAAAATAAGTTCTGAACTGCCATGGATACACAAGGCATTCCTGTTGGTATTTGCCGACATTTTGATTATTTTGTCTGCTTATCTGCTGGCGCTGCTGCTGCGCTTTGATTTTGTTTTTTCCAGCATTCCGCGGGAGTATCTCAATGGCTATCTATGGTCAATGCCGTTCTGGATTATAGCGACGGTCGTGGTGTTTTACATATGCAGACTGTATCATAGTATCTGGCGGCTTGCCAGTGTGGCAGAACTCAGAATGATATTGATGGCATATCTGGTACTGCTGGCAGTATATGCGGCGGGAATGCTGTTTATGGATCTGCATATGCCGAGATCCTATTACTTTATGGGATATATTATCAGCTTCTGTCTGACGACAGGACTGCGGTTTTCCTATCGGCTGCTGCGTTACTATTCGCACTCGATGGAAGTAAGAGAAAAAGAAAATCCGGAGCGGATCATGATCATCGGTGCAGGCAATGCCGGACAGATGCTGCTCAAGGAGCTTCTGGCTTCAGACAAGATAGCGGTCAGGGTCTGCTGCATCATAGATGATAATCCAAGCAAGCAAGGCAGGATGCTGGAGGGAATCCCGATTGTCGGAGGACGCAATGACATCGTAAGGATGGCGGAGAAGTACCAGATCACCAAAATCATCTATGCAATTCCGGCAACTACAGGAAAGAACAGGAGGGAAATCCTGAATATCTGCAAGGAGACGAAATGTCAGCTCCGTACCCTCCCCGGGGTATATCAGCTTGTCAATGGTGAGGTCAGTGTCAGCAAGCTGCGTGATGTTGAAATTACAGATCTTCTGGGAAGAGCACAGGTAAAAGTAAACAACGATGAAATCTTTGCCGCAATCAAGGGCAAGGTTGTGTTGGTGACGGGTGGAGGAGGCTCCATCGGCAGTGAGCTGTGCCGTCAGATTGCACATGCGGGGCCAAAGCAGCTCATTATTTTTGATATTTATGAGAACAATGCGTATGAGATTCAGCAGGAGCTTCGAAGGCAGCTGCCTGATCTGAACCTTGTGGCTCTGATCGGCTCTGTGCGGAATACGAACCGTATCAATTGGGTCATGGAACATTACCGGCCGGATGTGGTATTCCATGCGGCAGCCCACAAGCACGTCCCGCTGATGGAGGACAGCCCGAATGAGGCGATCAAGAATAATGTACTTGGTACCTGGAAAACAGCGATGGCGGCGGCCAGGTACGGTGTGAAAAAGTTTGTACTGATTTCTACGGATAAAGCAGTGAATCCTACGAACATTATGGGAGCTTCCAAGCGGCTCTGCGAAATGGTCATCCAGATGATGAACAGGCAGCATCAGGATACCGATTTTGTGGCGGTCCGGTTCGGCAATGTGCTAGGCAGCAACGGAAGTGTCATTCCTCTGTTTAAGAAACAGATCGCAGAGGGGGGCCCTGTCACAGTTACAGATAAAAACATCATCCGCTATTTCATGACGATACCGGAAGCTGTTTCACTGGTGTTACAGGCATCTTATTATGCCAAAGGCGGTGAAATCTTCGTCCTCGATATGGGAGAGCCGGTGAAAATCGATGATATGGCACGGAATCTGATCCGTTTGTCCGGGTATACTCCGGATGTGGACATCATGGTAGAGTATACCGGATTGAGACCGGGAGAAAAGCTTTACGAAGAACTGCTGATGGATGAAGAAGGCCTGACCGGAACAGAAAATGAACTGATCCATATCGGCAGGCCAATCGAGATGGACGATGAATGGTTTATGGAAAAGCTGCGACAGCTTGATGAGGCCAGCAAGAGCGAGACAGATCATATGAGAGCTATCGTAGCAGAGGTTGTGCCGACGTATCATTACAAAAAGCAGGAAGCAATACCAATGTAACAGGCTTAGTATTCAGACATGCCTGTATGTATCTGGATGAACCGTAACATAATAATTATTATATTGTTATTATTATTGAAAGAAGAGACGCGATGAGAAGAATAAACAGACTGATCACAGCACTGCTGATCCTGCTGTCAGCCGCAGGGATTGTATTGGCCGTGTTGTTTCTGAAGAAGGAACAGGAGCTGGAGACAGAGCGGCAGACACGTGTGGCGAAGCTTTCCGCGCAGCTGCAGCCGCTGAATGAAAAGCGAAACGAATGGCAGGCTCAGAATAAAGAATGGCAGAACAGGCTGGCAGAGAAGAAAAAGGGAAAGTCCTGTATCCTGCTGAGCTTTGACAATATGAGCGAGACGCTCTATGAAACGATGTTTGACATGATGGATCAATATAATTTCAGGGCCACCTTCGCTTTGCGGAACGGGATAGTACCTTCCTGGGAGGAAGGCTATCTGACTTCGGAAGAGTTTGATGAAATGATGCGCCGGGGCTGGGAATATGCCCTGTCGATCGGGGAAATGCCGGAGCCATCGCTGGATGAGGAAGAGGATCGGGATTACAGAGAGGAGCAGGAGAGCGAGTCTGAGACGGAACAGGGAGGAAAGCCTGAGAGCTTCCAGAGCCGGATCAATGACGCACTGGCTTCACTGGAAGCGGCCGGTATGGAGCTTCCGACCACGATCTTGTGTACCGCGGAGCAGTACGAAGAGATTGGAGAGACCGTGCTGGCACGGAAAGGTTTTCAGATGGCAGGCGTGATAGACGAGGAAAGCTTCCCGAGTATTGCCGGAAAAGGAGATTTCATCTGGAGGATTGACTGTGGACTGTATAAGCAGAAGGATGTTGATATCGAAACAGTTCTTTCAGTAGCGATTGATAACAGCGAATCGGTTGCGATATCTATCAATGAAGTAGTCAAGATTTCAAAGGATGCTTCGTACGATCTGAGCCTGATGAAGTTCAGCTCCCTGTTAAATTACCTCAAAGGGCAGGAAGAACAGGGACGTATTAATGTCCTGACCTATTCGGAATACTATCAGTATCAGGAAGAACAGGAAAGAGAGTACGAGGCGCTCACAGCAGAATATGCTGCTTTCCGTCAGGAGATGAACTCCGATATGGCAGCACTCGATGCGATGGAACAGGAAATAGTAGAGGAAGCCAGAAGTACGGAGGGACATGACACGGCTGGAGAAGCCGGAGTGACAGAAGCGCAGGACACCATGGAGGCAGAGAGTGCAGAAGAGCAGGAGCAGTATTGATGTTAGGTATCACAGATATTCATTGTCATATTCTTCCCGGCGTAGATGACGGGCCGGATCATCTGGAAGAGAGTCTGGCGATGCTTCGGATGGAGTATGAACAGGGAGTGCGCCGGATCATTCTGACACCCCACTATCGAAGAGGGTATTTTGAGACCACGAGGGAAGTGGTGAAAGAGAAATACCGTGAGGTCGAGGCGCAGGTACGGGCATCAGGAATGGAGCTGGAGCTGTATCTGGGCTGTGAGCTTCACAGGCTGAACGGTATGGCAGATATGCTGAAGCAGGAAAAAGCATTCTGCATGGCGGCTACGAGCTATGTGCTGGTCGAGTTTTCAGGTCACGATACACCGGATGCGATCAGGCACCATATCACGGAATTATTGATTCACGGATATCGGCCAATCATTGCCCATGCAGAACGGTATCCGGCACTGCGCGATCTGAAGCAGATCCGGTTTCTGGCCGATTCCGGCGCCTGCATCCAGGTCAACGCAGGCAGTATTCTGGGCACGGAAGGCTGGGGAAACAGGCAGTTCTGCCGGAGACTTCTGAAGGAACATCTGGTAGATCTGATTGGAAGCGACGCTCACGGAATCCGAAGGCGTCCCCCCTCCCTTGGAATGTGCGCCGACTGGCTGGTCAGGAAATTCGGAGAAGATACGGCGCGAAAGCTGTTGATAGAGAACCCGCAGAAAATCATCACAAACGAATATGTATAGGAGAAAAAGAGATGGAACCAATACAGCAGAAGAGAGAAAACGGACTTGATTTGATGCAGATCGCAGGAGTACTGTTAAGCCGTTTCTGGATCATTGTCTTTTCCGGAATTCTGGTCGGTGTATGTGCACTGATTTTTACGAAAATGACGACGACACCGACGTATACCTCCAGTACCAAAATGTATATACTAAGCAAAGGGCAGAGTGCATCGGATGTCACCAGCAGTGACCTGCAGCTGAGCGCGGTGCTGGCAAGTGACTATGCCCAGCTGATCAAAGACCGTACAGTAACCGAGAGTGTCATCGCCGAGCTTGGACTTTCCATGAGTTCAGAGGCACTGGCCTCCAGGATTTCCGTAGACATGCCGGGTGCAGGACGAATTATTACCATCAGTGTCACAGACACGGATCCGTATATGGCAAGCAAACTCGCTACGACGGTGCGTGATACGGCGGCACTGCATATCAAGGAAGTAATGAATTCCGAGGCAGTAAATGTTGTGGAGGAAGCCAATATCCCTCAGGGACAGACGATGTTCAATTACAAAAGAAACGGTATGGCCGGAGTTGTACTCGGCATGGCGATTGCAATCGGCATCATTATGCTGCAGTATATGATGAATGATACCATCAAAAATCCAGAGGATGTGGAACGTTATCTGGGCCTCAGTGTTCTAGGCTCTATTCCGATTATGAAGGAAGAGAGCAGAAAAGAGAAGCGCAGGAAAGAAAAACACAGAAAGAAAGCGAAGGGCAGCAGGGAGGAGTAGGAGATGGCAAAGGTTGAGATTAAAATCGATAAGCTGGATTATGAGAGCGGAGAAGCATATAAGACCCTTCGTACGAATCTGCAGTTCTGCGGGGACGATAAAAAGGCGATTGTACTGACAAGCTGTACTCCGGATGAAGGAAAGAGTACCGTAGTACTTTACCTCGGGATGTCACTGGCAGAGGCCGGCAAGCGGGTGCTGGTGGTTGACGGGGATCTCCGGAAATCAGTTATGATGGGGCACTTTTCAATCCCTGAGCAGGTAAAGGGACTGGCACATTTCCTGTCAGGGCAGACGTATCTCAAGGATGTAATCTGTGAAACTAATGTGAAGAATATGGACATTATTTTTGCAGGACCGATCCCCCCGAACCCGGCAGAGCTTCTTGGAGAAAAACAGTTTAAAGAGATGCTGAAATATGCCAGAGAACAGTATGACTATATTTTAATTGACAGCCCGCCGCTTGGCAGCGTGATTGACAGTGCCATTATTGCGGAGGAATGTGACGGGGCTGTGATCGTCATAGAAGCAGAAGTGATCAGTTATCGTTTCGTACAGGAGATTAAAGCGCAGCTGGAAAAGAGCAACTGCCAGATTCTCGGTACGATACTGAACAAGGTGGACATCCGGGAGCAGAAGTACTATAGCCGTTACTATAGCAGGAAATACGGAAAGTATTACGGAAAATATTATGGTTACGGAAAGTACGGAAAGAAATAGGATGTGTTTGCACATAAATTGTGAGGCAGCCTGCGTTCATGCAGATACGGCAAAACAGACGGATTCCCGATGCCTGATTTGCCGTAAGATGGACCAGTGGAAGAAAGATAAGAGGGAAGGTATGGAATGAGAAAAGGTATTGTAGCATTACTGGCATTGTTATGCCTTCTGCTTGGAGGGCTTTTTTACTGGATGCATAAGCAGGACGACGTGAATCCTCCTGTAATCAGCTTTCCGGAGGAAGAGATTTTGTATGAAGAAGGTGCGGATACCTCGATTTTGATGGAGGGTGTACAGGCGGTCGATGAGATGGACGGTGATGTGAGTGACACTCTGGTGATCGAATCCATTATTCCGATGCAGGATAAGACAAGTGCTACTGTATTGTATTACGCCAAAGACCGGAGTAATAATATAGCCAAGGCTACCAGAATCGTGGAATATATGCCGGAGGAAGGAATCCTCTGGATGGTTGAAACGGAGGATGAGCCGGTTTCAGAGACAGAAACAGAGAAACTGACTGAGGAAGAGGAACCGCTTCCGTCCGGTGCCCCCAGAATTACGCTGACAACGAACCGCGTGACCATCAGGCAGGGCGAATCCTACAATCTGCTCTCATATGTGAAGGATATCAGGGATGATGTGGATGGAAATGACTGGCTGTACGGACAGATTCATATCGGAGGAATGCATGATATCTCAGGTCCCGGGACGTATGAACTGATCTATACGGTGGTTGACAGGGAAGGAAATATGTCAAACGAAGCAAAGCTGACCCTGACGATCGAGTGATTTGCGGAGTATGATTCATAGCTGCTGTCCCGTGTGGGACTGTTCGCAGACCGTAAATTTGTGAACAAGAGCCTTTGCTGGGATGGCAGAAATGATTGAGATCCAGATGTTGCAGCATGAAACTGCATAAGTTGTGGGGATGGCAGTCTGTCCGGAGGCAGGCTGGAAGGAAGAAGAATGCAGCTTTATAATTACAGAAAAAAGAGAAAAAGAAAAATTCACAGTTTTGATACGGGATATTACAGATATCCCAGAAAGCGTACGAAAAGCTACCACAGCAAGAGAAAACGCGGAGCGCAGAAGAAATTCTTCCGGATACTTGGCGTGGTTGCCTGTGTTCTGGTCGTGCTGGTAGCAGCAGGGGCAGGGACATATACATATCTGAGGAGTGCGGGAAGAAAAAGCCTGATGGAAGCCGCGAATTCACAGGCGCCGGATATGGGAGACCATCAGGACGAATCCGGTCTCGTTTCGCGGAATGGGAAAAAATATAAGTACAACGATGAAATGATCACGATCCTGTGTATGGGAATTGACCGCGATACGGCTCTGGAAGAAGAAGGGGCATCCGGTGAAAACGGACAGGCGGATACGATCTTTCTGCTGGCCCTGGACCCGTCGGAGAAGAATATCAAGATGCTCGGGATATCGCGAGACACGATGACAGCCATCCGTACTTATGACCATCAGGGAAATTACGTGGGTGAAACTGTAAACCATCTTGGACTGGCGTTTTCCTACGGAGACGGACAGCAGTCCAGCGGCGAGCTGATGACAGATGCGGTCTCGAATCTCCTGTATGAGCTTCCGATTCACGGATATGCTGCGGTGAATATGAATGCCATTGAGAAATTAAACGATTCGGTAGATGGTGTCGCAGTCACTCTGGCCGAGGATATGAAGCTTGCCGGAAGTGATTTCAAAAAGGGAGAAAGGGTGAGGCTGACCGGAGAACAGGCCGAGAGCTATGTGCGCTATCGTGATATGGACAAAGAAGGCAGCAACAGCCTGAGAATGCAGAGGCAGAAGCAGTATGCGCTTTCCTTTATGAATGAAGCCAAGTCGGCAATCCGGAGAGATGTCATGCTGGTAGTCGATCTGTACCAGAATCTGACCGAAGACATGTCTACCAGTATCAAAGTGGATGAGGCAGTCTATCTGGCTTCTATGCTTCCAGATATGAGCTTTGATATGGAAGACATCCGGATGCTGGAAGGTGATACGAAGCAGGGCGCCGTGTATGAAGAATTTTATGCAGACGAAGAAGCGCTGCTGAATACGGTACTGGAAATATTCTATACTGAGGTGGGAGAATGAGAAGAAAGAAAATATGGCTGCTTCTGGCTGCGGCAGCCTTTCTGGCTGCAGGCGTCTGTGTGTGCTTCGTATGGCAGAATCAGAAAGAGAAAGCAGATACACAGCAGATGTATGAAAAGATGCGGCAGGAGGCGAAGCTGGATACGAAATCCGCTCCAGAGGATGTAGCGGGGACAGAAGAGGGCAGTGTCATTACGGATGCATTGCCGGAAGGCAGGAACGGGACAGAAGCCTTCGGCGGAAGTGAAACGGGTGCGAAACAGAAACCAGACGATACAGTGGCAGAATCGGAAGAACTACTGTCAGAAGGGATGACAGAGCTTTCCATCCCGGTAGACTTTGAAGAACTCCGGAATATGAATCCGGATATTTATGCGTGGATTACAGTCCCGGGGACAGCGATTGATTATCCGGTTGTCCAGAATGAGGACAACACCTGGTATCTGACCAGATCTGCCGAAGGGGAAGACAGCGTCGCCGGAGCAATCTTCAGCGAGACGTTCAATGAGAAGGATTTCTCAGATGTCCACACGGTCCTGTATGGCCATAATATGAAGGACGGCAGCATGTTCGCCGATCTGCACCGGTTTGAGGATGAGGAATTCTTTGAAGAACACAGAGAGATCGCAGTCTACACCCCGGATTCCATCTGCTATTATCGAATATTTGCTGCTTATCTCTATGATGACAGACATTTGCTTCAAAGCTACGACTGTTCAGATCCGCTGGTTTTTGAAGCGTACATCAAGGAGGTACTGGAGCAGAGGAATCTGTATGCCCACATCGATCAGGATGTGAAAATCGGGGAGGGGGACAGAATACTGACACTGTCCACCTGCCACAGTAAGGGGAATGCATACCGCTATTTGGTGCAGGCCGTGCTGGAAAAAGAGTTGAAAAAGTAATCGGTTGAACAGTATAGAGGGGCAAAAGTTACTGTTTGCGTACAGTGGTATCGTGAATATTAACTGGTAAAACGAAAAATATATAGTTGCTAAATGAGATTTATGTGTTATACTTTATACTAAATTGATTTGAAACAAATATCCGTAGGGACGGGGTCACATAGGGCATTCAGAGTGGCGTACCGGGCTTACGGCAGATTGTGGAAAGAGAAATGGAGGAAGTACGATGAAGAAATTATTAGGGGTTATGCTGGCAGGCGTTATGACAATTGCAATGGGAATACAGGCATTGGCTGCCGGTCCGAGTGTTTCAAACGGAGCGTCTGATACAGGAAGGATTTTCAGCCCGCAGGGATATGATGTGACAGCGGAAGATTTCGATATGTCAGATACATGGCTTACAGCCAATTATTCACAGGGGTTACTCGAACTGGTGAACCGGATGAACAATGCAGGCGCAGGTGCATCCGTAGTAGATTTCATGGACGGGGCAGACCTTTCTGAGATCCAGCTGTTTGATACAGAGTCCCAGTATCTCCAGAGCGGGGCTGATCTGGTAAAAGACCTGCACTATCTGACACAGATGATGACCCTGAAGTTCAACGATGTGACTCCGACCGCGGAGAATCCGGTGAAGGTAACATTCACAGTAAACAACATGACCGATGATATGGACGTATATGTACTGACTTATTGCGAGGAGCATGGATGGGAGCTTCTGAAGGTAGAGCGTAGCGCAGACAATCAGGTCACGGCAGCATTCCACTCGAATGTAACATTTGTGACGCTGGTATATCTCAAGAACGGTGCGGCAAGCGAACCGACAGGAACCTCTCCGAAGACCGGTGATACAAGTGCAGCATCCTCCATGACAGTCGCGGCACTTTTGCTTGCAGCATTCGGAGTATTTGCGTTGAAGAAGAGCAGAGGTTAAGAAGAGTTGCTTCATAAATAAAATATCAGAGAGGAATCAGGCAGAAGCTTATCTGCCTGATTTTTATTACTGTACACGCAGCCGTTATCCCGCGAACAGTAGCCGATTTT
>JAUNGL010000126.1 GCA_030524665.1 Lachnospiraceae bacterium | reverse complement strand
CAGCCGGGGCAAAGAGAAAAAAAACGGGATCCTTATTTGCAACACACAAGGACGGTGTTCACGGCTTCGGTTTGCGTCGTGCTGAAGCGATCCTTGAGGAACATGGTGGCTGGGTCAAATACAACAGCGAGGACGGTGCTTTTACCTCGGAGTTTTTAGTGCCCGCTGTAAAATGATTTGCAATTCGTGCACTGACCAATACAATTGGTGCACGGATTTTTTTTGTGTGGTTTCCTGTGTTAGAATGCATGCAAAAGGAGAGATATTGAATATGAAAAGAACTGACAAAGGTCCGTACGATGAGTTGAATCGCAGCCGATATTCTGTGACCCGGAATATTTTGTATTGCCTTAACAGCACTGTCCAGTGTTATTTTCCGTTGCTATGTTGGTGCGCTCTTGCAATATTGATAAATGTGCTGATTCCGGTATTATCAGCTTATTTGCCGAAAACAGTGATTGAAATAGTAACTGCAGAGCGCAGTTTCCGCGAATTGGCAATCGCCGTTCTTGCCTTTATGGGCAGCATAGCCATACTGTCAGGTGCTGATAAATTTCTGACAAAATTTATTTATCATCAAAAATATAAAATGAACACTTTTTATCTCAAACGTGTGGCACTCAAAGGGCTGACAACCGATTATATCAATCAGGAAAACGGAATATTTAAGAAGCTTCAGACAGAAAGCTTTATGTGCTGCAACGGAAACTATTCCCCACTCTCAAATATATACGACGTATTAATTGATCTGTTTACAGGCATTTTAGGACTATCTGTTTTTTGGGCAATTCTTGTACAGCTAAATTGGGGGATCATCTTCTTCCTGATTGTAACAACGATAACCAGCTATTTCCTGAATCAAAAGATAATTAAGTGGACAGCCGCAAACAATCAGGAACGGATAAGTTATCAGCAACGTATCAACTATATTAATAGTATTTCTGGTGATATTCGTTCAGCAAAAGATATTCGTCTATACCAAATGGCTGTATGGTTTTCAGCTATTTATGAAAGCAATATGAATGGGCTTGCCGGATGGTACAGGCGGCTTACAGGTAAACTCTTTGGTGTAGCTGTATATGACAGCAGCCTGGCTTTACTCCGTGAAAGTGTCGCCTATCTGTATTTGCTTTATCTCATATGGAACAAACAAATAACTGTTGCAGATTTTATGTTGTATTTTAATGTTGTTGCAGGTTTTTCAACATGGCTTAGCAATATTTTTTCACAGATATCCTCACTAAACCAGATAAATCTGAAGATCAATTATTTTCGTTCGTATCTTGAATATCCGGAAACATTCGGCAGAGACAATAATTTAAAGAGTCCTGCGGATGATTGTCCGAAAGTAATCGAGCTTAAAAATGTAAGTTACAGGTACGAAGGATCAGAAAACTATGCTTTACACAGTATCAACTTAACAATCGTTCCCGGCGAACACATCGCAATTGTTGGACTAAATGGTGCAGGAAAAACAACGCTTGTGAAGTTAATTTGCGGATTAATCGATCCGACAGAAGGACAGGTATTATATGACGGTATTGATATACGTGAGTACAATCGAATTGAATTTTACAAACTGTTTTCTGCAGTATTCCAACAGTTCAGTATCATGCCTGTGACTATTGAAGAAATTGTTTCCGAAGCTCCGCCGGAAAACATAGATCATAACAAAGTTAAAAGCTGCTTAACCACTGCAGGGCTTTGGAATAAAATCGAACAACTTCCCAGCGGTGTAAAAAGCCAATACGGAAGAACAATATACGACGATGGTATAGAATTTTCCGGAGGGGAGATTCAGAAATTATTGTTAGCCCGTGCTTTATACAAATGCGCACCCGTTATACTGCTTGACGAACCTGCTGCTGCTCTCGATCCGATTGCCGAAAGTACTCTATATGAGAATTACAATAAAATCAGTGCAGAAAAAACCACCGTGTTTATTTCGCATAGACTCGCCAGCACGAGTTTTTGTGATCGCATCATACTTATTGAAAACGGAGTGATATGTGAGGAAGGCACGCACAATGAACTGCTTGATTTAAACGGAAAATACTACACGCTATTTGAAATGCAGGCGAAATATTACAGAGAGAAAACCAATGAAGCGGAGGTGTTAGAATGAAAAGGATGTCAATTCAAAAAAGAATTTCTGTCACTATGCGTGGCTTTGCAATCTTAAAGCAGTATTGTCCTGGTCTTGCACAAGGAAAAGCAGTATATGAACTGATTCATTCGATTCAGCCTTTTATCTCCGTTTGGTTTACTGCACAGATCATGAATGAAATATCTGAACAAAGAAGAATAAAAACAGTTTTGGTATATGTTCTTGGCGTTGTTTTGACTAATTTCATTTGTGCAGTGCTAAAAAGTATGATTAACCGCATCTGCAATGAAAAAGAATCACAAATGTGGAGTTGGTTTGGAAAAATCTTCTCCGACAAACAAATGTCTCTTGATTTTGTTGATTTAGAAAATGCAGCGATACAACACAGGCGACAGGAAGCTGAAGAAAACCTCTATATGTTTGGTAATGGTTTGGCACAGCTCGTTTGGGGCACATCAGCACTTGTACGGGCCTCTGTAAACATATTGGCTTCCCTTGTTATGACTGTATCCCTCTTTGTATCCAAATCAAGAAATAAAGTAATAGATAATCCAGTCTGGATTCTGATTGTCTTAATTTGTATTACGTCAGGCGGCTTAAGTAATTCAAAAGCAACTGTAAAAGAGAATGAAGTCTTCATGAAATGGTGCCGGGATACTGTCTGGTTCAATCGGGCAGCTATGTTTTTTGGCTACGAATTGTATATGAATCCGGAAAAAGCGAAAGATGTTCGAATATACAGGCAAAATACGATTGCTGAAAAAGTGTTGGATCAACTTATTCAACATGACAGAGAAAACCAAACCGATCTTTTCAAAATGTCAATCTATCCTGCTATCGCTTATATTGTGATCGGGCTGGCGAATGCTGTATGCTATCTGTTTGTTGCAGTGAAAGCATTATTTGGTGCCTTTGGCGTTGGAAGCATTGTGCAATATGTTGCAGTTTTGTCACGACTCGGAGAAGGCTTACAGGAATTGATGTATATACTGTCTGATAACGAAGTGTATTGTACCCATTTACAGAAATTATTCGAGTATCTTGATATACCCAATAATATGTATCAGGGGTCACTGACAATTGAGAAACGGGACGATAACGAATATTATGTGGAATTCAAAGATGTATCTTTTAAGTATCCTGACACTGACATATATGTTCTCAGGCATGTGAACCTGAAACTTAAAGTCGGCGAAAAGCTGGCTGTCGTAGGGATGAATGGATCAGGGAAAACCACATTTATCAAACTGATGTGCCGTTTGTATGACCCAACAGAAGGTGAAATATTGCTTAACGGAGTAAACATTCAAAAATATGACTATGACGAGTATATGTCAATATTCTCTGTGGTTTTTCAGGATTTCCGTTTGTTTTCCTTCACCCTTGGACAAAACGTCTCTGCCAGCGTTGCTTATGACAGCGAAAAAGCGAGAGAATGTCTGAAAAAAGCAGGCTTTGACAAACGGCTCGAATCAATGCCAAATGATTTGGAAACTTTTCTTTACAAAGACTTCGATACAGACGGCGTGGAGATATCAGGTGGTGAAGCGCAAAAGATCGCCCTTGCCCGTGCGCTCTACAAGGATGCCCCCTTTATCATCCTTGATGAACCAACGGCTGCTCTCGACCCGCTTTCGGAATATGAGGTTTACAGTAAATTCAATGAAATCGCCGGTGACAAAACTGCAATTTATATCAGTCATCGCCTGGCATCGTGTCGTTTTTGCGATAAAATTGCTGTATTCCATGCAGGAGAAGTTGTCCAAAAAGGAACCCATGAAGAGCTCCTTGCTGACAGTAAAGGTAAATATTATGAACTTTGGAACGCCCAGGCGCAATACTATACCACACAAAATCAAGTCAGTGTATGACGACGTACCATGATTCATTTTTTCTATCGCAAGAATCTCGATTATTCATTTTACAGATAGTGCTTTTCCATATATAATAGAATTATAAATTACCGCATTATATAAGGAGGAACGGGCTTATGAAAAAACAGATTTTTACCTTTCTCTCTGTTCTGGTCTGCATGTCTGGAAGTCTCGGTATAACCGCGTGCGCAGAAGAAAATCAGATCTTCACTGTTGGAATCTGCCAGTTCACGCAGCACGACGCACTGGATGCAGCCACACGCGGATTCAAGGACGCACTCACAGACAAGCTGGGAGACCGGGTAATCTTTGATGAACAAAATGCACAGGGAGACTACGCTACATGCACCTCAGCCATCAATGGCCTCATCACCAAGGATGTAGACTTGATCCTTGCAAATGCGACTGCTTCCCTGCAGACCGCAGCAACTGCCACGACAGACATTCCGATTCTCGGCACCTCTGTCACAGAATATGGGGCAGCACTTCAACTGGACGATTTCAACGGAACGGTCGGAGGCAATATCTCAGGTACATCGGATCTGGCACCGCTGGACGAACAGGCTGCCATGGTACAGGAGCTGTTCCCTGATGCAGACAAAGTAGGCCTGCTTTACTGCTCTGCGGAACCGAATTCACAGTATCAGATTGACGTGGTTGAGAAAGAGCTGGAGGAACTTGGATATCAATGTGATCGGTATACCTTTTCCGATTCCAATGATATTTCTTCGGTCACTATGAATGCCGCCTCTGAATGTGATGTCATCTATGTCCCGACAGACAATACGGTGGCTTCCAACGCAGAACTGATTGCAAACATCTGCATACCGGACAAAGTACCGGTGATTGCCGGAGAAGAAAACACGTGCCGTGGCTGCGGAGTAGCGACATTTACGATTAATTATTATGATCTGGGATATACAACCGGAGAAATGGCTGTACGCATCCTTGTCGACGGTGAAAATATTTCAGATATGCCGATTGAATATGATGACAAATTAACGAAAAGATATAACAAAGAAATCTGTGAGCAGCTCGGAATTGAGGTTCCGGACGATTATGTTGCACTGGAAGCAGAGTAACTTTCCCTTTGGTTTTAACCGGATAGTATACACAATCTGGTATATACAATTCGCCGTCTTTGTGAGAAGATACCGGCATACCCTATGATGACGATGCCAGAATTCTATTTTTCTATACAAATAGAAACAAAGGGGCTGTGAAATTTGGAGCTTTTCAACTCCCTTTTTCACAACCCCTGTGCATATTAATTTCTCTTATTCAAACTCCTCCAGAGAAGGCACATCCTCCGTAAATACCTCCTCGCCCAGCTCGTTAATCGTTGTTTTTCCTGCTTTCTCGTACTGATAAAGCTGGTCCAGAAACTCGATCGCTGCCCGGATCTTGGTACGAAGCAGGTAGCCGCCCGACTGGGTCGCTTCTGCTAAGGTGGAAACCGGCAGATCCGGCGTCCATCCATACGCTCTGCCGTGGAAATCCTGTATTTTATACAGCACTTCATTGATCTCATCTTTCGTCAGCGGCAGAAGCTGCGGCGCTCCCACAAGGAGATTCAGCACCGTTTTGGCAGGCTCCTGTTCCTCCGGATAGATGGCTTCCAGATTTTCATACTCGTGTTTTCCCTCAATCACGTCTTCCACATAAGAAGCACTGAGCGCAAAGATACTGAACGTGCGTTCCGGACATTTCTCTGTCAGAAGGAAATTCGCCATGCTCCGGTAGGCATTCAGACGCGCTTTCTTTCCGAGCCGTCCCATAAGCTCTGTTTCATCGATCAGAATCACCCACCCATGATATCCCATCTGTGTAAACAGATGACTCATGAAGGAAAAATAATCCCCGCAGTGTTTGGTTTTCGTAAAGTTGACATTGTACTTTACGGGCTGGCTGAAAATACGGCGGTAAATCTTCTTCAGAGGAGCGTTTGCTATGAAATCACCTTCCATATCGGCCTGCAGAAGAAACTTCTCGTCTGAATCCTCCGTATTCAGATAAGAGCGGAAAAGATAGTACAGTTTATCTGTCTCCAGATGCTTTGCCGCATAGAGCAGCATTTCATTGGCAACAGGACTGTTGGCTGATATCTTTTCCAGCTCATGCATAAATCCTGGCTGCCTGCGTCTGGGAAGATAGGTGTTCTGTATGATCTTCTGATAAACCAGATAAAGCTTGTCCATCGGAGTTTCCTTGCTCAGCGAAAGATAGGAAACAACCATGTTGTTGGAATGGGCAAGATTAAATACGGTATTCAGCAGATGGGTTTTTCCTTCCCCGTATTTTCCGCTGATCACCATTCCGCTTGATTTCCCCTGCTCACATACCAGATCCAGGCGGTTGGAGATTTCTTTCATAATCCTGGGGCGCGCTTCGGAGAAATACTGCCCTACTGCACGTGAGGGAATGCCAGAACGCAGCGCTTCAATGATGTGTCTCGCTTCGATATCATACATCCACTTTCACCTCCTGCATGGCTATTTGAATCAACTGCGGAATCCCAATGGCTCCGGTACGTGCCTGCCGTAAGATTTCTTCTGCTTCTTCCAGATCCAACGACCTGACCGGAACACTTTTTTGCAGCCGAACAAGACTCTCTGACATGGAAACGATCACATCCGGCGTGTATTCCTGTGCCGCCAGCCGGTCCAGATCCACCATATCGGCGAAACGGTTAAATCGCTCTCCTACGATTTCATTCTGTATCCGCATCCACAGTGCCTGATAGGATTTCAGTCCTGCATTTTCATCGTCCATGAGCTTCCGGTCAAAGGCGTATACAAACATAATATTCTTCATGCTGTCAATATCATCAATGAGCTGGCGGATACTTTCATACGTATCCTCGCGCTTCATTTTCGTATAATGGATCGGTTCCAGACTGGAACGGCTGATCAGTATTTCCAGATCATCAATCGTTATGAAAAGCCCGGAATAGCCGCCCATACGTATGATCTCCGCCAGTGAACGCAGCATATGTCTGGCATTGTATTTCGTGATGCGGCTGGGATAGAAATCCATGGCCCGCAGCTGGGAAAGCTTGATCGTCCGGTCTCCCTCCAGCCATGCCAGAAGCAGCTCGCGGTTCTGCTCCTCCAGAACGGGATAACCGAGGATACTTCCGGTGAGCATACTGCATGCCAGTGCAAAATTGTTGTCCAGCATTGGATTATCCAGAAAAATCTGTTTCAACTGGGACCGGATCTCTCTCTTTGTCAGCGCATCTCCCATTCCATTCTGAGAAAGGTAATCAATAAACTTCATTCCTTCCGGAATTTCCTGATCATTGAATCCCATCTCCCGTATCAGATAGTGGCTGACCGCCTCCAGGCAGTCCAGAATATCACACTGATGAAAAATCTCGATATAAATTTCCCTGAAATCATGCATCCAGATATCTCTGGCAGAAAACTGGACGGTCTTGTAATGTTCCTCCCGTGCAATTTTTGTCATTAACTGCAGGAAATTCGTTTTCCCGCTTCCCTGACGGCCGGTTACAAACTTGATCTTGCTGCCCCCGTCCCGGATATATTCCTGAAGATATTTTTCTTTCCAGAAATCGGTAAGAAAACGGATTCCGCAGGTGAGTCCGTCTGCCGGAACACGGCCCGCTTCCTGCTCCGTCTGCAGTATCTCAGGATTTTCGTTACATTCTGGTCTCATAGTCCTACCTCTTATTCATAGAAACGAATAGTTGCAAGGTACTGTTCCTTCCCATCCTTGTCCAGAATCCGGATGGACTTACCCTGAATCCGGCTTGGTCCGAACTGGAACCTTCTGCCGTTTTTCGTCTCTTCAATCCCGGACATATACAGCCTTGCCAGGTCAAATGCATAGCTCTGCTGGTCATAATCTTTCCGGAAACGGCCCATAGGAGCCAGAAATTTGTACAGACTGGTCAGATAAATGTCCGACTCCGGATGTTTTTTCAATTTCAAAACGGCAAGATCATACGCTTCGGAAAGTTCACTGACAAAGGTAAGTGCATTAAAAGATGCCTTATTGAGCTTTTCCTGTCCGCTTTTGACAATATTGACGAAACTCTCCGGTCGCATACACTGCACCTTCTTACGGTCAAGATAAATATCCTGATTTTCCACATCCAGCTTCACACGATAAGGGAACATCTCATAAACAGGAAATTCCCCGCGGACATCGACGCCCTTTTCCTGACAGATGGCAAGCATCTGCTCCGCAAATTCTCCGCTCTCAAAATAAGTTCTGGTATCAAATCCGGCAACCGTCTCCTTCGTCTCTTCCAGAACAGCAGAAACAGAGGCTGCCGCCTCCGCCATAGCATTCAGATCCCGCGTAAGGCTTTTGATATCTCCGCTCTCCGTTTCCCGGCTGACTGCTTTAAAAAGCTTCTGCAGAGAAGCCAGACTGTCTTTGACGGATTTTTCCTGGGACTGCATCGTTAAGTATAACTCTTCGTAGTTCATTTTTTCATCCTTTGCATTATGTTTTAAGTATTGGCAAAACAGTGTTCATGGATTATTTGTGCCTCTGCGGCATGGTTTTGAAACAAGGAACCTGCTGCATCAGCGGCAAAAATATTCTACGGAAAGTATATACGAAACAACAGATGTTTTCAATATATAGTTTCAAAAATGAGTACTGCATGATAAAATAGAGTTACAGTTCAGCCATACAGAAAATGAAAACACATACCGTGCACGCTCGCGGGCTAAGGGATGTATTTTCATTTTCTGTGATGTGCGGAACGCACATCAGCCACAGACAGATGATGCGAAGCAGCATCTAGCCTTCGAAGAAGGCGGTCTGTGGCCTATATGGCTGAACTGTAACAAAATAGAATTACTGGATTTTATCCCGACTAGCGCCCGGGAGAAACGAAAGGAATGCGGATGAAATGGAAAAAGTTCTTTATCCATGGCAGGAGGACTGTCTGAAACAATGGTTTGCAAATCATGGCCGGGGAATGGTCCAGGCCGTCACTGGTTCCGGCAAAACTCTGCTTGCCCTGACGGCAGCCGACCGTCTGGAGAAAGAACTGAAACAGGAGCTCCGAGTGAAGATTGTTGCCCCCACCAGTGCGCTGATGCGCCAGTGGAACCTTGCACTGAAGGAATTTCTTGCTTCTTCGGACAAAACCAGACGAAACATGCCGGAGATACAAAGGGAAATCGGCCTGCGCGGCGCCGGCTGCAAGTCCTCTGCCAGCTGCAAATATATGATCTACGTAATCAATTCTGCCCGTTATGAACTGGCAAGGCAAATTTTATCCGACCTTCAAAACGGGTTTGCCGTTCTGCTGATTGCAGATGAATGTCATCGGTACGAGAGCAGCCAAAATCGTCTCATTTTTGAATTTCTTCCATATATAAGACCCTATGAGACCTGTTTTTTCTCGCTGGGATTGTCCGCAACCCTGCCATCCGGGCAGGCTCAAAATTATCTTGTGTCAGTTCTGGGACGCAGGATATACAACTACGGAATGAAGCAGGCCACATCTATGCGCACCGTCTGCAAATATGATATTTATCACATCGGCCTTTCCTTTCAGCAGTCGGAATACGAGGAATATCAGGAAATTACGGAACGGATGCGGTATCTGTACCTCAATCTGCTGCGAACCCATCCATTTTTAAAAAACAGGAGTCAAAAAGATCTCTTTGATATGCTGCGCATTCTTGCCGGGGGCAGCGACCGAAAAGCGGCTGAAACTGCCTCTTTGTATATGAAGCTTTCTTATAAGAGAAAGAGTCTCGTATGTCTGGCATCTTCACGGATTGCCTGTGCCTGCGATCTGGTAGACCGGTTACCGCCAAATGACAGAATTTTAATTTTTGGAGAGCGCATCAGCCAGGCAGAAGAACTATATCGGATCATGCAGGAACGGTATCCTGATAAAATCGGGCGGTATCATTCCCAAATGGGCCAGCTGGCAAACCAAAACGCCCTGAATCGTTTCAGGGAAGGTGAAATTCGGATCCTGATCGCATGCAAAGCTATAGATGAAGGCGTGGATGTTCCGGATGCTGCCGTTGGGATCATACTTTCCGGAACCTCCGTGCAGCGCCAGCGTATTCAGCGTCTTGGCCGTATCATCCGAAAGGCA
>JAUNGL010000125.1 GCA_030524665.1 Lachnospiraceae bacterium | reverse complement strand
TGCATTTCGGACATATTTTTGTCATGCTGGCGATTCTCTGCCTTGGTGCAGGACGTTCCACCATCGCAGGAGTATTGGGACTTGTCATTTTTGACATCCTGAATGGCTATATCCAGGCAATTCCCAATGTGTTTGTCACCACAGTCATCAAATGTCTGCTCGTCGGAGCCATTTTTTCCATTATGAAAAAGAAAGCGGCAGGAGACAGAAAAAAGGAATATGCCTATGCTGTGATCTGCGCTGCCATCTATGGCATTACCAACATCATTCTGGACTTTGTCTGGTCAGTTGCTGAGCTTGTCGTGCTTGGAAGCCCGCTGGGTTCCGCACTCGCTGCAGAACTTACCTCCATCCCGGCTACGATTATCAATGCGGTATTTACCGTAATCGGTGTTGCCCTCCTCTATGTTCCGGTTGTTACCGCATACAAGCGTATCATCCGCAGTTAAGAAGTTACTGTTCACGCGTCACAGAATAACTGGGGTATAAACACCACTTCAGGAGATTCCTTATACCTGAGCACCAACAGTATGAACACCAGCGTGAACGTCAATTCAGGAGATTATGATGAATACAGACAAAATACAGAATTTATTGAAAGATTATCATTTAGACGGGTGGCTTTTCACAGACTTTCACGGACATGATTTTATTTCCCGCGATTTCCTGAAGCTCACAGACCGGATCTGCACCCGCCGTCTGTTCTATTATATCCCGGCAGAGGGAGAACCAGTCAAGCTCCTGTCTTCCATTGAGCCGCTGCTGCTTGATCATCTGCCCGGAGAAAAACGGCTCTACAAGGGGATCCACGGACAACGGGACGCTCTCGCGCGGTTCCTGCTTCCCGGCAGACGGATTGCCTGCCAGTACTCTCCGGGAGGCAACGTACCCGTCGCAAGCTCTATGGATGCCGGACTCTTTGAATATCTGAATACCTTCGGCTGCGAGCTGGTATCCTCCGCCGATCTGCTCCAGCACTTCGGTGCGGTACTCACAGAGGAACAGATTTCATCACATAAAAAGGCCGGTGTCATGATTCACCGGATTCTGGACAATACCTTTGCCTGGATCCGCGCAAATCTTGACGCCGGACATGAGATCAATGAGTGGATGCTGCTCAAAGAAATGGAACACCTGATTGCGCAGGAACCGATCCATATGGATTCCCCGCCCTTCTTCGGAATCGATGAACACGGATGTGATCCGGGATACGAACCGAAACCAACCGGCTCAAAACCCATCCGGGAGGGCAGCCGCCTGATCATCGATATCGCCGGGCGCACTCCGGAAGCGGATTCCATTTACTATGATGTCTCCTGGTGTATGAACGTCGGCGCGGATATTGACCCGGAATACCAGCATCTCTTTCAGCTCGTTCACCACACCCGCATGGAAGCCGTACACTATATTCAGCAGCATCTGGACGAAAATATCCCGATACACGGCTGTGATGTAGACGCACTGACACAATCCATATTCCGCAATGCTGGGATGGAATCGTACATCATGCACCGGACCGGCCACAATATCGGCCACAACTGCCACGGCATCGGAGCCAATCTGGATGACTATGAGACACACGATGACCGTTGTCTGCTGCCCGGAACCATGTTTTCTATTGAGCCCGGGCTCTATACCGAACAGTACGGTGTGCGGCTGGAGTTCGACGTACACATCACACCGGAGAAACAAGTCCGCATCTACGGTCCGGTTCAGGAAGAGATACGGATCATCTAAGATGAGCCGCCTGAGCCGCCGCGCTGTATCTATTTACCACCTTGCTCAGGAAATGATTACACCTGCCTGGCTTCCGTTTTGAATCTCCTTGTTCCGTACCGGAATCTGGATCTCCGTCACAAATTTGGAAACGTCATTCGTCAATCCGTAATCTATCATCGTGATTTCTTTTGAGAAACCTGTGATCTCATAGTGACATTCCTCAATGTACTGCATCAGCCTGTCATAATAACGGGCGGCCTGCTCATGACCGCCCTGAAACCTGAGCGTCACGCACTGCTCTTCCGGCAGCACAACCGTATTCCCCCGAAAGCAGTCTTCCTCATCCAGAATCAGGAATACCATCTCATACGGCTGGAAGCGTTTCTCTTTCAGGGCGCGTTCTGACAGCCCCACTCCAACCTTTCCAAGAAACGTAACGGTATTTTCCTCCGACTGCTCCAACTCCCGGATCGAAAATTCCAGATCCAGATAGCTGGTAGGCGTCAGACTTTTCTTGAGAACGGCAACTCTCCGTTCCGGCTTCCTCTCCACGGTGATCCGCTCAAGCTCAGAGGCCAGCGCATCTTCCATCTGATTCAGCCGGTTGTCAATCTTTCTCTGAATGACAGCCAGCTCCTGCTGCCGTCTCGCCACCTCTTCCTTCTGCTTCAGCAAAAGTCCGCGGATACTCCCGATCTCCCTGTTTTTCAGAAACAGCGAAATATCGTCCAACGGCATATCCAGCGCCCTCAGATACCGGATGGTGTTCAGACACTCAAACTGCCTTGTGCTGTAATAGCGGTATCCCGTATCCGGGTCGGTGTACTCCGGCTGCAGCAGACCAATTTTATCATAATGGCGCAGGATTCCGATGCTGATATGGAACAGCTTTGACACCTCGCCAATACGGAACAGATCATTTTTTCCCATTTCCATCACCCGTCACATAAATCTATTTCTTCTCCATCTCTGCTTTCTTTTTGACTGTTTCCACTGTCCGATTCATGGCAAAGAACCTCATGCACACAGCAGGCTGTCAGCAATGCCTTTTTCCCTTTCCTGACGCTCTCCGCTTTGTTCATCCATGCTTCAGGACAGAGGAAGCCTTCCGGGTACTCCTGCCTTCATATAATACATATACAAGTGTGTAGCACGCCATAATTCCTGATACAATCGGCGCGATCTTTCCGAGCATTCCCAGATCATCCGCAAAATATTTCCCAAAGAAATATACCATAGGAATACGGAACAGCAGAGCGCCTGCACTGCAGCTGACCATCGTCCATACGGTCTTCTGTCTGCCGTTCAGATAACCATTCAGGCAGAATACAAACGCAACCATGAGGTAATCGTAGCTGCAGGACCGGAAGAACGGTACGCCCGCCGCTACCACATTCTCATCATCCGCGAATACGCGTATCATGGACTGCGGATTCCACTGCGCCCACGTCCAGAACAGGAATGCAACAAACAGTGCGAATCCCAGTCCGTACCACAGCGACTTTTTTGCCCGTTCCGGCTTTCCGGCTCCCATATTCTGGGCCGTGATTGCTGCAAGTGCATTCGCCATAGAGGTGGCGGAGAGCATCGCAAACACATCATATTTGCTGCCGATCCCGACCACAGCAGCAGCATACACCCCGCAGCTGTTCATCACCGTCATCAGATACAGGAACGAAATCCTTACCATCATCTCCTGGAAGGAAATCGGGATTCCCACCACCGCAAGCCTTTTAGCCAGACTTCCGACTGGCCGGAAGCTGGCCGGCTTAAAGTCAAAGATAAACTTCTTTCTCTTCAGATAAATAACTGCAATGATCATGCTGATCCCCTGTGAGATCACAGTTGCAAGTGCCGTACCGCTCACATCCATACCGCAGTATTTGACGAAAACAAAGTCGAGCACGATATTAATTGCACAGGCAATCCCGACAAAGATCATCGGCCGCGTAGAATCACCGTATCCGCGGAGCACCGCACTGATCGCATTATAACCGCAGATAAAGATATTTCCAAGGCAGCAGATCCGGACATACTGCATCGTCAGTTCAAAAGATTCCTCCGGCGTATGTAAAAGCGTCAGAAGCTGCCGCTCAAACCCAAGCATCACAACGGTCAGCAGAACTGCAACAACCGCAAATACCGTCAGTGTCGTTCCGATCATCTGCTTTACCAGCTCATATTCGCGGCTTCCCATATACTGTCCGATCAGGATCGTACTTCCCAGCGTCAATCCCGTAATCAGACTGGTAACAATCTGCGTCACCTGCGTCCCCGTGGAAACTGCCGCCACACTTTCGGCCGTACAGTATTTCCCCACGACAAACAGGTCCACCGCTCCATAGAGTGACTGCAGAACATTTGCGATCAGAAATGGAACCGCAAACAGCAGCAGGGTTTTCAAAATACTTCCCTCGGTAAGATGATTTTCTTTCATATGACAATCCAACTCTCTTTCTCTTTGATGGATTTTATCATAAACCCTACAATAATGATAGAGTCAAGAAGGATCATTCCATCTCTTTTCGGATTTCTGAAGAAAAACAGTCGACCAGCCATACAAGGAGCACCAGCCCCAGCGCAATCGCCCCCGCTTCATTCCATGCGTACTGATTCATGGCAAAGATCAGCGGGGCTCCGATTCCTCCCGCCCCCACAAGCCCGAGCACGGATGCCTCCCGGATATTCACATCGAACCGGTACAGGATTGCCGAGGCAAACGCCGGAAACAGCTCCGGCAAAATCGCATAACGGATACGCAGAAGCGCCGGAACCCCCATTGCCGCCAGCGCATCATACGGTCTGAAATCAAGCGATTCGATTACCTCCGTAAAGCGCTTGCTCAGAAGCCCGACACTGCACACGCCAAGCGTCAGTACCCCGGTGAAAGCTCCCGGCCCGGAAACACGGATAAAAATGAGTCCATAGATCAGAAACGGAACGGAACGGATCGCCATGATGACGATTCGAACACAGGCAGCGGCAGGCTTTGGTACAAACCGGGAAGTGTTCAGAAACGCCAGAGGCACGGCAAGCACTGCCCCCACAAAAGTACCCACCAGCGAGATACACACCGTTTCCAGCAGCAGATATCCTACTCCACTGCTGCTCATATCCAGGAAAAAATTCCAGTCAGGCTGAAAAAGCCCTCCGATCATACGCCGCACAGCCGCCGGACTGGTGCGGGTGAAATCCGGCGGCTGTACCGTAACCGTACAGAGCAGAAACAGCAAACCAAGTCCGCAAATCATTGCATGCCTGAAACGTCGCCCCACAGCCCGTTCCCCGCGCACAAGCTGTGCCAGACCATGACTTGACAGTTCAATCACTCCGGCAGTCAAAAACAGCAGAAACAGAATCATTCCCACCTTGTCATATTCCAGCCACGAAATTTTTTCATTCAGCAAAAGCCCGATCCCTCCGGCTCCGACATAGCCGAGGATGGAGCTGTGGCGCACATTCGTTTCCAGCAGATAGAGCACATTCGTCAGGCAGGATGGTGCAATCTCCGGCACAATGGCACGGAAATAAGCCCTGACCGGAGTCACTCCCATCGCACAGAGGGCCTGATAAGATCCAATCTCCGTATTTTCAATATCCTCGTAGTTTAACCGTGTCAGAATTGCAAAGGTATACACGGTCAAAGCTGCTGTCCCTGCAAAGCTCCCCAATCCAAACAGAAACGTGGCAAGCAGTGCCAGAATCAGTGCCGGAAATGAACGCAGAATCTGAATCAGGATCCTCAGAATTTTCCGCGGTACCGCCGGAAACGAAAGATTTCCGGCACACCACGGTGCCGCCACAAGCGCCAGAACGGCTCCCAGCCCCGTACCCGTGACGGACATCTGAAGCGTATACCACAGCGGCAGAAAAATACGCGGGACGTAGCTCCAGTTCAGCGGAAACATTCTGACAACAATATCCGTCAGATGCGCTCTTCTCTCCCAAAACAGCAGGGGATCGCATTCTGTAAAACGAAATGCCGCATAAAGCACCAGAAGAAATCCCAGAACCCTGCTCCATGTTCTTATTCGTCTACGAATCATAAGTACTCCTTTTTTTCTGAAGTGAAACAATATTGCCTTGATCATTCTTCGTGTTTAGCACACTACAACGGACGCCCAGCATGGGCTGTATTTCAATAGCTGAGAAACAAAAGCTACAGATTTCAAAAGAATTTTATATACTTTTTATAGACATATAGATTTTCCAGTTTTTAAAGATATGATGGATTTGTGATTTATGATCTCACGTCTTTGAAATCAGCCGGGAATCTGGCGTTTGGCTGCTTCGGAACATTCGACAGGTATCGGAGGGCGGCGGCAGAGGGCACGGGAGGCTGTAATGAACGGTTTAGACCTACTTAGGCGGTGGGCTTTCCCGGAATAGCATAAAATCCGGCATTCAAGGCCGGATTTTAAGTGAGCCCTGTTTGAGAGAGCTGGCATCAGCCAGCGAACGAGTTGGCGAACGGTGCTATGTAGGGGAAGACCAGCGTCTTAGTAGGTCTCCGTGAATGATGCGCCTCCCGTACCCTCTGCCACCGCCCTTCGATGCCTTTTGCATACCTTCAGGGCAGCCAAACGACGGATTCACGGCGTCCGTTCTTCAACTAAACACGAACATAAACTTTTTCCAGTACTTCCTCCGTCACAGCTTCCACCCGGTCATCGAATACAACTCTGCCGTTATTCAGCCCGATTAACCGTTCGGAAAATTCCAGCGAAAATTCCAGATTATGGCTGTTCATCAATACAGTCAGCCCTTCCGTCTCCCGGATATCCCGAAGAAGCTCCAGTATCTGGTACCCTGTGACCGGGTCGAGCGAGGCCACAGGCTCATCCGCCAGCAGAATCGCCGGATGACGCATCAGTGCACGCGCGATTGCCACTCTCTGCTTTTGTCCTCCGGACAGGTTCTTCACCGGTTCTTCTATCTTGTCTGCCAGACCCACTCTCTCCAGAAGCTGTGCCGCCTCATCTCTCTGCTGTTTCCGGAAAAAGCCAACTACCGCTGGCAGAAATGCCATATCAGGCAGACATGCATTCAGTACATTCTGCAAGCAGGTTGTATGTTCCACCAGACAGAAATCCTGATAGATCGTTCCGATCTGCTTCTGTATCTCTCTTTTTTTCTTCCCCGTGCCGCCTCAAATCTTTTTCCATCCATCCGTATCTCACCGCCATCACAACGGATGGCCCCGTTCAGTATCCGGAAGAGTGTCGTCTTTCCGGCGCCAGAAGGCCCTATGACAGATACAAATTCACCCTGACCGACGCAAAAGCTTACATCAGTCAGGGCATTTGTGCGGTTTTGAAATTGTTTACGGATCTTTTGAACCTGCAATTGCATGGCTACCTCCAAAACTCCCCTGCTGCCGGCTTTTTGCAGCCGACAGCTCCTTTTGTTACTGCTTACGTGCCCGGCAGCGCGCTTCGCGTTGCACAGATCGACTCCGCCAAACCGCAGCTTTATTCCTCCATCGATTTTAACAGTTCCTGTGCTTCACGCTCTCCGTCGTAATTCGCATCATCGCCCCATTCATACCCAACCTGGCTGAACACGCTGATAATCTCTTTTCCTTCTTCCGTCTGTGCGATTTCTATAAATGCATCACCGAGTGCCTGTTTGAACTCTTCGTCTGCCATTACTTCGGACGTCTTGCTGTAAGCGATCATATCATTGTAAATTCCTTCGGTCACACCGATGATACCGGTCTGATTCACCATTTCATCCGTACCTCCGAACTCACTCATCCAATCCGGCGCATATTTCGTACGGATGTGACCGTAGCTTACCATCACATCGGCCTGTCCGGATGCAAGACGTGCAAGGGACGTTGTATAGGAATCCGACTGGACAACATTGCTCAGATCGCGAATACTCTTTCCGTATTTCTCCTGCAGCCACAGGCATGGGTAAATATAGCCTGAAGCGGAGGTCGGCCCCATCACAGCCCAGGTTGCACTGTCCAGATCCTCCCAGGTCAGTTCTTCACCGTTGTTTACCTTCTCGATCAGCGCCTGCCCTTTTTCACTCGGTCCTGCCAGGATCACAGAACGGTAATACGTGCTCATCTCTTCCGTATTTTCCTCGATTGTCCCGTCATTCCACTCTGCCGGATTCCCGGAATCCTTATTAATCGCATAGCGCAGCGCTGTCAGAAGTACATCACAGTTCTCCGAAAACAGCACATAGTTTCCACCGGATATAAACCCAATGTCTGCGCTGCCTGCACTCAGAGCTTCTCCTACCGCAGTGTAACTGGTTCCGACACTCATATCGATCTCCCCTACATCGTATCCCTTCTCCAACAGCTTGCTCTGAAGAAGGCTCTCCAGCGGTTCGGTTGCTGTGATAATGCTGTCCGAATCTGCATACGGAGAAAACGCGATTTTCAGAGCATCGACCTCTTTTACTTCGGAAACAGCATCAGCTGCTGTCTCACCCTCTGCTGCACTGCAGACAGCAGACATTCCCAGGCACAGAGCCAGGGAAAAAATTGTGGCAGTTAATTTTTTCATACCAAATACCTCCTTGTCTCTCTCGTGCATCCGCCTTCACACTTCATGGCACAAAAAAACGGTATGTACCGCAGCACATACCGGAAATGACTTTCGAGCAGATGCTGACAGCCCGCCATCTCAAAACAGGCGGACACTGGACGGTCGACTCTCTCTGGAGTCCTCTCAACCTGGAACACAGGCTCCCTCGCAATCTGGTTCTCGTCATCTATTTGACCGCGGCATCAGGGCGCTCCCCCTCATGCCGCATTCCGTTAACCGTCATCAAGTCTAGCATACCGTGTCAGAAAATGCAAGACCCGATTTTTCTTGACAAAAACTGCGGATCGGTCTATAGTAGAGAAGTCAGAAAATTGTACGACAAATCATTGATAAACAACCGGGGGCTTGCGGAAAGCAGGCTGAGAGTAGGCTGTATCGCCTTGACCCATACACCTGATTTGGATAATGCCAACGTAGGGATCATATCGTATTGCGGATGTATGTCTGTGTTTACTGCATGCATTTTCAGGAACGAAGATACCCTTGGTATCTTCGTTTTTTTTGATCGTTTTTTGATCCTTGTCTGACCAGCGGCGGATTGGGGGCACCACCTTTCGTCGCTCTACAAAAGTTATTGATGCCTGAAAGGAGTATTTTATGAAGACAGCATTAACAATCGCCGGAAGTGATTCCAGCGGAGGCGCCGGAATCCAGGCTGATATCAAGACAATGACCGCCAATGGTGTATATGCCATGAGTGCGGTCACTGCCCTGACCGCTCAGAATACAACCGGCGTCCAGGGGATTTTCGAGGTTTCCCCCGAATTCCTGGCACAGCAGCTTGACAGTGTATTTACCGATATCCGTCCCGATGCCGTAAAGATCGGTATGGTCTCTTCCACCGGGCTGATCACTGTCATCGCAGACAAGCTGAAGCAGTATCATGCGGACAATATTGTAGTAGACCCGGTGATGGTAGCTACCAGCGGATCGAAGCTGATCAGCGATGATGCCATCGATGCCTTGAAGCAGTATCTGCTTCCGCTCGCAGCCGTCCTGACCCCGAATATCCCGGAGGCGGAGGTTCTCTCCGGCCTGTCTGTGAAAACGGCTGAGGATATGGTGACAGCGGCAAAGGCTATCAGTGAAACGTATCACTGCGCTGTGCTGTGCAAGGGCGGCCACCAGCTCAACGATGCCAATGACCTGCTCTACCGTGACGGCAGCTTCCGCTGGTTCAACGGCAGGCGCATTGACAATCCGAACACTCACGGGACAGGCTGTACTCTCTCAAGTGCCATTGCATCAAATCTGGCAAAGGGCTGTGATCTGGGCACTGCCGTAGAACGCGCAAAAGCCTATATTTCCGGCGCGCTGGCAGCCATGCTGGATCTGGGAAGCGGAGCAGGACCTATGAATCATGCCTTTGACATCAGAGGCACCTACGCAGACTGAGGTGACCATTATGAATACAACGAAGCGGCTGCTTGCCGCAACTGAAGATATCTGGGCCGGATACCATGCCCATCCGTTCGTCCTTGGCATCGCCGACGGCAGCCTGGACCAGGAAAAATTCCAGTATTACATGATACAGGATTACCTGTATCTCATCGAATACGCCAAGGTCTTTGCCGTCGGAGTGGCAAAGGCGCATGATATGGAGACGATGCGTCTGTTCGCTGGATACATTCACCAGATTCTCGATGGTGAGATGGATATCCACAAGGCATATATGCAGCGTCTTGGCATCTCTCCTGCAGAGGTCGAGCACACACCGGTATCGCTGGACACACTCTCCTATACCTCCTATATGCTCCGTGTCGCATATGACGAAGGCCCGGCAGAGATTGCAGCAGCAATCCTCTCCTGTGCTCTGAGTTATGAATCCATTGCAAAGCAAATCGTATCGGAACATCCGGCGGCTGCCGATCACCCTTTCTATGGAGAATGGGTGAAGGGATATGCGGATGAGGGATATCACGAAGCCAATCAGGTGCTCATTGCACTGACCGAGCGTCTGACCGCCGATTACTCTGAATCCCGGATACAGCATCTGATCGAAATTTTTACTGCCTGCTCCCGCTACGAAGGCACCTTCTGGGATATGGCATGGGAAATGAGGCCATAGACACATGCTGACATTCAAA
>JAUNGL010000124.1 GCA_030524665.1 Lachnospiraceae bacterium | reverse complement strand
TGACGCAGGGGAGAACGGGCTGACCACAAGTCAGACCGTTCAGCGGAAGTGAGAGGAAAATCCATCAGGATTTTACTCGAATTGGAGCGGTGCCCCGGAGTCGATGTTGGCTGCGCCTTAGTTCTTCTTGCGCCCGGAGCACAGCTTCCAGTCCGCCCTCTGCCGCCTGTTCCTCCCACTCTGGGGCATCGTATGAAATGTCCCGTCCTCAACTAAACACGAACAGGATTGTCATCCCCTGCCAAATGAGTTATAATATTTATCAAAAATTCCGGAGGACCTCCCATGAAACGAACCCTGAAAGAGCTTTCCGTCAGAGTACTCATTCTGCTGATCGGGCTTACTATCGCACATCTCGGTGTGACACTGTTTTTACTTGCAAATCTGGGCGCTGACCCATTTAATGTAATGGTTCAGGGAATTTACCGGACACTGTCACACTTCACGGACTGGAGTCTGCTGACACATGGCAACACACATATGGTCATTAGTTTCCTGATTATCCTTCTTCTTCTGATCGTGGACAGAAGCTACATCAAAATCGGGACCCTGTTGTGTATGATCTGCGGCGGTCCCATCATTGATTTTTTTACCGGACTGCTCGCCTTCCTGTTCCAAAATAATCCTTCCATGGTATTTAAGGTCATCGCAAACGCAGCCGGATGCGTGATTCTGGCTTTTGGAATGACGATTGTTATCAAATCTGATGCAGGGACCGGTCCGAATGATCTCGTTGCACTTGTAATCATTGAAAAGCTGCACCGCAAATTCGGTATTGTCCGCATTATCGTGGATGTCTGTTTTGTCCTGATTGGATTCGCTCTCGGCGGTTCTGTCGGTATCGGAACTGTGATCTGCGCAGGTCTGGTTGGTCCTGTCGCCGGCTTCTTCCTGCCTCACAGTGAAAAAATAGTGGATACGATTCTGAACAGAACTCGATGATGGTTCTTCCTGTAAATAATACCGGGGCACTGCTGTATCTCCCCATCAGGAGAATACGGCATATGCCCCGGCACTTGTTTTTCTCTATCTGTTTTCTTCGTCTACTCTCACAAAATGCATCTGATACGCACGGTATTCCCCGAACTCTACCGGAAGCGGGACTCCCGCCTCCATCATGGCAGCTCCGCTGTAAAGCTTTCCGCTGCTCTTCTCACGGTACATCGCATCGGTATCTAGTCCCTGCAGCTTCACATAGTTCACCGTCATATTGCCATGAATCTCCAGCAGTACTGCATTCAGCAGCACTTCCGTTTTGTCCTCAACGACGAACGCCCATGCTCCCACTTCTCCTTCAAACTGATTGGTCAGGCGATAATACAGGCCATTTTGGATCAAAGGCGCATATTTGTGGTATTCCGCGATCTGTTCCCGGATTTCCTGAAGCTCTGCCTCTGTCAGCTTACCGAGATCCAGCTCGTAGCCGAAGGTACCTGCCATCGCCACAACTCCTCTCGTATGAAGCGACGTGCTTCTTCCGGTCTGATGATTCGGAACTGCCGATACATGGGAGCCGACAACAGAAACCGGGAATCCGAAGGAACTTCCGTACTGAATCCGGATCCGGTCTACCGCATCCGTATTGTCGCTGCACCAAATCTGCGGTGTGTAATACATCATGCCCGCATCAAATCTTCCGCCTCCGCCGCTGCAGCCCTCGATCAGCATGTCCGGATAACGCTGTGTGAGGCGTTCCAGAAAATCATAAACACCCAGTACATAGTCGTAAAGAACTCTGCCCTGCTCATGGGTTGACGCGGAATACACATCTACGATGCTGCGGTTGATATCCCATTTCAGATATTCAATATTTCCCTGATCCAGTACATTGCACACCTGATCAAAGACCGCATCCACAACTTCTTTTCTGGAAAAATCAAGCACAAGCTGGTTTCTGCCGCGCACCGGCTTCCGGCCCGGAACTGCCAAAGCCCAGTCCGGATGTGCACGGTAAAGGTCACTGTTCTCATTTACCATCTCAGGCTCAAACCAGATGCCGAATTTCAGTCCCATATCATTGATGCGCTTCGTCAGCTCGCCAAGGCTCATGCCCAGCTTTTTCTCATTCACATACCAGTCACCGAGACCGCTATTGTCATCGTCTCTTTTTCCGAACCAGCCGTCATCCATGACCAGCATCTCAATCCCAGCCTTTGCCGCACTCTCGCCCAGCCGGCAGATACTCTCCCCGGTGAATGCAAAATAAGAAGCTTCCCAGCTGTTCACCAGGACAGGGCGCACAGCCTCTTTGTATTTTCCACGGCACACATGGCAGCGGATACACTTATGGAGGTTCTGTGAAAGCCGGTTCAGGCCGCTGGCCGAATAGCTCATGATCACCTCCGGCGCATAAAATACCTCGCCGCTCTCAAGCGGATACCGGAACATCTCATCCATCAGGCCAAGACTCATGCGTGTCTGGTTGTACTGATCCTTCTCAACCTCACCCTTGAAGCCGCCGCTGTACATGAAGTTCATCGCATAACAGCTTCCGTTCCTCTCACTCGTCTCACGCTCTGCAAGAATCATCATCGGACTGTACTGGTGACTGGAGGTTCCGCGTCTGCTGCCGATTACCTGACTGCCGTGTGATACCGGAGTCCTCTGGCAGTTCCGCTCCATTGCATGGCGTCCGTAAAAACTCAGGAAATCATAGGAGCCTGAGACAAAATCCAGACTTGCAGAATAAAGCCTCTCCAAATATACCTTCTGGGAACCCGCATTGATCACCCTGACACTTCTCGTAATAATATCCAGTTCAGGTAGCACTCCGTAAAGCAGAACCACCTGAAGATGAGTCACCGGATCCTCCATACAGATTTCCAGTGTCTGTGCTTCCTCCTCTGATGCATAGACAGCCGGAAGTCCCGGAATCCTGTATTTCCCCTCCCGGATCACATGCGACTGATAGCGCAGGTCGCAGCCGTACGTTCCGTCCGCATACTGCACGTCAATCGCGGGGCTGCGGAAATCGCCGTTCCCACGGCATGGAAATTCCTGCGGCAGCACATCCAGAGAATACATTCTGTCCTCCCCTGCATCATAAGGATTTGCTGAAAACCCCCGATCCGCATACGTCAGCAGATAATCCATACATCCTCTTGCACTTTTTCCATAATATAAATGCAGCAGGAATCCAAATGCATCCACCTGCATCTGATAAGTCGATTCCCGCGTATTCAGGGTAAATGTCCGTTTCGTCTCATCAAAAATAATTCCCATATGATACTCCTTTTCAGTTCTAACAAGTTACAGCCTGCGCTGTCATCCGTACACTTTGCGTTTCTACAGCCCAAATGCAGCTTAATACAGCCGCCTGTATACATCGCGACAGCTTTCCGCGGCAATGTCTGATTCAAAATCAATGGAAATATCCCACAAAGATATTTGATACATGTTCTGACATACTTCCAGCCGCTCGGCAAACACGGGCGGCTGGAACATTCACTCATACAGACTTCTGCCAACTGTTATTTTACTGCTCCGTTTACGACACCGTTCAGGATCTGCTTCTGGCAAATCAGATAGAAGATCAGAATCGGCAGCAGCGCCAGCAGATAAGATGCGAACGCCAGATTATAGTTCGTACCGAACTGTGTCTGGAATGTCATCTGTGCAAGCGGCAAGGTCGTCATTCCGGAACCGGACATAATGACAAGCGGAGTCATCACATCGTTCCAGGTTCCCAGTGCAGTCAATACTGCTACTGTCGCATGCATCGGCTTCATAATCGGGAAAATAACCTTCCAGTAGGTGGTCCAGGTAGTTGCTCCATCCACACGTGCTGCCTCTTCCAGTGCAATCGGAATATTTTTCAGATAGCCGGAATACAGCATCAGATTCATCGGCATGTAAAACACCACATACAGTATAATAACTCCAACCCAGTTGTCAAGTCCCATCTGAGAGGTCTGCTTTACCAGCGGCATCATCAGGATCGCGAACGGTACAAACATACCGCTGACAATATACAGGTAAGCAAAGTTGTAAAATTTGCTGGATCCTTTGTTGCGTCCGACTGCATATCCGATCAGGGAATGAACCACAATGGAAATCACTACGGTAAGTATCGTAATCAGCGCACTGTTTCCAAGGGAATGCCAGAAATCAGTCACCCGCATCGCTTCCGCGAAGTTGGACAGGCTCCACTGCTTCGGAAGAGACAGGATTCCGCTGACACTGTTCGTCATCTCGCTTGGCTGTTTAAATGCGATCACGATCGTCATATATAATGGGAAGATTACCGTTACAAGCCCAAGAATCAACAGGATTGTAACAGGCCAGTTCACTTTCTCGTTTAAATTATCTTTCTCTTTCATTATAACTGCTCCTCCTTCTTTCCTAATACGGTGAGCTGGAATACGGAAATCGCTACGATTACCACAAAGAATACTACCGCATTCGCACTCTGGAATCCGAACTGTCCGCCGCCCATACCATTCTGATAAATCAGATAAGAAATCGACTCCGTACTCTGTGCCGGACCGCCCTTGGTCAATGCCATGATCTGGTCAAATACCATCAGGAAGTTCTTCACACAGAGCACCATATTGATGGTAAAGAACGGGAAGATCAGTGGGAACGTAATATTCTTGAACTTCTTCCATCCGGTAGCTCCATCCAGAGAGCCTGCCTCATACACATCCTCCGGTACCGTCTGAAGACCTGAAATATAGATGATCGTGTTCATTGCAATAGACTGCCATGCGCAGACAATCACAACTGCAAGCCATGCCACATTCTTATTGGAAAGCATACTGGAGGACAGGAAGCCAATGCCGGCTGCTTTTCCGATCGCCGGAAGAATGTAGGTAAAGAAGTAGTTGAAAATATAACCGACTACGAGTGCCCCGAGAATATTCGGGATAAAGTAAGCACCGCGCAGTGCACTCTTCCCCTTGATATTGCTGTTCAGTCCGAGTGCCAGAATCAGGCTCAGTACGTTAACCACAATTGTCGCCACAATCGCCAGCTTGAAGGTGAACAGATAGGAACCGCCGACACGTCCGTCCTGAAACAGATCGATATAATTTCTCAGCCCTACCCAGTCGTAGCTTCCGTATCCCTTGAAATTCGTGAAGCTGTAAATCGCGCCTTTGATCAGCGGAAGTGTATTGAAACAGAAGAACAGTGCCATGATCGGTATTGTGATCAAAAGAAATGTGCGGCTTCTGTCATTGGAAGATTTCTTCATTTTTCTCTCTCCTCTCTCTAGTCATTCGTCGGATGTTCTTTTTCGTAGGCTTCTACCTTCCGTATGATATCGCGGTTGTAGCGTACCCAGTCTTTATCAAATTTCTCAAGGAATGCATCCACATCCCCCTGCATGAGGAAGGTCTGGATCTGTGCATCCACAGACATCTCAGCCGGATAATAGTGATCCTGATAGTCTGCCATTCTTCCCTCATCAATATACTTCGCCATACCATCCAGAATCTCCGGAAGCTCGAAGTCGCCCTCCTTACACGGTACGGCACTCTGGTTATCCAGATACATCTGGATGCTTTCATCTCTCAGCAGGAAGTCAAGCACTTCATACGCGGCTTCTTTGTTCTTGCAGTCTGCCATCACAGAGAACTGCAGATCCACACCGGAGTTCAGCACATTATCCTCTTCCTTTTCATTAACCGGGAATACGAACGAATCGATATCCATATCCGGGTTCACCGACTTGATCTGCGGAACCGCGTAGCTTCCGATCGTGTACATTGCAGACTCTCCATTCGCAAATGCCGTACATGCTCCGTTATAGTCGTACGCATACGGATCATCCGGTCCATACGGCAGCAGCGCAAGCATCTTCTCTGCAACCTCGCGGTACTCCTCGGTGAACGTGGTTTTGCCCCTGTTTACTTCACGGCATACCCCCGGGTCCGCCAGACCTACGGCCATCGCATTCCACGGTGCCAGTGTCGTCCATACATCTTTAAATCCGAAATAGAACGGAAGAATGCCCTCAGACTGGATCTCCTCGCACAAATCCATAAACTCATCCCAGGTTTCCGGAATCTCCCAGCCATGTTCCTGGAACATCTCGCGGTTGTACAGGATACCTGCCGCATTTGCTACGTAAGGAACCGCGTAAACACCATCCTCCGGAACGTACTCCAGCTCCTTATCGATATCCCGGTACGCCTGTTTGATATCCGCAAGCCCCGCGTAATCTGAAATATCCATCAGCATATCTGAATCCACGAAGGATGAGAAGTTGACATCTCCTCCGATTCCAATGATGTCCGGCGCATCCTCACGGATAAATCTCGTCTTCAAAATCGTCATCGCATCACTTGGAGACTCGATGGTCAGATGAATGTCATCGTGTGTCTCATTAAACGCTTTTTCCAGCGCTTCAAAAACTTCCACTGCCTCCGGCTTATACTGCACCAGCTCAATTTCCGTTTTTCCGCTGTCGCTTTTTCCACTGCAGGCTGTCAGTGACAAAGTCGCCAACACCGCTCCTGACAGCAGCAGCCACCTTCCGGTTTTTCTTTTCATTTTCACTTTTCTCCTTTCCTGAAACTCCGAATAACCGCATTTTGAGTGGTAAACCTCCGGCCACGGTGATTCGTTTCTTTGGTATCATGATTATAACATCCCATAATGCGAGATAAAATAGCACGGTTTTTCCACTTTTATGCCAAAATGATGTTTTTCTCTTTATATATTGAAGTCAGCACGCATTTTGGTATATAATCAATTTTACTCAATTCTGTAACACCAAAACAAACAGCAAAACAAGGCGTATTTCATCAAAAAAAGGAGAATCTGTCATGAGTGATATGCTGTTTTCCGTTTTTCCAAGTGAAAATTTTGTCGATCTGGGCCTCTACCAGTTCGGATGGGAACAATGTGAGCCATCTCATATGTACGGTCCTGCTGCCAGAAATCATTATCTGTTCCACTACGTCATCTCCGGTACCGGAACGCTTCTGGCCGATGATTCCAAGGGACAAACCCGGACTTACCAGATCCGTTCCGGCCAGGGCTTCATGCTGTTTCCGGGGCAGATCAGCACGTATCATGCGGACAAGCACCTGCCCTGGGAATATACCTGGCTGGAATTTGACGGGCTGCGCGTCCGTGAAACTATCGAGATCGCCGGACTGTCAAAGGACGCCCCGATCTACCATGCAAGTTCCAAAGAACTCTGCCGGTGTATGATGGAAGAAATGCTCTATATCGCAAATCATCCGTCTGAGACGCCCCTTCATCTGATCGGGCATCTCTATCTCTTTCTGGATTATATGATGAGGTCCACTGCTACCCTCCACCTGAAGAAAAGCGGCCGTCTCCGCGATTTCTATACGAAGGAAGCGTTGAATTACATTGAGCAGAATTTTCAGAATGATATTTCCGTGGAAGATATCGCCGCATTCTGCGGCCTGAACCGCAGCTATTTCGGGAAAATCTTCCGCGATACTGTCGGCAAATCCCCGCAGGAATTTCTGATGACCTACCGGATGATGAAGGCCGCCGAGCTGCTGAAGTTAACGAAACTGCCCATCGGAGACATCGGAAATGCCGTCGGTTATCCGAATCAGCTTCACTTTTCACGTGCATTCAAAAACATCTATGGGATATCGCCAAGAGAATGGAGGAATCAGAACAGAGTTTTGCCGGAAAAATAAGTGACAGACTTTTTCAGCAAAAAAGAGACGTTCTCACGTCTCTTTTTACTGATCACTCATTGATGGAAATGGTCAGCAGAAACACCTCAGCACATGTGCACCAACTGCTGACCGCCCACAGTTATTAGTAAAGTACTTTTTTAGAATCCTCCGCACTTGCAAACGGTCCCGGGATCACATTTACGCCACGGTGCTCTCCGAAATAATCTGCATCGAACTGAATGAATGTTCCATCCGGATTCTCGAATTTCTGCTCCGGCTCAAATGCCTGACCGAGTACGTCTGTGTTAATCATTCTTCCGGTAAAGCCATCCAGGAAGTCATAAATATTGGTATCCAGATAATATTTTCCGTCCTTCTCCACAAGCTCAACCTTGATGTCACCGCGGTCATTTGCTGTAATCAAACCATTCACTTCATTCTTGCATGCTTTAGCCCCGCCAAGATATGCATTGCCTTCAGTCCAAACCGGAAGATGACCGAAATGAGCATGCTCCAGCTTCTTCATATCGGCCGGCTTGCTGAAATCAAACTGGGAGATCCACTCATCATAGGTCGGATATTCATCAAACATCCAGGTTCCGACCGTCCGGTTCTCAGAATCAAATCCCTCATCGGAGTCATGCATAGTAATGACGTCTTCCGCAGGCCATTTCTGAACAAAAATATTGTTGTAAAATCTGTCATCCCCGTGAAGGAATGTCATAAAGCCCATAACCTCCGTGCGATGCGGAATATGATAAGGAGTATAACGCCAGCTGGTACCTTCACCAACGCAGGTAAGAGCACCACAGATCAGATTATGCACCATCGCAACACCTTCCGTTGCAAATCGCATGCTGGCATCGGAAAGCATAATATTGTTGTCAATCAATGTCGGACCATGGCTAACCTCAACGAAGATATCCTGAGACATCATACCGCCTTTAAGCACTTTGGCAGACGCCGGACGCTGGTTGTCATGGAGCAGGTTCTGTGTCAGACGTGTCCCCTGTGCCTCCCAGTCACACCAGATACCCATTGTACAGTGGTGGATATGGTTGCGGCGCATAGTCACATCGATCGCCGCATGCATCTTGATACCGGCGATTTCAGCACCGCCCTGCTCCATCATGTTGTTGATATGATGGATGTGGTTATCTTCGATGATACTGAACACACCGCCCATACGGCCGATAATACCGCCCTGCTCGCAGTGATGGATATTATTGCGGCGGATAATGTGACTTCCAACCTTTTCCTTCAGCCATCCATGATACTGGCCGCGGCATACGGCATCACGCTCCATCTGAGTCGGGCTCTTGACATATTTGTATGTAAAATAATGATCATTATCCGGATCCAGATACTTACCTACAGAAATACCTGCACACTTGCTGTTTGAAATATCACAGTCTTCGATAATCCAGCCCTTGCTCCAGTGCGGGCCGATCATACCATCCTGAAATGCAGCAGGCGGTGCCCAGGTGGTTGCTGCCTTGTTGATATTAAAACCGCTGACCGTGATGTATCCGATGCCCGTCTCAGACGGCATAAAGCACTCACGTCTCACATTGATCTCAACATTTTCTTCATTCGGGTTCTTTCCCTGGAAATTCGCATAGATGACCGTCTCATCCTTTGCTTCATCCTGTTCGGTGTACCATTTATAGATAGACTCCTCCGGTACCCAGCTGCACTCATAAACCTCACCCTTGATACAGTCCTCAAGGGAAGCTGTCTCATACAGCGCTCTGTCATTCAGATAAACACATCCCGTATGCTTGTCAGCCTTGGCAAAATACCAGTCACCATATACAAATGTAGTATATGGATTATATCCGCCGAAAATACTGTTGCTGATCCGGCATACCCAGACATTCCCCTCATAAACTTCCCAGTTCTTCACCTGCTCTGCACCAGTGATCACAGCCCCGAGCGGCTCAACGCTGCGGTAAGTGATGCGTGCATCTTCGGTACCTGCATGAATCGGATTTACATATTCACGATAAACTCCGGGTGCAACCAAAACCTCATCACCCGGCTGCGCAACCTTCGCAGCGTCATTGATCCGACGGAAAGGCATCTCCGCGGTACCATTGCCATCGCGTCCTGCGTTCGCATTTACATAGATTTTCATTCTGAAACCTCCTTATGTTATATTTAGTATTTTTGTGGTAATACAGAGTTGCATTACCACTCATTTTTGGACATATTTTAAATCGTTGTCACTTTTTTCACAAAATTATATCACAACCATACTATAATTTCAATTTATATTTGAGCAATATGGACACCTTCATCACAATTCAGATGTGTTCTATTCGTGTTTATTAATTATGAACAGAACATTTCATACGATGCCCCAGAGCGGGAGGAGCAGGCGGCAGAGGGCGGACTGGGGCATCTGCCGTTACGGTTTCAACGGCTGAAAAACAAAGAATTATATATATATCAAATATGTATCATTTTGTAAAACAACAATATTTTTGAAATACAAATAAAACAAAAGAACTCTAAAAATGCTTTTCAGCTACCAATTAAATTACGGCTAATGATTCTAATTGATCAATATATAATGATTATTCTTAAAGGAAATTCTCTATGCGAAGAATGTTTTTAAAGGATATGAGATAAAAAAGAAAGTGTAGATTGTAGGTATTTTTGATACTCTTACCATAGATTTATTTTTAGGATGCTTAGATATTATTCCTGCCGTCTTTGAAATCAGCCGGGAAGCCGTGTTTGGGCTGCTTTGATAAAACTGAGT
>JAUNGL010000123.1 GCA_030524665.1 Lachnospiraceae bacterium | reverse complement strand
AGAGCATCCAAAGCATACATTTCCTGCGTACGTTTGTAATCAACTAAACACGAATTCAACTGAATTATACTGTTATGGAGTTTTGCGGTTTGAAATCTCCGAAAGTGAAGGATGCCGCCCCCTATTCTTTCAGTACGGCAACTCCTCCAAGCACCTGTGCCAGCAGATCTGCCAGCGGCTCCATCGCATTGCGTTCTTCCTCTACGGTGTTCAGCTGCGTTCCTGCTTCGATGAGCAGGGAACGTGGGCGCAGGTGAAGGTTATATCTCTGTGCTTTCAGATAGATATTCCTCGTAAAATCCGGATACTGTTGTCTTGCCCGGAGTTGGAGTTGAAGTGAAAATGCGAGATTTTCTTTCAGATAGGGATTCGCCAGCCATGTGAGCGGTTCTCCCGCTTCGTTCCGTGACAACCCATTGAAAAACATAATCATGGAGGTCGGCTTTCCATTGATCTCTGTAACAAATTTATGTCCTTCTACTCCGTCCCGGTGCAGATCGATAACTACTTCGATTGTAGGATATTCTGTCAGAATTTCCTCCACTCCCTCTCTGGCATAATCATATGCTTTACTCCGATCCAACACTCCATCTATGAGGTCATAGACACTGGTATCATGGATCACCTGATAGCCGTATCTTGTACGAAGAAGCTCTGCCAGTACTTCTCCCATGCCGACAATTGACATACTCTCATCTCCTTCTGCCGAATCTATGAAAGTCTCCTGCGAATGCGTATGGTAAATCAAAATCTGCGGTACCTTCGGGTTTCTCTGAATACTCAAGTCCTCTGCAAGAAGCTCTTCTCCATTCAATATTTCCTCATCGGCAGCAGTTCCTGCATCCATCGTATAAAATCCTGCCAGTAGCGTATCGAAATCGCTCACCTGTTCCAGCAGTCTGCCGGAAATTTCCGGTGCCTGGCCAATCTGGGGCTGGGCTGCTGCTGATACAGCTTCCTGTTCTGTCTCTGACTGTTCTTCACCCGTTTGTCCACGCTCCATCTTCCTGCCAGCGGCTGATGTTCCGTTGACAACTTCCTTCCTATTCTGATCTACCGCTCCGGCTGCTTCCTGTTTTCCTACTCCGCCATCTGGTGTGCCCTGTGTTTCTGCTCCGCCGCCTGAGGTGGTCTGGCTTCCACCCTGTGTTTCTGCTCTGCCGTCTGAGGTAGTCTGGCTCCCACTCTGTGGTTCTGTCCCTTGCCCTGACTGATTGTTCTGCCCAGACAGTTCCTGCTCTTCTGACTGCCTGTCCGCTGTTTCCCGCCCTCCCTGTCCCGGAACTGTACTTAATTGCGGAACATCCGCTGTTTCCTGTTGGGACGAAAGCGTTTCCTGACCAGTTTCTTCCGCCCCCTCACCTGTCTCTTTCATTGCTTTCTGTGGATGATCTGCTGCTTCCTGTTGAACCGAAAGCACCTCCTGGCTAGTTTCTTCCATCCCTTCCGTCTGTATCTGCTTTGCTTCCCGTTTTTCTTCCTGCCGCGCGCCCGCAAGATAGCTGTATACAGGCACCAGCGGCTTCATAAATTCTGCAAGCCAATCGGTTTCTTTTTTTCCCTCAACAGCCGCAGCGTATCCCGGTGCATACGTTGTAACCGCCGCATCTTCTGCAAACTTCTGCACTCCGCCTGTCTCAACTGCCTGACGGATGGCATCACTCTGTAAAAGAATACTGCCTCCTTTATACAGGATATAAATTCCCAATACCGCCATCATCGCATACAGAACCTTCTGAAACCAGCCATCGTCCCGCGTACTGCTCACCCCCATATCCAATTATAACCTGTCCTCAATCATTACTGTATTTTCCTGCCTCATTTCCGGCAGTTCCATGATCACAGAACTGTCATGTCCTCAACCATACTCATTGTCCTCAAACGCTTCCGAATTCCAGTCATTTTTTATTATTCACTCCGTGGCGATAGCCTTTTCTTTCCTGCGTTTTCTATATCAATTTAATATATGATATTCCAATGGATATTAGAACAGTCACTCCTGCAGGTGCAGCATCTGACCGGCAGTTTCTGTTATTTACTTCGCATTTACACAGAAAAAGCTGCGCACGACGTGCAACAGCTTCTTCCCGGATATATATTTTTTACTTTACTTCCCTGACGATGTCTCCTTCTGTAATTCCATTTTCATTGAATGCATCTACCCGTACATACACACTCTGTCCTTTTACCAGCGCCCCGACAGTCTGATGTGTATCAAAGACTATATAACTGTGATACAGCTTATTCGGTGCAAAGCCCCAGAGAATGTTGTAGCCCACCGTATTTTCCTGTTCCCGGATGGTGACATCCATATCCAGATCACCGCTGCGCTCCACATCAAATACAGGAGCTGCCGGTTTATCCCCGCTTCCTTTTCCGAATACACGGAGACCGGCGATACAAGGGGGCTGACCATAAGGCACTTCAAGAATGGTCAGCTTCAAATAACGAATCGGCCTGCCCTCCTCTATTACCCAAAAATCATGAGGAAGATTCGTCTCTGCCCGGGAGCAGTCCTTCAATATGAACAGATGATCTCCATCCAGAGAACCTTCCAGAATCCAGCGGGTACGGTGCTTGGAGTTTCCGTCAATGATCCGTTCCCCATCGATATTTTCCGGAAAAGGAATATCCACGGGATCATCGGCAAAATTTACCTGTACCGCATGTACCTGATATTCTGCCCCCAGATCCATCATCAGCCATTCTCCCGGTTCCCTACCGGATGCCTGCCACCATGTTCTGGCATTCTCATCGGCAGCTTTTTCCGGTCCTTTTCCATCGGTGAAGGAAGAAGCCGTCATATTCCTTCCGTAGCCAAGCAGGAACCAATCCGGTTCTTTCCAGGGATCCATGGTGTCCTGCGCTACATGCATGGGCCAATCCCCGTAGCGCTGATTGCAGAACAGTACCCCATCCTGATCAAAACCAGCCGGCCAGATTCCTACCCTCCGTTCAAAGGCATGGTTTCTACTGATACTCATGGTAGCGGTATGCCAGAGATTTCCATACCGGTCTTCCATGGTCGAGCCATGGCCCGCACCGGGCATAAACCCGCCCGGTTTGTAAGAGTATGGATTGTTTTTGGCCAGAACAAAAGGTCCAAGCGGTGAATCCGATTCATACACCCCATCACCGTAGATATTGCATTCTGTTCCCGGGCATGCATACTGGAGATAATATTTCCCGTTCTTTTTTGTCATCCAGGCGCCCTCAATATATGGCTTCTGACTGAGAAATCCCCGAACCATCCGTACTGTCTGAGCATCCATATCCTCTGACTTCATTCCTTTTTCCTTCAGGACTTCCGACAGACGCACATCAATCTCTTCCTCCGTAAGCGGCGGCATAGAATGTTCATCCCCAAATCTCTCATATCCGTTTTCTTCAGCATTCCCATAGATCAGAGGGATACGTTCACTTTTGGGCTGCATCGTATCTCTGTCCAGTTCGACTCCCCAGATCGGCGTTATATTGCTGCACCCCCAATAAAAATACAGTCTTCCGTCATTATCCAGAAAGAGATCCGGATCCCAGAAATCGAATGTCCCCGGGATTTTTTCATATGGTCCGTTCACAACATCCCGTGTCCGGTAAAAATCACAGATTTCTCCCCTCTTTGAGGCGGATAAATAAACGTAATCTCCCACTACCCGGACATCCGGTGCATAATCATACAACGGCAGTTCCTCTGGCAGCCGATGGTTCTCCCAGCTTACCAGATCCTCTGATGCCCATACTCCAAGCGTCATAGAGGCGAATATGTAATACTTGCCCTGAAATAAGATCATGGACGGATCCGCTGCCTCTCTTGAAATTGTATGTGCGCCGTCCCGGAAATCCACGATAAACTGATACAGATAATCCATGTTTATTGGATTACAGAAATATTTTTTCATCTTATCACCCCAACCTTAAGCAAATTGTCTGGCCAGCACATTCTTATTGCCCATCCAGTACCTTCACCGTAAAATTTTCAAACTCCGTTTCTCCATTTTCCGCAAACATTCCAAGATAAGTTCCTGTAAATGTCATTCTTCTGGTTCCTTCTGTGCAAAGTCCCATAGTCGAACCGCTTCCCAGCACCTGATACTGTTCTCCATCCGTGCTGTATAAGAAGGTATAGTATTCCTTATCCGTTACAATCCTGAAATAGACTCCGCCATCTTGCGGCAGCCTGACTTCTGCGGCAGCAGTCACGGCAAATATGTCATGCACATGCTTTGCCAGAGCTACCTTCCAATGGTTCCCTTCCGGTGTAATATAAATCTCATAATGGTAGTCATTATTATAAAATGCCGTTATCCCTCCGCGCATTCCCTGCACTCTTTTCTTCGGATATACCTTTACTGTAGTCTCCGTCTCAAATCCCTTCTGGCGGACTCCCAGCCAGACAGGCGATTTCTCTTCATTCAGTGTAACCTGCGTTCCTTTCAGGAGCAGCTTGTTCTCTTCCGTTCTGCGGACATAATTTTCCATCGATGGATTCCTGAGGAAATTGTAGTGATGAGAAAAACCCGGTACTGAAAAATCATCTGAGAAATCGCGGCAGACCGGCAGCACTTCTCCCGGCAGCGCTCCTTCCATCTCCAGATCAATGTGTCCGCCCTCACCGGCCACAGGCCAGCCGTCTTCATCCCATACAAGTGGTGTCAGGAAGGTTTCCCTCCCCAGATTGTGCAGCAGAACCCGATTATCCTCCCCTCCGCAGGGACGGATTGCCAGACATACCATCCACCAGTTTCCGTTCCCGTCCTCTACAATATCCGCATGACCGGTACAGTAAATCTTCTCCCCTACATCGTCCCTGTGGGAAAGGATCGGATTATGGGGACACGGCTCATACGGCCCATATGGGCTGTCCGAACGCTGCATGGTTTCCATATGGCCATACTCTGTTCCTCCCTCCGCCAGCATCAGATAATACCTGCCGTTTATTTTGTACATATGAGGCCCTTCCGGATATCTTCCTCCACATCCGTAATTCAGGATTTGGCTTTCCGTATATTTTTCTCCGGTAAAAGGATTCAGCTCACAAATCCTGATGCAGGCACGTCTCTTCTCATCCATCCCTGTAGAAACAAAATATACCTTCCCATCATCATCAAACAGCAAGGAAGGATCGATCCCCTCCTGATCAACCCATGCCGGAGCAGACCATCCTCCATCCGGCCGACGGCTGTGTACGATAAAATTTCCGCCGCTGCTCACATTTGTGGTGGTCATGAAGAACCATCCGTCATGATACCGGAGCGTCGGCGCATAGATACCTCCGGATACCCGGCAGTTTTCCAGAAGAAGCTGCTCTTTTGTCGTCAGGCAGTGGCCCAGCAGCTCCCAATTTACCAGATTTTTGCTGTGATACACTGGTACACCCGGGAAATATTCAAAAGATGAATTTACAATATAATAGTCACTGCCTACACGGCAGATGGAAGGATCCGGATTATAGCCGGATATAATTGGATTTTTATATTTCATATATTGGGTTCCTCCTGAACCTGCTCTATTTCACTGTTTCCGAAATATTGTAATAAAATCTGCGGATTTCCGGATAATCCCCCAGCAAAGCATGATACAGCTCATCTCCATTCAGAATACGTCCAGGATGCCAGATACCATCCTCAAACTCCCCCTCTTCCATCCTAAGTAGGGTGAGCTGTGCTCCGGTTCCCCGTCTGGGCAGAAGCCGGATTCCGGTCTGACACCCCACGATCCAAAAGGAGCAGTCGCTGTCTTCTATCACCATCCCTGCACAGCCCGGTTCTGAAAGCGGGTGCTTCTGATAAGTCAGCTCCACTTCACAGCCTGTGAGCCTGAGAATGGTTCCCCTGTCATGCTCATTCTTCTGGATGAAGCCCTGCACAGCCGGTGTACCACGGTATCTAAAATACAACTCCTTCATCTGATCCAGAAGTTCATACGACCGTGAAAGATATTTTCCGGTTCCAAAATGCACAAAAGCCAGTTCATCTATCTGCAGGTCATTCAGCAAATCCTGCTGCTTCCGGACAGTCTGCGCTTCCTCTTCTTTTTCCGTCCCGAAATCTTCGATTCCAAATGGGGAAAATCCCAGCGCATGATAAGCAGCGAAAGCATAAAACACATTAGATGCTGTCACCGCATCCCGACGTGCTTCCGGAATCAGCAGCGAAGCGCCGCCCTGCGTATATTCTTTGCATACCCCATCAAAATCAGACAGATAAATATCAGGTGCGAACAGGTCTATACTTCTGGCTGCCGCCTTCCATACCTTATGATTTCTGGCAACGGGACCGCCACTTGGATAATTCCCTGCCCGGTCCGGGAACTGGTTCAGCCACGCATTGACATACATGGGCAAGGGATAGACCTGCTTTCCGGCAGAAGCAATTCGTTCTACTGCCCTTGCATAATTCCACGCCATGAACATCTCCGCCGCATCTTCCCCAAACAGTCCTTCCCAGGTCATTTTCTCCATACGGCCATCCGATCCGGGACATATCTCACGGATCAACTCCTCAGGAACCTTCTGACAGTAACAATCCCCGGCCAAAGCGGAATAATCGCGGTCTGAATTCAGAAAGCCGATCTCATTTTCCACCTGAACCATCAAAACCGTATAAATTCCCTCATCCTTCTCTTTCAGGAAAGCCATAAATTGCTGAAATGCTTCCTGATCTCTGCGAACTGCTTCCTCACATAAAGGGGTAATGGTATTGGATGGAATTCCCCCCGGATAGCAGGCTCTGGCGAAACGTACCGTATCAGATTTAACCCAGAATGGCACATACATGCTTTCCCCATTTTTCCACAGTCCAAACCATAAAAGCACCAGACGAACCTGCTCTCTTCTCGCCTGATCAATAATTCCATCCACCAGAGAAAAATCCCATCTGTCTTCCTCTGGCTCCACCGTCTCCCATGTCACCGGAACAATCAGAGTATTCACATGCAGTCCCCTGATTTCCATCCATACCTTTTCTTCCATATAAGACAAGCTGGAGGAACTGGAATTGTGGATTTCACCCCCCAACATGAGATATGGCTTTCCATCCACTATCAGTGCAGGAATCCCATTTCTGTCTTTACCTATATAAGGTAATTTACTCATACTTACCTCCATCTTCTTGGCGAAACACATCAGCTCAGCCCTTCAATCCAGACATCTTGATTCCCTGAATGAAATACTTCTGACAGGTAGCAAAGATCACCAGTACCGGAAGCAGTGCCACCAGAGACATGGCCATCATCTGACCGATCTGTACATTTCCCTGAGAACCTTTAAAAAACTGAAGTCCAATGGCAATCGTAAACTTCATATTGTCATTCAGGTAAATCAAAGGGCTGAAGAAATCATTCCAGTTGTATACCAGAGCCATTACCAATACAGCCAACATTACCGGCTTTACAGCTGGAAGCAGAATTCTGGTAAATACCTGAAGTGAATTGGCCCCGTCAATCTTGGCTGCCTCATCCAATTCTTTCGGAAGGCTCCTGAAAAACTGGATGAACAAAAAGATATTGAAGGCCCCGCCGCCCAGCCAGCTCGGAAGAATCAAAGGCAGATACGTGTTGATCATTCCAAGTTTGTTAAACATCAGATACTGGGGAATCAGCGTTACCTGCGTAGGCAGCATCATAGTGCCCAGCAGAATCGTAAACAAAAGTCCGGACAGTCTGGACTGAAACCTGGCAAATCCATATGCCACAAATGAAGACGAAATGACAGTTCCGGCAGTAGCCAGCAAAGTCACAAACAAAGAATTCTTAAAGAATATTCCGAATTCCGCCCCCTTCCATCCTTCCACAAAATTCTCAAAAGCCAGTCTCGACGGAAGAAGTGTGGGAGGCATCTGATAGATTTCAGAGGTTTCTTTAAATGCAGTCGATACCATCCAGACAAAGGGAAACAGACAAATCACGGCTGCACCGATCAAAATAACATAAGTAATCCCCCGGCCTGCAAGCCTTGCATTTTTTTGCGATCTCGTATGCATCTTCACCGCTCCTTTCATCAATTATCATAGAATACCCAATGCTTCGAAGATTTCTGGACAATCAGGGTAATCACCATGATAACAACAAACAATCCCCATGCCAGCATGGATGCATATCCCATTTTGCCGTACAGGAATCCGTTATTGTACAAATGCATGGATATAGTGTATGTTGAATTCAGCGGTCCTCCATTTGTCAGGATAAACGGCTGTTGGAAAATCTGGAACGCTCCAATTGTCGTTACAATCAGATTGAAATAAATCGTCGGAGTACACAGCGGAAGGGTGATATATACCACCTGCCGGATCGCCCCGGCTCCGTCAATCTGCGCACTTTCGTAATAGGAAGCAGGAATATCCTGAATACCTGCCAGCATAATAATGATATTATTTCCAATGGTCCAAAGAGAAAGAATGACTATCGAAATCATTGCTACATTTTTATCCCCAAGCCAGTTCGGCCCAGTGATTCCCACCAGCGAAAGTACATAGTTGATGATACCAAAATCCCTGTTAAAAATCCATCCCCAGAGAATCGTTACCGCAACTCCGGATGTGATGTATGGAATATAAAATGCCGTTCTGAAAAACCCAAGGAACTTGATCTTCTTGCTGAGCAGCAGGGCAATAAAAAACGCCAGAATAATACTTGACGGGACATAGATCACCACATACTTCAGCGTATTTCCAAATGCTTTAAAAAACAGCGGATCCTTCTGAAATGCATAAATATAATTTTCCAATCCGACAAACTTTCCTTTTCCTGCCAGATTCATATTCGTGAATGACAAATACAGCGAATACACCATAGGATAAAGCATCAGCACAACAAAACCTATGATCCACGGTGCGGTATAAATATAAAAATTCCGTGCTTCCCTTTTGGCTATTGCCGACGCCTTTTTCTTCTTTTTCATAAAAAAAGTCACCCGCCTTTCAAAAAAACTGCCGCAGCCAACCAAAGCCGCGGCAGCCAGATAATTCCATTCGCTACTTACTCATTGCTATTCGCTTCGTTAAATGCCTGCTCCAGAATCGGGTAGAAAGCATCCATTGCATCCTGACCGGACTGTCCGTCCAGAGTTACGGCCTGCCAGATCTGTGTCCACTGATCTCCTGCATTCGAGAAAACCCCACCCCAGATATTCAAACGTGCTCCTGAAAGTCCTTCCAGATACTTACTGTTGTCAATTGCACCGTAAGTAATTTCCTTATAAGCACCTTCTGCCACTGCACGGTTACCCGGAATACCTACTCGTGCTGTAACCTTAGCCATCTCTTCATTCTCGTAAGCCACTTCCTTCAGGAAGGTCCATGCTGCATCCTTATTCTCTGCGGTCTTCAGCATAGAATAACCCGTCGCATACATAATATTGTTGATCTCACTGCCTTCTACCTTCGGCATAGTCACTACATCCCAGTTAAAGTTCTCACCGATCTCATCCGCGATCAGCTTTGTTTCGAATCCACCGAGCGGATACATTGCTGCGTGACCGGATACAAACAGCTGCTCTTTCGGAAGGCTCTTCGCTGCGGTATCATCCGGCATAGCCTTTGCACTTACCAGTTCTCCGAAGAGATCCAGACCTGCTGCGACTTCCGGGCTGTTCACTGTTACTGTCTTAAGATCGTCACTGTACGGAACCCCGCCCTTACAAATGACTGCAAAGTTCGGCTCTACCCAGTGGTTTACCAGACCGTATGTAGCATCGGCACCCTCGCCTCCTGCAAATTTAAGGGCTGCTTCCTTCAGGTCATCCCATGTCCAGTCATCTGTCGGATACGCTACTCCGAACTGGTCAAACATATCTTTGTTGTATGCCAGTATGAAGATGTTCTCCAACAGCGGCATACCTTCCAGTTTTCCGTCCGGACGGTAATAGGGGGCCAGCATTCCTTCTGTGAATACCTCCTCCTCATTGATGCCTTCCTGATCCAGATACGGCTTCAGATCCTCATAGTAATCGGTATAAAGCCCGTAATAATCTGGCGACATCTGGATCACATCCGGGCCAGTACCTGCTGCCATAGCTGCCGCTGCTTTCTGGTCCCATGCATGGTCTGCCGTCGGAATCACAGAATGTTCTACTTCGATTTCCGGGTGATTTTCCTTAAAAATCTCAACCGCATCTTCTCTTGCCTTCTTCTCCTCATCTGCTCCCCATGACCAGATGACAAGCTTCTGCTTCTCCTCCGCAGATACAGTCACAACCGGAGCTGCCACACCAAGTGTCATAGTTCCTGCCAGCGTAAGTGCCAATACTTTTTTTGCCTTCATATTTCGTTCCTCCATTCCATATTTTCAGATACCTTTTACGGTACATTTCAGGTAATCCGGCATCTATCGCTTCAATATAACTTCGGATTACACTTGTATATAAACTGCAGCTGCGCGCCTGCTACAATCTATTTCAACTCCATAACCATTCCGGCTGCACTACCGATATCTGACACTGCCGGAAATATTTTTGACCGTATCTCCCTCCAGAATATTAATCCT
>JAUNGL010000122.1:7784-10484 GCA_030524665.1 Lachnospiraceae bacterium | reverse complement strand
ACCGTTAATGGAACATACCGTTAATGGAACGTTCCGACATAGTTCTCCGCCATGTAGGGGCGTTCCGTATGCTCGTTAAAATAATTGGTCAGGTAAGAATAGAAGACATTCTCCGGTTCGTTGCGTTTCCAGTTCTTACGGGTAACGATCAAGTTCAGGCGGTACAGCGCCGGTTCCAGCGAGTAATATTTGATATAATTGCGGTCCACGGCACAAGATTCGGCGACGAAGGCTACTCCGGTGTGGTTTGCAACCATGTTGCGGGTCGCTGTGATATTGTTCGTCTCACAGACCGTACATGGGGTAAAGTGACAGCTCTCAAATAATTGATCGCTCAGTGCGCGAAGGGAAGACCCACGCTTGGAAAGCAGAAAGTTGTCGCCGGAAAAATTGGCAAGCAGCTCGTCGGTGGTGAGGGTAGTGCCCGTATTTTTAAATACGTAGGGGTGCAGCTTGGGAACCGCGAAAAGGACCTCTTCCTTGCGCAGCACATAAGTATTGCCGTCAAAAGAAGCCGTATCGGGGGCTGCGGCGATTCCGAGGTCGAGCAGTTCTTCCGCCAGCATCTTCTTGATTGCCGGAAGCCCTACTTCAGAAATTTCTACAGTCACTTCCGGATATGTCTGTTTGAACTCCGGGATGATCTCTGACAGCATGCGCAGCGCAAAGTTGGAAGTGACCCCTACAGAAATATGGCCGCGCTTGTCAAGACTGGCAATATCTTTATATAAATTCTTTTGAATCTCCACTACCTGTCTGGCAGCTTTGACATACAGTTCCCCTGCCGGGGTGAGGGTAAGCTCGCCCTTGGCGCGATAGAATAGCGGTGTATTCAGTTCCTGTTCCAGCCGTGACAGATACTGGCTTAGGGAGGACTGCGATACATACAGTTCTTCGGCCGCTTTGGTCATATTCCGGCGTTCGGCAATAGCCAGAATATATTTCAGATATTTGACGTCCATAAGAATCCCTCTTTGTACTATTAGATAAAATGATTGACACGATAAGTTTTAAATATTGGATAAATTGAGGATATACTTTTATAATTTAATCAGTGGTTATGACAAAGCTGACAAAAAATATCCTGTTACTGATTTTTTATTATAACAGATTTTTCAGTCAGTGTAAATGAGGTAATCAAAAGGAAGGGTAAGGAGGAGTTGTATGAGCAAGGGAACACCAATTGTAACGGAAATGCAGGTTATTCCGGTAGCCGGATATGACAGCATGCTGATGACACTGAGCGGAGCGCATGCGCCGTGGTTTACAAGAAACCTGGTAATTCTGAAGGATGAAACCGGAAACACGGGAATCGGTGAGATTCACGGCGGAGATTACACCTGCGAGGCATTGAGAAGCTGCATCCCGCTGGTAGTAGGACAGCCGATCGGAAAGTACCGCGCGATTCTGGACAGCATCCACAAAGGCAGCAAGCGTGCGGCGGAGGATGACGGCGAGGGAATCCAGACGCTGGATATCAGCAAGCTGAAATTTGTGGTAAAGGCAGAATGGGCAATCGAGTGTGCGCTGCTGGATCTGCTGGGACAGTACCTGGATCTGCCAATGTGCGAGCTGCTGGGCGACGGCAAGCAGAGAGACCAGGTGGAGACGCTGGGCTATCTGTTTTATGTAAGCGATAAGGAAAAGGCAAAACCGGATCTTCCTTATATTGATGAAAGCACCAGCTCTGACCCGTGGTTCCGTCTGCGCCGCCAGGAAATGCTGACGCCGGACAGGATTGTGGAGCAGGCACAGGTGCTGCATGAGAAATATGGTTTTAAGAACTTTAAGTTAAAAGGCGGAGTGCTCAAGGGCGCCGAGGAAATGGAAGCTGTCCGTGCTTTGAAGAAGGCGTTCCCCAACGGCAGGATCAACATCGATCCGAACGGTGCGTGGAGCCTGCAGGAGGCTGTTGAGATCTGCAAGCCGATGGAAAATATCCTGACCTACATTGAGGATCCGTGCGGACCGGAGGCAGGTTATTCCAGCCGTGAGGTGATGGCGGAATTTAAGAACGCCGTGAAGCTTCCGGTGGCAACCAATATGATCGCGACCGACTGGCGGCAGTTCTACCATGCAGCGGCTCTGAAATCCGTGGATATCGTGCTGGCAGATCCTCATTTCTGGGGCTTCGGCGGCAGCGTCCGGATGGCGCAGATCCTGAATGACTGGGGCCTGACCTGGGGAAGCCACTCCAACAACCATTTTGATATTACCCTGACCGCGTTCGCCCATGTGGCGGCAGCAGCACCGGGCAAGCCTACCGCGCTGGATACCCACTGGATCTGGCAGGACGGACAGAACCTGCTGAAGGATACCCCGCAGATTGTGGACGGTTATCTGCAGGTACCGAAGAAACCGGGGATGGGCGTGACCATCGATATGGATAAGGTAGAGGCTGCCAATAAGCTTTACAACAGCCTTCCGAGCCATGACAGGGACGACGCGATGGCGATGCAGTATCTGATCCCGAACTGGAAATACGACTGCAAGAAGCCGGCTCTGGTTCGCTGAAAATAATTAATAGTATTCTTAATTTAATTAAGAGAAAAAATAAAAACTATGAATTTTTCTTTTCATAAAAAGTGTGTTAAAGTATTGTTAAAGTCATAGGAGTTATGACAAGGTGAAAGGAGAGAGTATCATGTTCTTTAAAAAGTATGGGGACATTGTAGTTAGCATCTTTTTCATGGCGCTTTC
>JAUNGL010000122.1:0-7684 GCA_030524665.1 Lachnospiraceae bacterium | reverse complement strand
TGTTCTTTAAAAAGTATGGGGACATTGTAGTTAGCATCTTTTTCATGGCGCTTTCCGCGGTGCTGATTGCTGCTGCTAAAATGCTTCCGAAATCCAAGGTCATGGACATCGGTCCCGATTTCATGCCGCTTTGCATTGGAGCGCTGACCTTTGTTCTGGCTGCGGTCTTATTGTTCCTCAGCGTCAAAAACTTTAAAATGCATGCCGCTGAGCTGGAAAATGCCGAGATCGCTGACTGCGATTACAAGCGGGTGCTTCTCAGTATCCTGCTGGTGCTGGTTTACGTGTTTGTCCTCCAGTCGATCGGTTTCATCGTATCCACGCTGGTATATCTGCCGCTGCAGATGCTGGTGCTGGCTCCGGATGACAGACGGGGACGCAAGGATATCATTCAGATTCTGGTGATTGACGTAATATTTACCCTGGTAGTGTTCTTCCTGTTCCGCTACGGATTCAAGATCGTGCTGCCGGCCGGTATTTTTACCATTAACTTATAGGGGAGGGGAAAGATATGCAGGCATTAGCATCCTTAGGACAAGCGTTTGTAAGTATTATGACACCCGGTTCCATCCTGCTGATGATCGCAGGCGTGACGATCGGTATCATCTTTGGTTCCATTCCGGGACTTTCCGCATCCATGGCAGTAGCACTGATGCTGCCGCTGACCTTCAGCATGTCAGCCTCCATGGGTATGAATACACTGGTTGCCGTGTACATAGGCGGTATTTCCGGCGGTTTGATTTCCGCAATCCTGCTGAACATGCCCGGTACGGCTTCCTCGATCGCGACAACTTTCGACGGACATCCGATGGCAAAGAACGGCGAGGCAATGAAGGCTCTGGGACTTGGTATTGTGTTCTCAGCAATGGGTTCCATCTTTTCCTTCATCATCCTGACCTTCTGCGCACCGCTGCTGGCTGACATCTGCCTGAAGTTTACGCCGGTAGAGAACTTCGGTATCTGCTTCTTTGCACTGACCATGGTAGCCATTCTTTCTTCCGGCAACATGATCCGCGGCCTTCTGGCAGGTATGCTGGGACTGATGTTCACCCTGATCGGTATGGCGCCCATCGATGGAACCCCGCGTTTCACCATGGGCATGAGCAACCTGATGGCTGGTTTCGATACACTGCCTACCCTGATCGGTATCTTTGCTATCTCCGATATCCTGTGCACCGCAGAGAGCATGGGAAGCGGCAAGATGGAAACTATTCCGATCAAGAAAGTCAAAGGTTTCGGATTCAGTGTGCAGGAGTTCATTTACCACCTGCCGAACTTCTTCCGTTCCGCTCTGATTGGTACCGGTATCGGTATCCTGCCTGGTATCGGCGGTTCTACCTCCGGTATGCTGGCTTATGTAACTGCCAAGAACATGTCCAAGCATCCGGAAGAGTTCGGAAAGGGCTGCCCGGACGGTATCGTTGCTACTGAGTCCGCCAACAATGCGACCATCGGCGGCGCCATGATCCCGCTGCTGGTACTTGGTATCCCGGGCGACGGCGTTACGGCAATGATGCTGGGCGGCTTCCTGATCCACGGTTTGTCCGCAGGTCCGCTGCTGTTCGTAAAAAACGCCGACGTTGTATACGGTATCTTCGCTGCATGCATGCTTTGTACGCTGATCATGCTGGTGGTAGAGTGGACCTGTATCAAGGGCTTTGTACAGGTGTTGAAGGTTCCGAAACATATCCTGCTGCCGCTGATCCTGGTACTGTGCTGCGTAGGCGCATTCGCAACCAACAACCGTATCTTCGATGTACAGTCCATCCTGGTATTCGGTATTATCGGATATCTGTATCACAAGTTCAGCCTCCCGACCACACCGTTTGTACTGTGCTTCCTGATCGGCGAGATGCTGGAAACTTATCTGAGACGTGGTATCATGCAGTACAAGTCCTTCGGAGCATTCTTCGCAAGACCGATCTTCGATGTATTCTTCTTCGTGGCAATCGGCGTGCTGGTATGGTCCCTGTTCAAGGAGTATAAGGCTTATCTGAAGAAAAAACAGGCAATGTAACATTAAGAAAACATGTATATGTCTCTCAGCCCGCGGGGCGGGAGTGATATATAAGGGAAAAAAAGGCTCGGAAACAGAGCCAGGGAAAAGGAGAAGAAAGCTATGAAAAAAAGAATTTTGGCAACCGTATTGGCAAGTGCAATGGTACTGGGACTGACCGCATGCGGCGGCTCTTCCTCAGCAGACGCTACTACCGCAGCTCCGGCAGAGACGAAAGCAGCAGAGGGCAGTGAGGCAGCAGGCGGCGATGCAGCAGCTGTGGAGACCGCAGCTACCGACTGGAAGCCAACCACCACTGTTTCCATCGTAGTACCGGCAGGCGCAGGCGGCAATACGGATCTTTCCGCACGTGTATTTGCTCAGTACGCAAAGGAACTGACCGGCTGTGATTTCATCGTTGTAAACGCTAACGGCGCATCAGGTTCCGTAGCTGCAAACCAGGTGCTTTCCGCTGCACCGGACGGACATACCTTCCTGTACGGACACAACCTGGTAAACGTGGCAAACATTGCAGGCATTACCGATTATAACTATACCGCTTTCAAGCTTGGCCCGACTTTCGCAAAGGATCCGGCACAGCAGCTGTATGTAAATCCTGAGAAATATAAAGATCTGAACGAGTTCATCGAGGCAGCAAAGGCAGCACCGGGCCAGCTGAAGGCTTGTACCGAGGTTGGCGCTTATACCTATTATGAGCTGCTTGAATTTGAAAAGGTTGCAGGCATTGATCTGGATCTGGTAGACGTAGGTTCCAACTCCGATAAGATCGCAGCTATGCTGTCCGGACAGGTAGACCTGATGCCGGGTGCTTATATCAACTGCAAGGATTATCTGACCGCAGGCCAGTTCGTATGCATCGGTGCTCCGACTGAGGAAAGATATGACCTGATCGCTGACATCCCGACCCTGAAAGAGCAGGGCATCGACCTGGTATATCCGGACTGCGATTTCTCCTTCTACTTCCCGAAGGAGACTCCGGACGAAGTGATCACATTCTATGAGAATCTGGTTCAGCAGGTTCTGGCAGATCCGGAAGCAGCAGAGGCAGTTGCAAACGTAGAGATGATGCCGTACTATCTGAGCGCAGCAGATTCTGAGGCTCATGATGAGGAAATCTTCAATACAATCAAGGAGATTGCAGACTCTCTGGAGCAGTAATCAGATAAAAAACGCGCTCAAACCGGAAGAGATTCCGGCTTGGGCGCATTTTTTTGCCAAGCATACCGAGATGCCGACGGTGGCGGGGCCTCTGGTTGTTCATCAGAATGCAGTGAGACGCGCCAGTGACGCATCTCATCGCATTAAGCATCCGGGGCAGGTTCCGTGGGTCAGGAGTTCCAAAATTCCCGCGCCAGTTCGATGAAATAGCGCGCCGCCTCGCTTACGTAAGCATTTTTCTTGTGGCTGGCGACCACGTCCCAGGTGGGGTGGAACGGAAGCCGGAAGCTGGCAATGCCGGGCGGATTGGTTTTGATGTAGTAGTAGGGCAGCAGCCCGCAGCACAGATTGGACTGGATCAGAGAGACAATGGTGGCATGGTTCTTTGTCTCAAACAAAATACTGGGGGTGAATCCGGATCGTTCAAAGATCTGGTTGATCAGCACCCTCATGGTGGAATCGCGGTCCATCAGGACAAATGGTTCGTACTGCGCCTGCTTCAGATCCAGAACGGCAAGAGGCTCGCCGGGCGGCGCCGCATATTGGCTGAGCGGATGACAGGCAGGAATGGAGAGGACGATCTCTTCCTCCTGAAGAAGGATATATTCGTCCTTTGTATAATTCTGCCGTCCCAGCGTCAGGAAGCCCACATCCAGGCTGCCCTCGGCGATCATCGCCTGCAGCGTGCGGACATTCTGCTCAACCGGCTCGACCGTAATATAAGGATATTTCTGATGAAAGATCGGATATACGCCGCCGAATAAAGCGATACCGCGTCCGGGAGTGATACCCAGGGTCAGGGTGCCCTTTTGTGTGCGTGCGATGTCGCGGATCTGGTCGTAGGTAGTTTTGCGGATCCGCAGCATTTCCTTGGCGTTCCGGATATAGACCTCGCCTGCCTCCGTCGGCCGCCAGTTGGTGCGGGAACGGTAAAACAGCGGGGTATCCAGTTCCTTTTCCAGCTTCAGAAGCTGCTGGTTCAGGGCTGACTGGGTGATAAAGAGCTTTTCGGCTGCTCTGGTAATGTTGTTTTCTTCCGCAATTTTTAAAATATATTCGATTTGCTTTAAGTCCATGCCAATATCCTTTCAGAAGTCCAAGATATTTTTATCATAATGTTGCGGTTTGAAAAAAACAAGAGGTTTTGAGGAAAAACGTCATATTGGATGCGGAACTCTTAATGAAATTAATAGAAAAATAAAAACTATGAATTTTACTTATTTATCTTGCTGTAGTATAATGTAATCAAGGTTAATCGTGCAGACGCACGGCAGAAAAAATCAAGGAGGATGTATTTTATGGTACCAACAATCACAAAAATGGAAGTGTGGCCGGTAGCTGGTAAGGACTGCATGGAGCTGAATCTGAGCGGAGCCCATGCACCGTATTTTACAAGAAACGTCGTTGTTCTGTATGCGGACAACGGTGAGATGGGCGTCGGCGAGGTTCCGGGCGGCAAGAAGATCACGGCGGCTCTTGAAGAGTGCATTCCGATCGTGGAGGGAACGAAGATTTCCGAATATAAGAGCACGCTGCTGAAGGTGAAAAAATATCTGGATTCCAAGGGCGAGGTAGATGTGCGCGGCAATCAGACCTTCGATCTTCGTACCGGCGTTCATGTAATCACCGCCATCGAGGCTCCGTGCCTGGATCTGCTCGGCAAGCACCTGGGAGTTCCGGTATGCGAGCTGCTGGGCGACGGACAGCAGAGAGACAAGGTTCGTATGCTGGGCTATCTGTTCTTCGTCGGCGATCCGAACAAGACGGATCTTCCGTATGATCACGAGCCGGATTCTGACTGTGAGTGGTACCGCATCCGTCATGAGGAAGCACTGACTGCTGATAAGATCGTGGCATTTGCGAAAGCAACCCATGAGAAATACGGCTTCCAGGACTTCAAGCTCAAGGGCGGCGTTCTTCCGGGCAATGAGGAGATGGATGTGATCCGTGAGCTGAAAAAAGCATTCCCGGATGCAAGAATCGACCTGGATCCCAACGGCGGCTGGCTGCTGGAAGAGGCTGTTGAGTATGTAAAAGGCATGAAGGGCATCCTGACCTACTGTGAGGATCCGTGCGGAGCAGAGGGCGTATATTCCGGACGTGAGATTATGAGCGAATTCCGCCGCCGCACCGGTTTCCCGACCGCAACCAACATGATCGCAACCGACTGGAGAGAGGTTGGACATTCCCTGGAGTCCCAGGCTGTTGATATCATCCTGGCTGACCCGCACTTCTGGACCATGAGCGGTTCTGTACGTGTGGCTCAGATGTGCCATGACTTCGGCTACACCTGGGGCAGCCACTCCAACAACCACTTCGACATTTCCCTGGCTATGTTTACCCAGGTAGGCGCTGCTGTTCCGGGTGAGTACAACGCACTGGATACCCACTGGATCTGGCAGGAGGGCCTGGAGAGACTGACCAAGGAGCCGCTGCAGATCGTTGACGGCTGTGTAGAGGTTCCGAAGAAGCCGGGGCTGGGCATCGAGGTTGATATGGAGCAGGTGAAGAAGGCTCATCAGCTGTATCTGGATAACTGCTTAGGCGGAAGAGATGATTCCATCGGCATGCAGTATCTGATCCCGGGCTGGAAGTTCAACCCGAAGAAACCCTGCCTGGTTCGCTGATCAGGAAGATATCGGCAAAACAAAATATTGAGTGATGAAATCCGGCAGAGGGTCTTCTGCCGGATTTTTTTGATTTCATAGGTTTGTTCTATGCAGGAGCAGCCTTTTTGCACTGCAGTCTGCCCGCGGAGATCAGGAAGGTCAGTAGCACTGGGTGAGCTGGTATTCCAGCATCTGGCCGTATTCCTGGGCCAGCTTGATTAAGTACTGGCCGGCTTTGCTGGGGGGATTGTTTTTGTTGTATACCACGTCAATCTCCCAGACAGGATCTGAGGTGAGGAAAAACCAGGCCACCTTGTCGTGGTTAGCGGCATGGGACTGGGGGATGATGGTGCAGCAGAGCCCCTGGCTGACCATTTTGCTCAGCACATGATTCATAGAGGTCTCAAACAGGATATTGGGTTCGTATCCGGCCTCCTTAAACAGCGGGCGGATCACGTTTCTCATGGTTGAGGCGGCAAAAATCAAAGAGAAACGTTCCTGGGAAAACAGCGCTAAGTCAATGGTAGGATAGGGAGAGCCGGGAGGTGCACCGTACTGCCGGGCCAGGGGATTGGTGCGGGGAACGCCCAGAACCAGACGCTCGTTGCACAGGTGCACATATTCTAAGTTGACCTTGTCAATGTCTCTGAGCATGACAAAGCCCAGATCCATGTGTCCGGCCAGAAGAGCCTCGTGCTGCTGACTGACGATCATCTCGTTAAGGTTCAGCATGACACCGGGATAGCGCTTGGTAAAGGCAGGGAAGATTTCCACAAACATATTGATACCGTGTTCGGCAGTCAGGGAAAAGTTGATCTCACCGGTGTTGCTGTCTACCAGGTCCCCGATCTGGGTGTAGGCGTTTTTCTTGATGGTTAAAATCTCTTTGGCATTTTTGACATAAATTTGTCCGGCCTGAGTCAGCTCCAGATGATGTGTGGTCCGGTAAAAGAGCTGGATGTTCAGCTCCTTCTCCAGTTTGATAAGCTGCTGGTTCAGACCGGACTGGCTGATGAAAAGAGAATCGGCTGCCTTGGAGATACTGCCCTTTTCGGCAATAGCAACCATATATTCTAATTGTCTTAAATCCATTTGTGCAATCCCCCTACTTGTTAGAAGCAAAACTTCTATCTGATAGAAATATTAGTAACTTTACTTCTTATTATACCACAGTTATAATCAAAATACAGGTTTTCGAAAACGTAAAAATATGAAAATTTACAAGAGGGAGTTGGGAACATGAAAGGTTTAAAATGGCTTGACCAAAATTTTGAACTGGCAATTTTGGCTTTGCTGCTGGCGGTAATGAGTGTGCTGTCATTTGCCAATGTAATTATGCGCTATTGTTTTCACAATGCGCTGAGCTGGTCTGATGAGGTGTGCTGCTATTGTCTGGCGCTGTCTGCATTTTTCAGTCTGCCCTGTGCGATTCGTATGGGAAGTTCCATCCGTGTGGATACCTTTACGACGATGCTGCCGCAGGGAGTACAGAGGGCTTTGCACCAGATCTGTAATGTAGTAATGATTGGTTTTCTGGCATACCTGCTGAAGGGAACCTTGGGAATCATAGCAAATTCAGCAAAGGTGGGCCAGGCCAGTCCCGCGCTGCGGATTCCGCTGGCACAGATTTACAGTGTGATGGCATTTGCAGTAATGCTTGGGATTCTGAGGTATGTGCAGATGATCATTCTGGGGCTGAAGCATAAGGAAACGGAAGGAGGAGAAGCGTAATGGCAATCGGATTGTTTTTCGGAATGCTGGCAGTGCTTTTAGCGGTGGCTATGCCGGTGGGCGGAGTGTTCGGGATAATGGCAATGGCGCCGAGCATATTGAATCCAAGCTTTTCTTTTGCGGCAACGGATGTGGCAAGAAGTATGTTTGCCGGAATGAACAGCTTCAC
>JAUNGL010000121.1 GCA_030524665.1 Lachnospiraceae bacterium | reverse complement strand
GGTATTGTACTGCATGGAACAAATGAAATTGATGGAAACCTGGAATACCTGTACCGGCACACTGTCCGGCAGACAGCCGAGCACCGCCAATACAGCAATTTCAATCCCGACCAGAAGGGTATCCCAGCGCAGCAGTTCCTTCTTTCTGACATAGACAGGAAGCACCTCCGATACTACTGATCCAAGAAAATAGGCCGAAATCGGCAGAAGCAGATAGGCCGCTCTTTTCCACTCCATTGTGCCAAGCGAAATACCAAGCAGCAGAATATTACTGGTCTGGGCATTACAGAATACACCGCCCTTCAGAATATAGGTATAAGAACCCATAAACCCGCCGCTCATCATCAGAATCAGGAATATCCCCATCCGCTCACATTCCAGATACTTGCGTTCTATCTCCTTTTGCATGACTTGCACCTCCTTTCTTTGTTAAACATTTATCAAATAGCATCATATAGCAAAATAGTGGAAAATGCAAGCAAATCTTTCTCGCTGCACCGTATATGCCCCGTTGGTCACCATATACACGAAGACTGACTGGGGCTGCCCCGGATCACAGCACTCCACAGACAGACGTGTCTCTCAAAAACACACCCATATAATCCTGTGGAAAGTGGCTCTCCGCAACAGCCCCAGTTCTCGAAAAATCGTTTTATTCACCTAATATTCTTGCTTTTACATCCTCTACCGTATACGCTTCCGTCAGCTCCTTCAGCTTCTCCGGTGATGCATCATCATTGAATACCTTGATCACCTGCATCAGACTGTCGCAGCTATATGCATTTTCATAAATACCAGTCGTATAACCGTAAAGTTCAATATAGCTTTCCCGATTATCTGCCTTCCAGAAGCCCTGATACAAACGTACAGCCTCTCCGTCAGATGTATTTGCTTCCGGATGCCCTGTGATTGCATTATATACCATCGCAAAAGCCGGTCCTGCCATGGAAGCATATTTCCCCTGCACGTAGTCAATCGGAGCATTGCCGAAAGCATCTCTTTCTTTGAATATTTCAAAATTCTGCTCGGTAAAGCTATCAATCGCCCCTACCATAATATTGCTTCCCTGTGTATTCTCTTTCTCCGCAATCTTATCCAGATACGTACTTGCATGGAAAGCACTCATAAGTACATCGTAAGTAGCGTCCGCAAAGGCACTTTCCAGATTTGCCAGACCCTCTCCGCCTTCCGTGTAATCCGGACAAATCGTCACAGATACGGTTCCGTCACTGTTGGTAAGTGTCGTATTTTCATCCACAACAGCTACTGCTTCGGCTTCTTCCGGCAGGATAAGCCCGGCCTGCTCCTGCAGAACCTCCAGCATTCCCTGTGTTCTGAGCGCATGCATGGAACTTCCTCTGGAAGCTCCGCCTGACATAATCAGGAAAGACTTTCCATCCTTTTTCAGGAAATAATCTGCCATATCACGTCCCGCCTGGTGTACCGCCTCAGGATCCGGACCTATGGTTCCCAGGAACCACGGGTTATCTTTCACAGCCTCGTAGTCCGCATCACTAATACTGTTGGAACCAAGCACATAGTACATTTCATTTTCTTCGCAGACACGGATTGTCTCTTTCACGTCCATTCCAAGAAAAGAAATAACTCCCTGTGCGCCCTGCGCTTTCACCGCACGGATAAATTCGTTTTCCCCTTCTACAGAATTAATCTTGCCTGAAAAATAGAACTTCACCGGAAATCCTTCTTCCAAATAGTCTCTGTAGTAGTTTATGAACATATTCATCTCGGAACTTTCCGGATCATAAACCGCTACACCGATCTTATACTCTTCAGCACCTGTCACCTGCGCTTCCTCAGCCTGCACACAGATACCTGCAAACAGACCAAGAAGAAGCAGAAAGCCAAGTATCATATTACGTTTCTTTTTCATTCTGTCTGCCTCTCTTATTTTTTATCTGTTACATAATGGCACGCTACCTCATGCCCTGGTGCAATCTCTTTCAGGACAGGTTTCTCTGTCTTGCATTTTGGCATACAATGCTCGCAGCGGTTCTGGAATGGACAGCCCTTCGGCACGTCAAGCGGGCTCGGTGCTTCGCTCTCGATACTCTCGATCTTCTCATTCGGATCCATATGGATCGAGAACTGTGCACCCAGCAGTGCCAGAGTATACGGATGCACCGAATTATGCGCTACATCCTCACCCGGAAGCACCTCCACAATGTGACCAAGATACATTACTGCGATCTGATGTGCAAACGAAGAAATCAATGCCAGATCATGGCAAATGAAGATCATGCTGATCTTCTTCTCCTTCTGCAGACGCACCAGAAGCTCGATGACCGTCTTCTGGATGGAAACATCAAGTGCTGATGTCGCCTCATCGCATACCAGAATCTCAGGTTCCAGCGAAAGAGCACGCGCGATACTGATTCTCTGTCTCTGTCCTCCGCTCATATTGTGCGGATAGCGGTACATAAAATCAGCCGGAAGCTCTACCATCTCCAGAAGTTCCTTCGCCTTTGCCTCTTTCTGGCTCCTCTTCAGCCTTCCAAAATTCATCAGCGGCTCTGTCAGAATATCCACGATCTTCATCTTCGGATTGAAGGAAGCCAGCGGATCCTGAAATACCATCTGCATATTCTGACGGTTCAGCCATTTTTCTTTTTCGGAAAAATTGACAATATTTTTCCCGTGAAACAGAATCTCACCGCTCGTCGGCTTGTCCATAGAGATCACCATACGGACAAAGGTAGATTTTCCGCATCCGCTCTCACCGACGATTCCGAGTGTCTTTCCCTTGTAGACATTCAGGTTGATATCATTGCAGGCCGTCAGCGTCTTGCCGCCGGATGCAGGGAACTGCTTCATGATATGTTTTGATTCAAGGACAATCTCTGATTCTTTAAACAAAACGCTCCCCCTCCATTTCCGGGACTGATGCAAGCAGTCTCTTCGTATAATCATTCGTCGGATGATTCATAACCTCATCCCGGGTGCCTCTGTCTACAACCTTTCCATACTGCATCACAATCAACTGATCAGCCATATATGCCGCCACACCAAGGTTATGCGTAACGATAATAATACTCGTGCCAAAATTGTCACGAAGCTCCATCATCTGACGGACGATCTGCGCCTGTGTCGTCACATCCAGAGCACTCGTCGGCTCATCGGCGAGCAGCAGTTCCGGATTGAACGTCATCGCCATCGCGATACCGACCCTCTGGCGCATACCGCCGGAAAGCTGGTGCGGATAGCTGTTCATAATATTCTCCGCATCCGGCAGACGCATTTTCTCGAGCATAGATACACCGAGCGCCCACGCCTCCTGCTTTGACTCATTGCTGTGCGTACAGATATATTCGACATACTGGCTTCCGATTTTCCGGATGGGATTCAAAGTACCGCCGCAGTCCTGGAAGATCATGGACATCTTGGTTCCTCTCAACTGTCTCCATTCATCTTTTGAGTTGTTCAATAGGGACTTGCCCTGAAATACGATATCTCCGGCAGCTACTTTGCCGCCTCCGGCCAGTGCGCCGAGAACCGCACGGATCACGGTTGTCTTACCGCTTCCGCTCTCACCTACCACACTGACGATCTCACCCTTTTTCATGGAAAGATTAAAATGTTCTATCGTCGGAGCCTGCTTCCCGTACTGAATTGCCAAATCTTTAATTTCAAGCATTTTTTTGCTCCTTTTTCTCTTGATCCCCGGACAGGAGCGCGGTTTCAGCTTTCTTCACAGCCATTTCCAAACGTCTGTGATCTACCGCAGGATTCCCGCCTGCCCTGTCCGTTTTACAGCTTCGACTTTACTCTGCGAGAGCGATATCCTTTGTCAGCCAGTAGTAATCCATCGGATACATATTTACACCAGTCACACGTGTGTTGGAAAACAGATACGTAGTCTCATATCCGAAGAATACGGTTGCCGCATCATCCATGATGTGCTGCTCAATCTGCATGATGATTTCTTTTCTCTCCTCTGTCTCAAAGGTTGCTGCAAGCTCATCCAGCAGCTTATCCACTTCCGGATTATTATATCCTGCTGTGTTGTTTGCAGATGTGCTGTACCAGTTCTCACGCAGATAGTTTTCCGGGTCACCCGTATTAGCTACCAGCACGTTCCAGATCAGCAGATCGTATGTTCCGGAATCTCTCATATCAAGCAGGGTCTCATAGCTTACCGTATTCAGATTTACATTGATACCGATATCCTTCAGGCTAGCCTGTGCTGCCTGCGCATACACACCAAGCTCTGCACGGCTGGTATAGATCACAAAGTCAAGTACAAGCTCGGAACCGTCCGGCTTCTCCACATAGCCGTCACCGTTTACATCCACATATCCCGCTTCCTCAAGGATTGCCTTTGCCCCTTCCGGATCGTAAGCATTTTCGTCATTCAGCTCATCAAATCCGAAATCCAGTGTCGGCGGTACCGGTGCCTTACCAGGTGTTGCTCCGCCTTCCAAAAGTACGGCACAGTATGTCTCCTTATCAAGACCACGGAGGAATGCCTGACGCAGCGCCAGATCACCAAGTGCTCCGTTCTGGTTCATAAATGCATAGGTGGAACGCAGGGACTGAAGCTCCTGGATATTATAATTCGGGTTGCCCTCAAACTCAAATACGTTCTCTGTCTTCAGATTGTATGCGATATCAATCTCACCCGTCTGCAGTGCCATGGAACGTGTCGTCTGGTCGTCAATACATTTCAGGGTTACACGGTCAAGCGGCACCTCGCCGTCCCAGTAGTATTCATTCTTTACAACTACACAGGCGTCGGTCGGACTGAAGGATTCTACAGCATACGGTCCCGTACATACCGGTCCTTCCATCTCAAACGTAGAGTCATCCACACTCGTATCCACGATCAGGAACAACGGGTCTGCCAGACTTCCTGCCATGTTTGCATTTGCTCTCTTCAGATGAAAAATCAGGTTCTGTCCATCGATTTCCATATTGTCGAGATCAAAAAATTCCGGAACACGGTCGCTCTTCTCGATTGTCCGCTCCAAAGAAGACTTTACAGCCTCTACAGTCATATCATTTCCGTTGGAGAATTTCACACCCTCACGGATCTTAAAGGTCCAGGTCAGTCCATCCTCACTGCTCTCCCAACTCTCTGCCAGACACGGAACCATGTTTCCTTCCTGATCGAAACGTGCCAGACACTCACCTACACCGTAACGGGATACTACCCAGCTGAAATACTGTGTCGTCGGTTCCAGTGTATCTGCAAAGCTCGTAACACCGATTGTAATCTCGCCTGCTGCAGATACCGGAGTTGCCGGAACCATTGCCATCATCATAGCGCCTGCCAGTACGGCAGCGCCGAACATTTTCTTTAAGCTTCTGCTCTTCATATTATTTCCTCCTTACTGTAAACTCCAAATTTCCTTTTGTATTGATCACCTTTGTTACTTACTCCTGACGCGGATCAAGTACATCACGGATGCTGTCGCCCAGCATGTTGAAGATAACTACCACGATCACGATTGCAATACCAGGATAAATCATCAGCCACGGAGCCTTTGCCATATACGTTCTTCCTTCATTCAGCATCAAGCCCCATTCCGGTGTCGGAGCTGTAGCTCCGAAGCCAAGGAAGGAAAGAGATGCCAGTTCCAGCATCATCGTTCCGATGTCGGCTGCCGCCGTTACGATCAGAGTTGTTACCATATTCGGAAGTATGTGACGCCACAGGATTTTTGATGTCTTCGTACCATTCACGACTGCTGCCTCTATGTAAAGATTCTTCTTTACCTTCATTACAAGGCTTCGTGCCAGACGCGCATATTTCGTCCAGCTCACTGCCGAAATTGCGATGACTGCATTCGTCATATTCGGTCCCAGCATACCTGCGATTGCAATGGCAAGTACGAGCCCCGGAAAAGAAATCATCATATCTGCAATACGCATGATAATCTCATCCACAATACCGCCGAAATAGCCTGCCAGAACTCCAAGTAGGGTTCCGACTACGAAAATAACAGCTACCAGACAGAGTGTCATGATCAATGAGGTTCTTGTACCAAAAATAACTCTCGACAAGATATCCCTTCCCAGCTTGTCCGTTCCACATGGATACTCTGCGCACGGTGCCTTCAGGGAATCAAGCATAACTGCCTCCAGCGGATCCTTCGGCGCAATCCACGGAGCAAAAATTGCCACACAGACAACTCCGATTGCCAGTATCAAAAAGAGGGTAAACTGCTTATGCTGACCGAAAAATTTTAACTTTTTCACTTTATTTTCCCTCCTTCAGTCTCGGATCCAGATAATTGTATGACAGGTCTACCAGAAGATTGATCACCATATACAGAATCGCAATCCAAAGCACATATCCCTGTACCAGCGGATAGTCACGGCAGGAGATAGCCTTGACCGCCATACTTCCCATCCCCGGCCAGTTATAAATAATCTCTACGACAGCTGTACCTCCCAGAAGGCTTCCCAGAGACAGTCCCAGCAGAGTTACCAACGGAAGCATGACGTTCGGCAGCACATGCCGCCAGAGAATTGCGCTCTCCTTGATTCCTCTCATTCTCGCTCCTGTTACATAATCCTGATGCAATTCCTCCAGCACAGCATTTCTGACCTGCCGCGTATACTTGGCTGACATTGCAAGAGCCAGTGTGGCAGACGGAAGAATCATTGCCTTCAAATCAGTACTTCCTCCCGCAACATTTACCCAGCGAAGCTGTACGCCGAAGATACTGAGTAAGATCAGTCCAATCCAGAAGCTCGGAACAGAGACTCCGACAAAGGTGACTCCCCTCACCAGATAATCCGGCCATTTATTCTGATAAACTGCTGATATGATTCCGAGAGGGATCGATACGACAATCATCATCAGAAGAGCCAGCAGAGACATCTGCAGCGTAGGCCAGAAACAGGAAGTCAGCTTCTCCACAACCGGAATCTTAAAAGAATAAGAATTTCCCATATCCCCGATCAGGACTCCCTTCAGCCACGAACCATACTGAACAAGAAACGGCCGGTCAAGACCAAGCTCATGCCTCGTCTGTTCCAGCAGTTCCGGTGTCGGCAGATTACCACACTCTGTCAGCATGATCTCCGCCGGATCACCCGGTGACAGATACGTCAGACCAAAGGTAAAAAAACTGATTCCAAACAGTACGACAAGTATCTGGACGAACCTTTTTCCCATTTGTTTCTTTGACACTTTTTTCTCCTTCCTACATTCCTGATTCTTCGCCGAACCCTGGACCGGAGCATCTTCCGGCCTGTGTGATATCCAACCAGTCAAATCCGCAGACATATTCGCCTGGCTTTTGCATAACAAAAAGCGCCCGTACCATCAATACGGACGCAAAAAGTGCACAGCAAAAACATACAACAATACAGGTATTTTTCAATACCCTTTCTGAATGTTGCACCGATGTTTCCTATCTACCGTAAGAATCATACGAAAATCATTTACAAGCAGTTCTCCTGACTTAAGATCATCGTTCTCAGGCGCCTTCCCAGATTTACTTTGCAACAAAATCCAGTGACATGATACCAGAGAACTCCCTATCACAGTGACGGGATCGTACCGGACTCACACCGGTTTCTCTATTAATCCTCGCGGAACTTGTAAAGGCTGGTTCCAAACCAACAAATGTGATTAAATTTTACAAAAATCAGTATAAAACAATTAATATCAAATGTCCAGTAGTTTGTTTTATAAATTCTTCGGGTATTTTAGTTTTCTCTGTTATCTTCCCCAATATTCATCTCCATACTTCTGACGCACATACCCGCGGGCCCGATGCAGTCTGGCACGAACCACCTGTTCCGATACATGCATGACAGCTGCAACCTCCCTGTGTGACATCCCATTCACACAGATCATGATCAGAACCTGATACCAGACTTTATTGACCTCCTGTATCTCTCTCAAAATCCTTCCTGCCAGCTCCATATTAATTACTTTATTTTCATAATGATCACGGTCTGTTTCCATCAGGGCAACTCCACTTTCCTGATCATCAGCTACATTCAGTGTTACTTCTTTCCGTCTGCTGCTCTTTCTAAGATAATCAACCAATGCATTCCGTGTACTTCTGAGTAACCATGCTTTTACGTAATCTGAGTCCACATCATTCATATGGTCATATAATGCACAAAATACCTGCTGACAAATTTCCTGTGCCAGCTGATAATCTCCCGATTTCACCATGACCATACGTATCACCAGTTTTCTGTACTTCAGAAAATATTCCTGAAACAATTCATCTCTGCTCATTTTTCTACTACCTCTTTTTCCTTTGTATTTGCTTTTGCCTTTTAGGTAAGGCATCTATGTATTACATTTTTATATTATAAATACTGATATAAAATGTCAACAAAAAACATATGTTTTTAGTAAAAAACGCCAAAATAAACTTTTTGTCGTTTTTTCCACACAAAAACAGCATCTGTTCAGACCATTTCGGTTCTGAACAGATGCTGTTTCCATTACAATATTTCTCTATGCCAACTGTGCTTCCAGCACCTCTTTTGCCTTTGCAAGCGCTGCATCCACACCTGCCGGATTCTTTCCGCCGGCCTGAGCCATGTTCGGGCGTCCGCCGCCGCCTCCGCCTACAAGCGCTGCGATTCCTTTGATCAGATTACCTGCATGTGCACCCTGCTTCAGCGCCGCATCTGTAGCAGCCGCCATCAGATTGACCTTACCATCCTTCACAGAAGCAAGTACTACGACACCTTCTCCAAGTTTCTCACGGAGCTGATCTCCCAGATCACGCAGACCATTCATATCCACCCCTTCCAGCTTGGCAGCCAGAAGCTTCGTTCCCTTGACCTCAACCACCTGGTTCATCACATCACCAAGCGCATCCTTGGCAAGCTTACTCTTCAGAGATTCATTCTCACTGCTGACTGCTTTCAGTTCTGCCTGCAAGGAAGCGATCTTCTCCAGCAGATTTGCCGGAGTTGCCTTAAGAAGCTTTGCAGCCTCCGCAAGCTCTTTTTCCACATTTTTATAATATGCAAATACACCTGCTCCGGTCAGTGCTTCTATACGCCGTACGCCTGCTGCGATTCCGCTCTCAGATACAATCTTGAAGGTCGTAATCTCAGCTGTGTTGGATACGTGGGTACCGCCGCAAAGCTCTTTTGAGAAGTCTCCCATGGATACAACACGCACTTCGTCTCCGTATTTCTCACCGAACAGTGCCATCGCACCTGTCTTCTTGGCATCTTCAATCGACATGATATCCGTACGTACCGGAAGTCCTGCCGTAATTTCCTGATTTACCAGAGCTTCTACCTGTGCAAGCTCCTCCGCTGTCATCGCCTGGAAATGAGCAAAGTCAAAACGCAGTCTGTCTGGAGTCACGAGAGAACCTTTCTGCTCTACGTGGGAACCAAGCACTGTCTTCAGAGCCTTCTGGAGAAGATGCGTTGCACTGTGGTTCTTGCAGGTATCTTTTCTTCCTGCTTCATTTACCTTCAGCGTAACCACGTCGCCTGTCTTCAGCATACCGCGTGATACATACCCTACGTGACCCGCCTTGCCGCCCAGCAGATGCAGGGTATCCTCTACTACAAACTCACCGTCTGCACATACAATGATACCCTTATCACCATTCTGTCCACCCATGGTAGCGTAGAACGGTGTCTTTGCTGTGATAATAGTTCCTCTCATACCGTCCGTCAGCGCTTCTGTCAATTCACTTTCTGTCGTAAGCACCGTAATCTCAGACTCTGCTTCCAGTGTATCATATCCTACAAATTCAGAAGTAACCGTTGCCGGAATCTGGTCGTATACAGTTGCATCCGCACCCATGTAGTTTGTCACAGCACGGGCCTTTCTTGCCTTTGTCCGCTGCTCCTCCATACAAGCCTTGAATCCTGCCTCGTCCACTTCGTATCCCTTCTCTTCCAAAATTTCCTTAGTCAGATCAAGCGGGAATCCGTATGTGTCATAGAGCAGGAATGCCTGTGCCCCGCTCAAAACCTTTTCATTCTTCTCTGCCAGCTCATTTTCCATCGCTGACAGAATATTCAGGCCCTGATCGATCGTGCGGTTAAACTTCTCTTCCTCCTGAGCCAGTACCTTGAAGATAAATTCCTTCTTCTCCTCCAGCTCCGGATAGCCATCCTTCGATCCTTCGATCACAGTCGCACTCAGTTTGGAAAGGAATGCTCCCTCAATCCCGAGCAGCCTGCCATGACGTGCCGCACGGCGGATCAGACGACGGAGCACGTATCCGCGCCCTTCATTCGTCGGCATGATACCATCCGAAATCATAAATGTAGCAGAACGGATATGGTCTACGATCAGACGGATCGAGATATCCTTCTTCTCATCTGTCTTGTAAACAGCATGAGCAAATTCACAGACACGGTCACGCAGATTCTGCATCGTATCCACATCAAAAATAGAATCTACGTCCTGCACCACAACAGCCAGACGCTCAAGTCCCATACCAGTATCGATATTCTTCTGTTTCAGCAGTTCGTAATGGCCTTCCCCGTCATTCTCAAACTGGGTAAATACGTTGTTCCAAACCTCGATATAACGGTCAC